>JAWXAV010000187.1:0-19136 GCA_034439695.1 Bythopirellula sp. | reverse complement strand
CGTGCTCGATACGAAGACCATTGACGCCGAGCAGAAGTCCGCGTGATATTGTGAACGTCGGTGGAACCGGCTTTTCAACTAACGGAGGGACATTCTCTCTATTCCAGGGAAGACAAGTTTTTTCGTATTGACTTGAGTGAATTAAAGAGCGACGGTCGTAACAAAGGAACTGCAGCTGCCCGAGAGCGTTTTATCTTACGACCTGATGGTTACGTATTGTTAGCAGCTAAGACTGACAAGGATTATCTTGTGCTTGTAGATTGGGGAACAGTAGAAGAAGGAATCGTCCTCCTTTTCAACTATGAGTGGATTCAACGGTCAGCTCGTGCGGGAAGATTACCTGCGGACTTGATCTTGGAAGAACTTATTTCCGAGGCTAGTAGTCTTCCTGAATTGTACAAGCGAATGGTTGTAACCAGCGATATCCAATCTAAACAGAGTTTAACCGCAGATTTACCATGGACCTCTAAATCCGCGGAAAACTTAATGGAAATCGAATTATCACCAGATGACGGGACGTTAAATCTAGTGTGGAATTCAGAATCTGTCCCAGAAGGTTCCTGGTCCAGTAAATCTACGCTGATTTGTCAACACGAAAAAGGTGTCGTAAATAAGTATGAATGCATTACTAATCACAAGAATTCAGGGCGAATGTTGCTCAGCGAGATTTGTAAGTACGATTTTGAGCTGTTTGGTACTTTTCCTATGTTTTTTCGGCAACACATAAATAATAAGAATGCCCCAGAAAATTCCTATACTTCAACAATTAATTGGGAAACCAAATCCATCGACTGGACTCCCGTTCCCCTTGGCGTTTTCTCTTTCGAGACTCAAGGCCTCAACAGCCTGCGGCCGGAATCGGTCTGGTCGCGGCGGTTGAACGTGCTGCTGGTGGCGCTGGCCCTGCTTAGTGTGGTGTTTCTAGTCAAATGGTATCAACGGCGCGTGGAAACTTAGGAGACTGTTCGTATACGTGTTCCCAATAGCCGCGATTCGTTGAGTCGCGGCCAATTCGATAAGAAAGCTAACTGTGCTGCCCTGGCGATTGAAAACAACTGGTAGGGAGATTTTGGCAATTTGTTGCCTACTCCTGGTCCAAGCGGCCCTACTCAGCTGGATTTCCTGGCGGACCGCCCCCACCTGGGATGAATGGGGCCATTTACCCAGTGGGCTCTACCATTTGGAGTACGGGGAGTTTAAGCCCTATAGCGTGAATCCTCCACTGGTGCGTAGCGTGGCCGCTCTGCCATTGGTGGCCAGTGGCAACGGACTCAAATGGCACGGGTTTCCTTTTGCCGGGGGAGGGCGTCCTGAGTGGGTCTTGCGTTCGGTGTTCCTGCAAACCCATGGAGAACGCTGTTTCGAGCTATTCTCCTGGGCACGAATGGCGCTCATTCCGGGTTCTTGGCTGGGAACCTACCTGTTGTGGATGACTGGCAGGCGCTTCTACGGTCGCGCCAGCGGCTGGGTCGCCGCTGTGCTGTGGGCCTTTTCTCCCATGGCGCTTGCCTTTGGCGGGACGGTTGCCCCTGACGTGTGGGGGGCTACATTTGGCTTCTTGGCGGCGTGGCGGTTTTATGTGTGGTTGGCCATGCGAAGTTGGCGGGCCACCATTTGGCTAGGTGTAACGCTTGGACTGGCCATGTTGTGTAAGTCGACCTGGATCATCTTGCCGCCGCTTCTTTTCGCACTATGGTTGGTGGATTTACTGCGGATGCGACGACGAAACTTGCGAAGCGATCTTCGCCAAGGCCTTGCCGCGGCAGTGTTGGCTTGGCTGGTCATCCATGCGGGTTACGATTTTAAGGGTGTCCTCAGGCCTCTAGGAGATTTCGAGTTCCACAGTCGGGCCCTCACCGGCCACAAGGGCACGGACTTTCCTCCAGGTAATCGTTTCGCAAATAGTTGGCTGGGCAAGATTCCCGCCCCACTGCCGGCTGATTACGTCCAGGGCATCGATATTCAAAAGTCAGATTTCGAGGGGACCAGGCGCTCTTACCTTTTTGGTGAATGGCAGGATCACGGTTGGTGGTACTATTACCTCCTGGGCATCCCTCTCAAAGAACCAATTGCCTTGTGGGGACTCGCTGCCTTGCTTTTGATAGGTCTCGTTCTAAGAAAACAACCTCGGCTTCGCTGGCGAGAAGTCGTGCTTTTCGCGCCAGGAGTAATGGTCTTGGTGTTCGTGAGCGCGGAAACCGGTTTCAGCCATCACATTCGCTATGTGTTGCCGTTTTACCCGTGTCTGTATTTGCTCGCTAGTCGCGCCGTAGCGGTGGCGACGCCTTGGATTCGCATCACTGGTGGCGCGTTCACACTGTGGTACGCTGTCAGTAGTGCCATGATTTTGCCCCATAGCCACGCATTCTTTTCCGAGGCCATTGGGGGCGGATCAGAAGGCTGGCGGTATTTATCCGACAGCAATTTGGATTGGGGTCAAGACTTGGTGGCGATTCGAGATTGGGCTCGCGATAACCCGGATAAAAGGCCCCTTTGGCTGCTCTATTCTCCGGACATGTTAGACTTTAAGAAACTGGGAATTGACGCGCAAAATGGCGAGCCCATGATTTCTGGTGGACGTCCTCGGATGGCCGGTTGGTGGGCCGTGTGTGCCACCCCCATGACGGAGTCTGGCATGGAGTGGTTCCAAGAGCGATCCCCCACAATTCGCTTAACGCCTACGCTCAAGCTGATTCATGTGACGCGTCAAGAACTCGAATCATTCCGCACTGACCAGCGAACGGGGGACTCTCCATGAATTCGCTTCGCGAAGAACGCAGCTTGATCCAGGCAATTAGCCGTAACAGTGTGATGGCGTTTACGCTTGTCGAGTTGCTGACGGTGATTGCCATCATCTCACTGCTGATGGCAATTCTATTGCCGGCCATTCAAGCGGCCCGCGAGGCATCGCGCCGCACGACTTGCACGAACAACCTGAGACAGTTGGGAGTGGCTTTGCAGAGCCATCTTTCACAGCACAAATCATTCCCGAACAATGGCGGGTTCACGGAAGATTCGCTGATTCAAGCCACCGATGGAAATCCCACGCACATCTCCACATTCAGCTACGCGGAAGTCACAAATCTCAAGTGGGGTGTCGGACAACCGGGGAAGCAACCTGATGAACAACCGGGATGCTGGGCTTATGTACTCTTGCCCCTTGTGGAGCAAAATGTGGCGTACGAGCAAGTGAGTTTTACGCAAGTGCAGCCGCTCTTTCTTTGCCCGACGCGCGCTCGACCGCTGCCCGAACCGACGCAGGATGATCTTTTCGGCGATTACGAATCGGGGGGCTGGGCGTGGGCCAAAACCGACTATGCCGCCAATAAGTTTGGCTTCCCTAATCTTCCCGAGATTGTTGGTCCCCAGGACATACGCGATGGACTCTCCAATACGATTGCCATCGGCGAGAAGGCCTTCAATCCCCTTCGCCAAATTCCGACAAGCTGGTATTGGGATGAGCCGCTGTTTGCTGGCGGTTCAGACGGCACGGTTCGCGACGGGTTGAAAATCGTCGACGATCAGCAGAGTGTCGACTTCCGTTGGAATTGGGGATCGTCTCATCCAGACGCTGCCGGATTTCTGTACTTCGACGGTTCGTTTCACTGGAAATCGGCGGCTATAGAAGAGGCAAGTTTGAAACAACTGCTCGAAATTGACGATGGTGATTAATTGCAAGTCTGGGCTTGTGACTACTTTGCCTTCTTCCCTCAAAAAGCAGTAAGCTCTCAGTGAAAAACGAGATATTTACAGTCCCAAGATACTGAACTTTTATCAATTGGGAGTCGAAAAATGTCGTCTAGTCGGTGAGAACAGACTTTTTTTGCATAATAATTCTGTCGCATTTCCCGCAGAAAGCCGCTAGAATGAACTTGGAACAAGACGCGGCGGGCCCCGTTTGCCTGGGGTCATCGTGAACTACACCCGTTGCCATACTGCCCCTAGATTTTGATGCTGGGCTTTCCTTACCCGGAGCTGCGCCCATGGCCAATCGGATCTTCGTCTTAGCCGTGGTCGTGCTCTGGCTCTGCAGCATGACGTGGCTCTTCACCGACCGCATCCTGCCGACGTTTCAGGACGGTCAGCCGCCCACGATCGAAGCCTATGAGAATGGCGAGGCAGTGGCTTGGGACGTTGAATGGGCTGGTAAAGAAGTAGGTAAAGCAGCGAGCGTGCGCATTCCCGGTGCCGGTGGGAGCGTGGAACTTCACAATCGCATCGCCCTCGAAAATATGCCGATTATCGATCTGGCACCGGCTTGGATGCGCATGGCTGTGCCGAGTTTGGGCGAGATGTCGTTCGACGTGATTTCGCGCGTTGAGTTTGATTCGCTGGGGAGCTTTTCTTCGTTCGACAGCAGGGTGATCTTGAACGACATGCCGTCGGTGATGAGGCTCTCGGGCCGCGTGAAGGATTCGTATCTGCGTTTGAATGTTGTGTCGGGGCAGTTGCCCTACGAAGTGCCGGTCTACATGCCGGACAGTAAATCGCTCAATGAAGCCCTCTTCCCCGACGCGCGGTTGCCTTACATGTATGTGGGTCGGCATTGGCAGGAAGAAGTCTACAGCCCGTTTCGCGCCACGGGAACTCCCACCGAACTCATCCATGCCGAAGTCGTCGGCGAGGAAACCATTGAGTATGGAGAAGAGACGCGGCGGGTGATGAAGGTCGAGTACCATGGCATGATCGGATCCGGTGTGTCCGACAAGGCACGTTTGCAGGCGATTGCCTGGGTTGAGCCCGAAGGTGCCGTCTTACGACGGGATGTCTTTGTGGGCAATTCGCGGCTGCGTTTCAATCGGCTTTCCGATGCCGAAGCGGCCCAAATCGGCAAGGAGTTGTTTGAAGAAATCCTTGACCTCGAGCGGATCGAATTTTCTCCAGGCGAGAAAGTCCAACAGCTCGATACCAAGGCGATCTCGGGCATGCTTAAGGGACAACAACCTTTCCCCACGACTTTGAGTCCTTGAGCAGAACCGCTGGGGCGACGATAATTGCCGTTGTGTCAGCACCGCCTCCCTCCATGATTTGCTTTGAAGACGTCACCCGGTCCTACGGTCATCGGGTGGCCGTCGACAAGCTGAATTTGACGCTTGGCAAGGGGGAACTGCTCGCGCTCTTAGGGCACAATGGGGCGGGCAAAACGACTTCGATCAAGATGCTCGTGGGGTTGCTGAAGCCGAGTGCCGGTCGGGTACGGGTGGGACCCTACGTGGTGAGCGAAAATCCCCGCGAAACGAGCCGCCTGATTGGGTATGTCCCCGATCAGCCGTTTCTCTATGAAAAACTGTCAGGGCGTGAGTTTCTCGAATTCGTCGCGGAATTGTACGGTCTCTCCCCGAACGAAGTTCGCAACGCCGTCGACCGCGAAACCGAACGTTTTCAACTCGGTCCGTTTTTGAATCGACTCACCGAAAGCTATTCCCACGGCATGCGCCAACGCACCGTGTTTGCCGCGGCGCTCATCCATCAACCCGAAGTGTTGGTGGTTGACGAGCCGATGGTGGGCCTCGATCCCCAGAGTATTCGACTGGTTAAGGACTTGCTTCGCGCCTATGCCGACAGTGGTCGGACCGTGCTCATGTCGACACACACCTTGACGATTGCTGAAGAGATTTGCGATCGGGTGGCCGTGATGAAGTCGAGTCAGCTTGTCTTCAGCGGACCCATGGCGGAATTGCGGCAACTAATTCCTGAAACGGATGGGCATCTGGAATCCCTCTATTTGGCGCTGACGAAGGATTGAACACCCCGATGGCCTCAGCCGACGTACCCTTTCGACCGGAATTTTTGACGCACGTCGAGCGACTGCCGACGCACGAGCGCGAAGGTCGGCTGTTTTGGAAGTTGCGCATTCGCGAGTCACGAAGTCATCTCAAGCATTTGTTTACTCATTCGCGGATGCGCACCAGCTTGGTGATTTCGCTGAGCATTTTTTTCTGGGCCGGTCTGTTCGCCCTCTTTTACATGGGTTTCTCGTTTGTGGTTTCCAATGTTGGTCCTCCGGGAGCAACTTACCACGCCCAGACGGTGCAGTTTGTGTTCACGCTGTTTTTCATGTCGCTCCAGGTGATGCTGGTTTTTTCCGCGGGCATTATTCTGTACGGGGGGCTCTACGCCTCGAATGAAACGACCCTGTTGTTGACTCTGCCAGTGCGCGATTCGCGGTTGGTGTTTTATCGTTTTCAAGAGGCATTATTCTTTAGCAGTTGGGGTTTCTTTCTGTTGGCCAGCCCCATGATGATCGCCTACGGATTGGTCGTGAAAGCGCCGTGGTACTATTACGCCTACCTGCCGGGGCTGATGATCTCGTTTGCCTACATTCCGTGCGCGGTGGGAGCCATTGCTTGTTTGCTGCTCATTAGCCGCGTGCCCCACTTGCGGCGGATCATCGTGGGCGCGATCGCTTTGGTCGTCGTCGCCATTGCCTACTCTTCGATTTGGCACACGCTCGACATCGACAACGCCGATCTCTTGGGGACGGCTTGGTTCAAGCAGACCTTTCGCCGGTTTGAATTCACGCGCGGCGAATGGCTCCCCAGCACTTGGCTCAGCAATGGGCTGCTGGATTCCGCGCGTCGGCAAACCAGCGACATGGGCGATTTGCCGTGGCTGCAGAGTGGAAAATATCTGGTGGTGCTCGTTTCCAATGCCCTGTTTCTGCATGTGGTGTTACTCTGGGTCGGCGGGCTTGTTTATCGCGATAGCTATTATGGGCTCAATTCGCGTGAGGCCCGCGAGGCACGAGCCGGCATGGTGTGGATTGATCGGTTCTTCGAGAAGCTGATGTTTCTTTTGCCGCGCGAGACGCAACTGTTAATCATCAAGGACATTCGTCTTTTCCGCCGTGATCCGGTGCAATGGTCGCAGTTCATCATCTTTTTCGGTTTGCTGATGCTCTACTTCGCCAACATCGACCGCTTCCGCCAGCACCGAGCCGATCTGAGCATCATGACCTGGGTGAACATTGTGAGCTTTTTGAACTTGGCGGTGGTGGGGCTGATTCTCTCGACGTTCACCACGCGGTTCATTTATCCGCTCATCAGCTTGGAAGGGCGAAGATTTTGGATTCTGGGTCGACTGCCCATCGAGAGGGACACGATTCTGTGGGGCAAGTTTTTGTTTGCCGCTTGCGGGTCGTGGGTTCCCTGTGCGGTATTGGTGCTGGCGAGCGACGTCTTGCTCGACGTCTCCCTGGTGGTGATCGTGATTCACCAGTTTATCAGCGTGTTGTTGTGTATCGGCCTATCGGGAATGGCTGTGGGACTGGGGGCGATCATGCCGGACTTCCGCGAGCAATCGCCATCGAAAATAGCCGCCGGCTTCGGGGGCACGCTCAACTTGGTTCTCAGCGCGATTTATATTTTGCTGGTCGTGCTCATGACCGCCCTCCCCTGCCACTTTTATTTGCTCACCAGCGACGCGGATCTCCAATCACAACTTGGCCAACCACAGAATCTCAAACTCTGGGTGGCCCTCGGACTGGCAGGCGTGTTGCTGCTGGCGGCACTGGTGACGATCATTCCGCTACGCAGCGGGCTGAAAGCGTTCAGGAATCTGGAAGTTTGAATCGTGCTCCGCGCAGTGTGTCATTCCCGCGCAGGCGGGAACCCAGTTTTGAGGTCTCTATCTGGGTTCCCGCCTGCGCGGGAATGACGGAAACGTTCTCATTTGATTTCCATAGGTATCGTATTTCGTTAAGATCGGTCACAATCTGCGGTAACTCTCCTAGAGGCTGCAAGCGAACCGATGCAGTCAGCCTAGGCGGCCCTCCACAGGCCTTCTATAATCGCTGCATCGGTAATTATCACAGCAAATGCCATGAACACATCAAACGACAACAACACGGAATTGCGGATTGGTGCGGTCAGTTATCTGAACACCAAACCGCTCGTCTATGGCCTGGCCGAAATGCTGCCCGCCGCTGAACTCGTGTTCGATTACCCTAGTCGACTTGCCGACGCGCTTGCCGCGGGCGAGTTGGACATTGCGTTAGTTCCCTCGGCCGAAATGTTTGGGCATCCCGAATGGTCGGTGGTTTCCAATGCTTGTATTGCGTGCCGAGGCCCGGTGCTGAGCGTGAAACTGTTGTTCCGCGTGCCGCCCTCTCAAGTGCGGACGTTGGCCTTGGACGAAGGCTCGCGTACGAGTGCGATGCTGTCGCAAATCTTGTTGCTAGAAGTCGCGCATGTCCGACCCCAGCTGACAACCCTTCCCCTGGGCCATGAGCCGGTCGATGTTGATGCCGATGCGGTGCTGGTGATTGGCGACCGCGCGATTCGCTGCCGAGAAGAGGAGTTTGTGGAAGTGTGGGATTTGGGTGATCGCTGGTGTCGCTGGGCGGAGTTGCCCTTTGTGTTCGCCATGTGGGTCGCTCGGCCTGGTGTTGATACTAATCTTGTGGAAAAAGCTTTGACCGAGGCCCGCGATCAAGGCTGCCAAAACTTAGCGGAGATCGCCCGCGAGCAGTCGCTGGCGATGCAACTGCCGTATGAATTGGTCTTCGAATACCTCTCGCGGAATTTGCATTTTGAACTTGGTGTCCGCGAGCGGCGTGGCTTGGAGTTGTTTCACAAGAAAGCCGTTGCACACGAATTAGTCCCCCAACTTTGCGAACGAGTTGCGCGTCGATGATTGCCCAACCTTCTATCCCGTACATTCTCGACAAGGCCGTGGCTGGTGAGCGGATCACGCCCCACGAAGCTCTGCGGCTGCTGGAATCGCATGACCTCGCCGCCCTGGGCCGCGCCGCCGATGAGGTCACGCGACGGCTGCATCCCGAGAACTACCGCACCTACAACATCGACCGCAATATCAACTACACCAACGTCTGCACGGCGGTGTGCGATTTCTGCGCGTTCTATCGGACTCCCAAATCGAACGAAGGGTACACGCTCGACCGTGGGCAACTTTTGCAAAAGATTCAAGAAACCGTCGAGATCGGCGGCGATCAGATTCTTTTGCAAGGGGGCTTGCATCCCGACTACAAACTTGAGTGGTACGAAGAACTGCTGCACGACATCAAGGGCGAGTTTCCCCATGTGAACGTCCATGGTTTCAGCCCACCAGAAATTTATCACTTTACCAAGGTGTCGAAGTTGCCGTTGCGCGAGGTGCTCGAACGACTGAAAGCCGCTGGCTTGGGAAGTCTTCCCGGCGGCGGCGCGGAGATTCTGGTCGACCGTGTCCGGCATGCGATCACTCGCGGCAAAGTTCTCACCGACGACTGGCTCAACGTGAATCGTGTTTGGCACGAGATGGGAGGCCGCAGCACGGCGACCATGATGTTTGGTCACGTCGAGACTTTGGCCGAGCGTATCGAGCACCTGGAACGCTTGCGGGAATTGCAAGATGAAACCGGCGGCTTCACCGCGTTCATTTGCTGGACCTTCCAGCCCGATCACACCGAGATGTCCAACGTGCCACCAGCGGGTTCGTTTGAGTATTTGAAGACCAACGCCGTGGCGCGGCTCTATCTCGACAACTTCGCCAATCTGCAATCAAGTTGGGTCACACAGGGCCTCAAGATCGGTCAAATGGCTTTGCTTTATGGCGCGAACGACATGGGGAGCCTCATGATTGAAGAGAATGTCGTCGCCGAAGCAGGCACGGTTTATCATCTCACGCTCGATGAGATTCGTGGCGCCATCGAAGAACTCGGCTACGAGCCTCGCCAGCGAAATGTCTTTTACGAGTTGATTGATAGTCCAATTGCAGCGATTGTTCCGGAAAGTCGCCAAAACCAGCACCAGCTACCCATCGTAAACTGAGTCTGGCAAAGAACTTGCTTCGCAAACTGGCACCTCTCTGGTATCCTTAAGCAGGAACATCCTTATCGCTAGTGGTCCACTCCTCCGAGACCGGTGGCGTATATCTCAGCATCATTGCCGCGATCGGACACCATGTCGTTGCTAGGCCCCGTTGTCGAAGCGCGTTCGCTCACAAAATCTTATTCCGATCTGCGTCGGGGGGATTTCATCGCCCTCGATGGCTTGAGCTTTTCAGCCTGTGCGGGCGAGGTGTTCGGCCTGTTGGGGCCAAATGGCGCTGGCAAAACGACGGCACTGCGAATCCTCAGCACTATTTTGCAGCCCACCACCGGCTCGGCGAGCGTCAATGGTTTTGATTGCGCAACGCAGCCTTCGCTGGTGCGGCATCACATCGGCTTCATGTCGGCGAACACCGCCGTGTACGACCGAATGACCGCCTGGGAGATGGTCGAATATTTTGGCCGCCTCTACGGCATGGAAGAAGATGAGCTTCACGGCCGCATGGAAGATTTGTTCGAGCGGCTGCAAATGCAAAACATCCGCGACCTGTTGGGCGCGAAAATGTCTACGGGCATGAAGCAAAAAGTTTCGATTGCAAGGGCCATCGTCCATGATCCCCCCGTGCTGATTTTCGACGAGGCCACCAGCGGACTCGATGTGCTCGTGGCCCGCGCGCTGCTCGACACCGTCAACGAGCTGCGCGATCAAGGGAAGTGCATTGTTTTTTCCACTCACATCATGCGTGAAGCCGAGCGATTGTGTGACCGCGTGGCGATCATGCACCGGGGTAAGATTCTGGCGGAAGGAACCGTCGAGGAGATGAAGGGCCAGCACGCCGATGGCGGTGATCTCGAAGACGCTTTTTTTGCCTTGATTCGCGACCAAGAAGCGACCATCCACACACCGTCATTCCCGCGCAGGCGGGAATCTAGTTCTTAGCACAACCTGGATTCCCGCCTGCGCGGGAATGACGAAAGTTATGAATCTGCACAACGTCAAATTGGTTTATGCCCGCGAAATGCGGGACCAACTCCGTGATCGGCGGACGTTGTTCCTGATCGCCGTGTTGCCGTTGCTACTCTATCCGCTGCTGGGGATGAGCTTTTTCCAGCTTTCGCAATTCTTGCGCAACAATGCGTCGAAGGTTTTGGTGCTGGGTGAAGAGCAACTGGCCGACAGCGATTGGCTCCCGCCGCTGCTGCGTGAAGAACAGTTTGTGCCGGTTTGGTTCAACAACCCCGACGAACAAAAGGCCTTGCAGTTGGTCCGACCGCAGGCGTTGTGGGGTGATGACAAAGTCCCCACCGGCGAGCGACTGCTCGATGCCGCGCGGCAGGCCATCGAGCAGGGCCAAGTGCAGGTGGTGCTTTATTTTCCCGAAGGATTTGTGAAACGTCTCGAGGCGGCGCGGAAGTCACTCATGGAACGAACGGCCGCAGCTCAAGTGCCCGCAGAAACGGCGGTGCCTCAGCCAGAGATTTTTAACAATTCGGCTAACGAAAAATCGCGGATTGCCCAACTGCGCGTCGAGTCGGTACTGCGTGATTGGCGCGTGGCCGTGGCTCAAACCAATCTGCGTGATAGCCATGTGCCGTTGGATGCTACCAGCCCGTTCACGGTGAAGCTGCAAGACGTGGCCCGTGAGCAGCAGCGAACCGCGGCGATCTGGTCGAAAATTCTGCCGTTCATACTGTTTATCTGGGCTCTCACGGGCGCTTTTTATCCCGCCATCGACCTGTGTGCCGGTGAAAAAGAGCGCGGCACGTTGGAAACTTTGCTTGTGAGCCCCGCCGAGCGACGGGAAATCGTGTGGGGTAAGCTGCTCACGATCATGACGTTCAGCGTCGTGACCGCGCTATTGAATCTGAGTAGCATGGGGCTCACCGCCAAGTTCATTCTCGCTCAATTTCAAGAGATCGCGAGTTTACCCGGCGCGAGTGGCTTGACGCTGCCGCCGTTGACTTCCGTGGTCTGGCTGGTGATCGCCCTGTTGCCGATAGCGGCGTTCTTTAGCGCGATGTGCCTCGCCTGTGCGGCGTTTGCTCGCAGCACCAAGGAAGGGCAGTATTATTTGATGCCGCTCTTGCTGGTGATTATGCCACTGATGATGCTCCCCATGTCGCCGGGCGTGGAACTGAATTTGGGCAACAGCTTGATTCCCGTGACGGGGGTTGTGTTGCTTCTGCGAGCGGTCATCGAAGGGCAGTATTGGCAAGCCCTGCCCTATTTGCTGCCGGTGGCCGGAGTGACCCTCGGTTGTTGCCTGCTAGCGATTCGCTGGGCCGAGGATCAATTCAATCGCGAGTCCGTGCTGTTCCGCGAAAGCGAACGGCTCGATCTGGGCCGCTGGCTCACGCATGTGTTCCGTGACCGGGCCGACACGCCTTCACTCGCGCAAGGTTTGCTCTGTATTGCGGTGATCTTGATCGTGCAGTTCTTCGTGAATTTGTCGCTCTCCGCCAAAGCGGGCATGGGGGCCGATTTTCTTTCCCTTGCGCAAATGTTGTTCATCAGCCAAGTGGTCTGCATCGCACTTCCCGTGGGCTTGATGACTCTGCTTTTCACCCGTAAACCAGCGCGTACCTTGCTGCTCGACAAACTCCCCAAGTTCTCGCACCTCGCCGTCGCCGCTCTGCTGGCGATGTTGATGTTTCCCTTGGGACAGCAGTTTGGTCAGTGGGTGCAGCAACTCTATCCCTTCTCGCCGGAAGTTCAGCAGCAGATTGCCGCCTTGGAGGGGACGCTGGCCGATGCGCCCAATTGGTGGCTACCGTTCGTGCTGATTGGCATCTTACCCGCGATCTGCGAAGAAATTGCGTTTCGTGGGTTCGTGCTCTCGGGGCTGCGGCACTTGGGGCACAAATGGTGGGCAATCAGCATTTCGGCAATCGCCTTTGGCATGGCCCATTTTATTTTGCAACAAAAAATCTCCGCCGCCGCCGTCGGGTTGGTGATTGGTTTCTTGGCCGTGCAAACGGGAAGCTTGGTGCCGTGCATGATCTTCCACGCCATTTTCAACAGCCTCACGCTTGTCACGGCCAAGTTCGCTGGCACTCTCGATCAGAGCGTCCGTGATTATCCGCTGCTGGAAGTGATTGTGCGCACCGACGGCCAAGGCTTCTTCCAACCGGCGGCGTTGATCGCGTGCCTGTTGGGAGCCATGGCGGCTTTGTGGTGGCTACATCGCTTGCCCTACCGCCGCACGCAAGAAGAAAAACGCCAAGAAGCTCTCGACCATCAGCAGCTTGCCGGCGCTTGAGCATTCGCTGAGCGAAAGCCAAAATGCTGTCATGACGCAATTCTCACTAAGAGCATGTTGGATTGTCCCCGTGGCTGGTCCACCGCTGGCCGATGGCGTGATCACCATCGACGGCGAACGGATCGTTGCCTTGGGCACTACCGCGAAGGCAGACACCCTCGACTTGGGCGATGTCGTTCTCTTGCCGGGGCTCGTCAACGCTCACACGCATCTGGAGTTTAGCGACTGCTCAAAGCCGCTCGGCCAACCAGGAATGGCACTGCCCGAATGGATTCGCCAAGTCATCGGCACGCGCCATCGCGCCGACCGTGATCCCAGCATCGCCATTTCACAAGGCCTGGCCGAATCCTTGCGCTCAGGAGTGACAACCGTCGGCGAGATTTCCACAACCTCACCGTCCGCCTACGCCACGTTCCAGGGTTCGCAACTGCTCGCGTTTCAGGAAGTGATCGGCTTTTCCGCCGCGCGGTGCGATTCCGTGCGATCCGATCTCGAACAACGAATCGAAGCGGGAATCAAAAACAACCTTAGCATGGGAATTAGCCCCCATGCTCCCTACACCGTGCATCCCGATTTGCTGCGCGGGTTGGTAGACACCGCGACCAAACGTAATTTACCCGTGGCGATGCACTTGGCGGAATCGCGCGAGGAACTGGAATTGCTGGAGCACGGCGCGGGGCCGTTTCAGGAACTGCTCACCGACCGCAGCATGTGGGACGCGGAAGCCATCCCGCCTGGCACGACGCCGCTTGATTATTTACGCGTGTTGGCCAAAGCACCGCGAGCCTTGGTCATTCACGGCAATTATTTGCGTGCCGAAGAAATTGAGTTTCTGGCCATCAACCGTGACCGTATGTCCGTGGTCTATTGCCCACGCACACACGCCTATTTTGGACACGATCCGTATCCGCTCGCCGCGCTGTTGGCCGCTGGGGTGCGCGTCGTCTTGGGGACCGACAGCCGGGCCTCGAACCCTGATCTGAGTTTGCTCAACGAAATGCGCTTTGTCGCGGCGCGATTCCCTGAATTACCCGCCGAGACCATTTTGCAAATGGGCACCGCCCTGGGAGCCGAGGCCTTGGGGTTGACCGATGAAGTCGGTACGCTCGCGCCCGGCAAATTGGCCGACCTCGTAGCAATCCCTTGTCCTGCCGGTGGGAATCCGCTCGCAGCCATCTTGCACGGCAACGCCGAGCCTAGTCTTGTCTACGTGCGTGGCCAAGAAATTATGTTCTCTCATTGAGCGAACATTTTTTCGACTTCCTGCGAGAACTCCGACATCGCGCGGGCAGCTTCGACGGGCAGCACAATCTCGCCATCCCAAGCCGTGTCGGTGCCATTCATGGTGAGCGCAATTGGCGGCGCGGCCGAATAGTCGGGCACCTCGGGGAACATGCCGAGGACCATCATCGATTTCATTGCCGTTTTGGCGAGATCCACGAGCCCCTCGGGATTCAGCAAGCCCACCCACGCCGCCTCGACATCGCTCAGTAAAAGAGTTTTCTTAACCTGGCTGTCGCTTGCAAGCCCGGCTTCCCCTTTACGAAAGTCCTCGATAAATGCGGCCAGTTTGTCACTCGATTCCATGCCAAAGAAAACGTGCTGGTCGTCCGTCGCGCAAAAATAGAGCGAAAGTTTGTGATCGATGCCGAAGAACGAGGTCAGGAGTGTTTGCCAAATGTGCTGGTCACCATCCCCGGTGGCTTTGTCCAAATCGCAGCTCACTTCGATACCTTGCGCGCGGGCAATTTTGGTCGGGGCGACATCATAGACAAGTTTAATGTCGCTCTTGGTTTGCTCCGAAATTGTATTGGCGAGGTCAAAAAGCTTTTTCAGAGCTTCGAGATACTTCGCGGAATCTTCAACGGTGAGCCGCGCAAAAATGATCGAGAGTAGCGGCTCCCCTTCCTTGCCGGGCGTGACCAGATAAGAAACACCTTGCAGCCCCGCCGTCGCCAGTTCATAGGACGTCTTGACTTCGGCCCACTCCTTTTCCGACAAATCGTCGTAACCATTTTGTTGGGCGATTTCTTGGTTAAGCATCGTGAACAACTCCGGCAACAAAATACTCGTGCCAAGCGGCAGCGGTCCTCCGCCAGCCACCACGTAGGGCTTAGCCGCATACCCGGCCAATGCCTCCTCGGTTTTTTCCACCTCGGCTAGCTGGGCGTTGTCGAGCGGCTTTTGAAATTGCACCTGCCAACGCAGCTTGGCATTGATGGCCTCATCGATCACTAGCCCCAGACCAGCGGACTCCACGCGATCGGTAAAAAATTCCGCGAACGGCAAGTCCTCGCCGATGTCGAGCATCTCGTTGGCAGCGGCAGCTTCCTGACCAGCGATCGTGTCCTGTGGGGTTTCCGCGCGCCGTTTGTTCGCCTCCGCCGCGTAAGCTATCCCCGCAGGGGTAACCATGAGGGAAACGTCGTTCGCCGTGAGCCATGCTTGCTGCTCTGCAACAGCAGCGGAAGTTTCATCTTGCTTTGCCAAGACTTGTTGCATCAACTCGCGATGCTCCAAATTCATCACCAGCGCGTAAGAATCGTGCTTGGCAACCAGCACATCTTCCTCGGCCATCGTGACGCGACAGATTTCCCCGGTTGCATCAGCCTTGATGGCCGCGGCAAACACTTGGTAGTCACTCACTGGCAGCAAAAACATCGGTGCTGGCACGCCAGTCTTATCAGCCGCTGGTAAGAGCGCAAACAACAAATCCCCCTCAAGCTGAAGTCCTTCCGACAGGCCCGTCATTGCTTGAGCCATCTCGAGCGGCGCGGGAATCCCCTCGCGAAACACGCTGACGAACCGCACGATCTTATCATTCGCGGCCTGCACATTTCGGACCAACGCAAAGCTTAGCGCATCGCCAGGGAGTAACGAGAGAATCTCACTTGCTTGTAAGGAGCATGTGAGCAGCAGAGTACAGAACAAGATCATGAAGGATTTTGTGATACGTAGCATGAATTTTGAACCTGTCGTAGTTGAAATGTGTTGCCACATTATCGCCGGAGAATGAATACGAGCAAGGCTAACAATCGACTTACACCTCTTCTTCAACGGGCAAAAAAGGCCGATTGGCGATTGAATAAATAAACGCCCAGTGGCATCCCAGTCCGATGAGCACGGCAAGATGAAACACTTCGTGCCATTGAATCACACCGCTCACCAGCACGGGCCAATGCAGAATGTCGAGAATCGCGCCGATCGTGTACGCGAAACCGCCCCACATCAGCGGGCGGGCAAAGTTGTAGCCATACCGCCTCACCAGCGCTAGCCAGGACACGAAGCCGATCCAGCCCATGCCGATATACATCGCGGTCCCCACGCGCGCCGGGATCGAGTCAAAATAAATCGACTTGAACGTGATGCCGAGAACGGCGACGGTCCACACTAGTGCGAGGATGATCCAACGCTCGCGTCCACGAAACAGAATCACGTGAATCGGCGTGAAGGTGCAAGCGATCAAGAAAAAAATCGCCGCGTGATCGAGTCGTTGTAAAGTAAAGTGCCCGAAATCAGCCCTGCCAATCGAGTGGTTGATACCGCTCACGGCCAGCAAGAACACCGTGCCGCAACTAAAGATCAACAAACTCGCAAACCGCAGCGGCTCGCCCCAACCCCGCCGGAGCAGAAACACCGAGAACACCGCAAAGACCACCGCCCCCAACAAATGTGACAAGCTGCTGAACGGATCGGCAAAGCCGGAAATGGAAACTACCTGTGGCACGATCAATTCCTAACCACGAAGACACAAAGAACACTAAGGAATACAAATGGCCAATTATCAATTGAAAATTTATAATTTATGCTTTGTGTCCTTCGTGCCTTTGTGGTTCAAGTCATTTCCCGAGCAGACGCTTGGCTTCGGCGGCGACTTTCTCTGACGTGATGCCGACCGCTTTGTAAATTTGCTCGAATGGAGCCGACATGCCAAAGCCATTCATGCCCACGAACGCGCCGCGACCCGCCAAATAGCGATCCCAACCCTGGCGGACGCCGGCCTCGACGGCCACGCGGGCCGTCACACTCGGTGGCAACACTTCTTCTTGATGGCTTTGCGGCTGTTCGTCGAACAACTCAAAGCAGGGCAAGCTGACCACGCGGGCCTTGATGCCCGACTTGACGAGCTCCTCCTGCGCAGCGACGGCTAGCGACAACTCGCTCCCAGTTCCCATGAGAATCACGTCCGGTTTGCCACCCGGTGCATCGGAGAGAATGTAACCACCTTTGAGCACGCCAGCTGCCGAAGCGTACTTCGTGCGGTCAAACGTCGGCATGTTTTGCCGTGTGAGCACAATGGCTGAGGGTCGATTGTTGTGCTGGAGAGCCGCCTTCCAGGCGTACACGGCTTCGTTAGCATCGCCGGGACGCAGGACGAGCAGATTCGGAATCGCCCGTGCGGCTGCTAATTGCTCGACCGATTGGTGCGTCGGTCCATCTTCGCCCACGCCAATCGAGTCGTGTGTGAACACGAAAATCGAGGGCAAATTCATGATCGCCGCGAGCCGCATCGAGGGTCGCAGATAATCGCTGAACACAAAGAACGTCGCGCCGTAGGCCCGCAAGCCGCTGAGCGTCATGCCATTCACGGCGGCGGCCATCGCATGTTCGCGGATGCCGAAGTGGAAATTCCGCCCACCAAAATCTTCCGGCGAGAAACTGCCCGTGCCGTCGAATTCCAACAATGTTTTTGTCGAGGGGGCAAGGTCCGCCGAGCCGCCCAAGAGCCAGGGGATACTTTTGGCGAATGCGTTGAGTGCCTTGCCACCGGTGTTGCGGGTGGCGTTCCCTTTCGCATCCGCGGGGAAGGTGACAAGTTCTTTATCCCAACCCGTGGGCAGCTCGTTCCGCTGCATCTCGTTGATTTGCTTTGCAAGCTCAGGATGCGCCGCCGTGTATTTCGCAAACAAGGATTCCCAAGCCTCGCTGGCATCACGGCCTCGCTCGCCCAACGTGTTTTGAAAATGCTCGGGGACTTCCGCCGGTACGCGGAACTTTTCATTCTCCGGCCAGCCATAAGCGGCCTTCGTGAGTTTCACTTCGTCTGCGCCCAAGGCTTCCCCGTGGGCTTTGGAGGTGTTCGCCTTGTTGGGTGAACCAAAGCCAATGATCGTTTTGACGATAATGATTGTCGGCGCGTCTTGGCATTTGGTGAACGCATCGTAGGCTTTGCCCAGCGACTTGAGATCGTTGCCATCGGTCACACGGATCACATTCCAACCGAGTCCCTTGAACCGCGTGGCGACATCCTCGCTAAACGCCAGATTCGTTTTGCCCTCGATGGTGATCGAGTTGTCGTCGTAAATCCAGCAGAGATTGTCGAGCTTGAGATGGCCAGCCAGCGAAGCAGCTTCATTGGCCACCCCTTCCATCAAGTCGCCATCGCTGCATTGGTTGTAAACCTTGAAGTTGAACAGCTCAAAGCCGGGCTTGTTGTAGCGAGCTCCGAGCCACTTGCTGGCGATGGCCATACCAACGCTGTTGCCGCAGCCCTGCCCCAACGGCCCTGTGGTTGTTTCCACGCCCGTGGTGTGGCCATGCTCGGGATGCCCCGGGGTGGCACTGCCAAACTGCCGAAACTGGCGCAAATCTTCGAGCGACACCGCCGGCTCGTCGGTGACTTCACCATCCTTGATCTTCCGCACGCCCGCCAGATGCAGCATTGAATAGATCAACATCGAAGCATGGCCGCAGGAAAGCACATAGCGATCACGATTGGGCCAGTGCGGCGACGCCGGATCGTAGTTGAGCACCTCGGTCCACAACTGGTAAGTGACCGGCGCGAGCGCCATGGGCGTCCCCGGATGCCCACACCCGGCGGCTTCAACGCCGTCCATCGACAGGGTGCGAATCGTGTTGATGGCTAGTTGCGACAGATCGTTAGCGGTAATCGACATTGGTTTTCCACCAAGGTGAAAGGAGCGACGGGGGTAAAATGGCAGCACCAATATAGGGTGCCCAACAGCGCGATGTCAATTGACCGAAGTTGTTGATGGCAAACGACCTATTGCGATATTGGACATTGCAACGAGCAGGCAAACTCGTTGCGATCAGTGGGTAACTACCCGACGGAACAGCTCGACTCATTGTAACTTATAAGTTACAAT
>JAWXAV010000186.1:0-33917 GCA_034439695.1 Bythopirellula sp. | reverse complement strand
TTGGTGATTCTTAACACCATGATCAGGAACAATACTCCCTGGAGAGACCTCCATGCCTGCTAAAAAATCATTGACAAACAACACAGCCGCTGGGCTGAATGATCGAATCCCTGCGGGATATTATTTTTGCAAGCAAACCATGTTGCAACGCGCTCACTCAAACTCGGCGTAACTCACCAGTGGTTCCGCGCTGCGTACGCAGCGGAAGCCCAGGCCTGGGTACCCGAGTTGTTCGTTGGCTTCACGCCGTTGGCGGGGATCGCGATCGGCGGGGGTGTTGCGGGGATCGCCGGCAATTGTGAGCTCGCTGCCGCCGCGATAGATGCGGCTTTCGTCGAGCGAACGAAAGCGGGAAGCTGATACAGAAAAGAGACTCGGCAGCAACCGGGGGATGGTCCATTCCGCTTTGTTCGTCACGAGGCCTTTCACCGCGGGATACATTGCCACGCGATCAAATTCTGGCTGGCCGAGAGGTCCGAACGGATCGGCGGGCGCGGAGGGGGGCTGCTGGTCGGCGGCGGCTGGCCAGTCATCTCCCCAAGGATATTTGGTAGTCCCTTGGTTGGTTGCGACGAATTCATACTCAGCTTCGGAAGGCAGGCGTTTGCCTAATTCTTCTGCCTTTTGAACGGCAGCGTGAAAACCTTTACAGAGCGCTGTCCCGTCGGCATTAGAGAACTCGAGGTTGTCGATGAAGAAGGGCGCGATACTTACCGTGTAGGGGGGGATTTCGCGGGAACCGCTAAACCCGAAAGGAAAGTTTTCGCTCCCCTCGATGCGTGTCATCCCCTTCGCAATATCCTCGGCGGGTATCCGAACGACTTCCAGTTGCAGTTGATCTTCCAAGAGTCGTTTAGCATAGAGATGATTAAATCCAGCGCGGGGTTCTAAATCGCCTCGCTTCGGCACCCTCCGGTAGACCTCATGAAACCGGCCATCTTCCAGCACGGCGACCACGAAATAGTCCCCCGGCAATAAATCAACTTCCACGGGGCTGAAACCCTTTGCGAGTACCCTGCGGTGCAGTTCCGGTTCGCCCGTTTCGGTGCTCAAAGGGACGAACGCCACGCGGGCTCCCGGCGGGTCGGTGGCGAGCGAGACCGTGCGAAACCCGCGGAGCTCGTGGTTCTGCTCGGCGAGCATCGCGGCGAACCCTCCCGCGGTGACCGCCACGAGGGCGGCGGCCAGCATTCCCGCGAGCGCCCGGCGGCGTTTCACCAGCCGCCAGCTTTGCTCGAGCAGGTTGGCCCGCCGCGCGAGGATCGGCTCGCCGGCGAGATAACGCCGCAGATCGTTGGCGAGCGCTTGCATCGACGGATACCGCTCGGCCGGCACTTTTTGCATGGCCTTGAGGCAGATCGTCTCGAGATCGCGGGGGATCTTGGCATCAAGTTTGAGCGGAGCCGTCGGTTCTTCGTGGATGACGTGATGAATGACCGTGGCCACTTCCCCCTCGAACGGCGGCTTGCCGGTGAGCATTTCATAAAACATGGCCCCCAATCCGTAGACATCGCTGCGGCGGTCGACCTCCAGCGAGTCGCCCCGCGCCTGCTCGGGCGACATGTAGGCCGGCGTCCCCAGCACATGCCCTTCGAGCGTCATGGCGACGCTTTGGTCGGTCCACTTGGCAAGGCCAAAGTCGGTGACGAAGGGTTTCCCCGCGCGATCGATGAGCACGTTCGCCGGTTTCAGATCGCGATGGATCACTCCCTTTTCATGGGCATGTTGCAGGGCCTCGGCCAGTTGGGCCGTGAGCGTCACCGCTTCCAGGGGGCTGATGCGGCGCTGCTGAGCGAGCCACTCGCGCAAGCTCCAACCGTCGATAAATTCGCTGGCGATGTAGAGCCGCCGCTCGTGTTCGCCGACCCCATAGACGGTGACGATATGGGGGTGGTCCAACTGAGCACAGGCCTGACCCTCGCGGCGAAAGCGAGCCCGCTCGGCGGCGTTCATTTGCTGTTGGCGAGGCAACTTGAGCGCGACCAGCCGTCGCAGGCGTAAGTCCCGCGCTTTCCAGACCGTGCCGGAAGCCCCCGCGCCGAGTTCTTCGAGCAACTGGAAATCAGCGAACTGGCTCCCGGCGGCATCGTGTGACGCGCCCGTGCGGCGAGCTTCGCGTAGAGTTTCCTGGGCATCTTCGCCAACCGTGGAAAAATCGACCTGCTGGATCAGGGCCGAGTATTCGGGGTAACGCCGCAGATAATCGTCGCGGCTAGCCGCTTCGCCCCGCTTGGTGCGGAACTCATGATCGACGAGCAGCAATTCGCTGAGCAAGGAATCGCGTGCCGCGGGATCGAAACCTTCCAGATAGGTGGCAATCGAAGGTTCCTCGCCGCGCTGCCAGGCCTGCTCGAACGCATCGCAGACGATGTCGATCTGATTGGCCAGGTCGAAGGCAACGAGCTCAGCCGCCTTGTGGTGAGGAGCCGTGCTCACGACTGCAACTCCTTTTGCCAGGTGTCGCGGATGAGTTTGGTTTTTCGTTCGGCGGTGCGAAAGCTGAGGTTCATGCGTGCGGCGATTTCGTTGATGGTGAAACCTTCGATCCGCAAGTTGGCAATTTCGCGGAGCTCGTCGTCGCGCAAGAGAGCCATGAGCCGCTCGTGTTCTTCTTCGAGCATGAGAACAAACTCGGGGGTGGGTTCGTCGCCCATGAGTTGGTCGAGCGAAAAAACGCCGTCGGCGCTTGGCTGACCGTTGAGATTGGCTTCAACCTGCGTCTGCCCGCCGCCGCGTTTTTGAGCGGTCTCGCGGCGGACATGATTGACGATCTTTTGCTTGGTGATGCCCATCAGCAGCCACCAGAGATCGTCGCGGTTTTTGATGTTCTTAAACCGGCCCGCCGCGGCTCCCCGGCAGAGACTATGAAACACGCTGGCCGCGACGTCTTCCTCGTCGGCGATGCGGCGAGGGGTGTGCTTCATCCGCTGCTGGGCAATTTCAACCAAACGGACCGCGTACCGATCCCAGAGATTCTGGGCGGCAGCGGAATCTCCGTCCTTGAGATCAGCGATCCAAAGGGAAACTGATTGCGCGGTCGACATAGCCCGTGAGGGTGCCTTGATGAAACGCCCGAGGGGGGCGGATGCCTAGCAGAGACCCTTCTAGGATAGCAGAAACAGGCGGAAAAAGCGAGTTGATTGTTGCCACGGGAGGAGGGCGGCAAAGTCCGCCCGAATGTAGCAGGCACACTCCGTGTGCCGTGGCGGCAGCGAGAAAACGCGGTGATTTCACCAAGGCGGTTACGGCACACGGAGTGTGCCTACTACTTTGCAGTTCTCCTGGTTGCTATCCCGAAGGGATTTCATCTTTCAGCCCAGCGGCTGCGGCTTGTCCCGGAGGGACACACGACAATAGCCCAGCGATTTATCGCTGGGTCCGAAGACAACGTGCTAAGTGAGTCCCGTAGGGACGATTGAAAGCGCGGTTCGGGATTCAATCGTCCCTACGGGACTTGCGATCAATATGACATTTTTCCCAGCAGTGAACTGCTGGGCTATTATCATGGCGTCCCTCCGGGACGGGAAAATGTGGGTCATAATTTTAATTTTCTAACCCTTGGCTGAAAGATTTAATCCCTGACGGGATACCGGAGGCGTTCACCCGCTAAAGCGACGGCGTCTCGACCGTGGCTGTCACTCCTGGCCAATCGTCGGTGCGGAAGGGTGCTGCTGGTAGCCCTGCTTGATTGCGTAAGTTGCAGACAGGATTGTCGGCCCAGGCGTAGCGGACGGCCACCGGATTGGCGACGGCATCGCTCCAGACTTCGACTTGATCGCGGCCGACAATCTTGGCTTGGGCGGGCACAAACTTGCGATCTTCACCGGCAATCGTGAAACCGAGCGGCTCGCGAATATCGAACGCCTTGAGTTGTCCTTCCGCATGTTCGCCCACGTCGAAAGTCACGACGATTTTCTTGCCAGCCGCTTTCATCGCTTCGTATCGCGGGCTTTCATGCGGCAGGTTCATGCCATAATCGCGTGCCAGCGCCAGGCGCGCTAAACGCAGGGCCACGTCCCGCTTGTTGCGGGGATGAATATCGGTGGCTTCCCCCAGATCGATGATGACCGCCTGACCCACGTTGGGAAGTTTATCGAGCGTCATCGTCTGCGCTTCGCGGAGCTCAGCCCAACCGCTTTCACGCGGTTCAGGCGATTCACCCATGAAGTCGGCCAGTTGTACCCAGTAAAACGGAAAGTCGCCGATTTGCCAAGCGTCGCGCCAACTCTGAATCATGAAGGGAAACAATTCGCGGTACTGGTAGGCACTGCCAGCGTTGGATTCGCCTTGATACCAGATCGCCCCGCGCAGGCCGTAACCCAAGAGCGGATGCAACATCCCATTGTAAAGATTCGCGGGGCGGTTTCGGGAAGTCATTTCGTTTTCGGGTCGCCACGGCGCGGGAGTTTTTTTGTCGCCCGCTTCCCATTTCTTGAGCTGCTCTTCGTATTTGGCAAGTGCGTCTTCGTATTTGTACGTGCTTTCAAATTGCGTCCAATACTCATGCAATTTCTTGAAGCGCTCGTCGTTGGCCAGCAAGTCGCGCTTCACCCACGCTTCGCAGGCCGAGCCGCCCCAAGCATTGTCGATCAAGCCAATGGGCACGTCCAACGTGTCGGCCAATTGCTTGCCAAAGTAGTAGCCTACCGCCGAAAAATCCTTGACGCTTTCAGGCGAGGCCACTTGCCATTGTCCCTTAAAATCTTTCTGCGGCTCTTGGGTGCCAACGTGTGGCAGCGTAATCAGACGGATGCGGGGGTTATCAGCGACAAGGTTTTCGAGATCGCCGTCGTAGGCCGCGCTCACCGGCCATTGCATATTCGATTGGCCCGAACAGAGCCACACCTCGCCCACCAGAATGTCGGAGATCGTGCGAGTGTTCTTACCCGCGATCTTCATTTCATGCGGACCGCCGGCAGGGATCTCGTCGAGCGTCACTTGCCAGCGTCCCGTCTCGTCGGCCTTTGACGTATGGGTTTGATCGGCAAGCGACACTACAACATCTTCACCCGGCTCGGCCCAACCCCACACGCGATTTTCCTGATCGCGCTGCAAGACCATGTGGTCGCTGAAGAGAGCGGGCAGCGTGACATCGGCCCTGGCGGTGAATGTACCGAATTGAGCGAACAAACAAGCGAACAAAGCGAACACAAACCGTGGGCACAGCATGTCAGAGACTCGCAAAAGAGTGAGGGAGATTGTTCCAGAGAAGCAGCATGACTCGATAGTCTTGCCAAGAAATTACCGCGCGAGGTGGGGCGAGTAAATAGTTGCCGCCAAAATTACCCCAAGGGAACAGCAAAGCCCGCGTGAACGTCGTAAGAAAACCAATTGGCCGGACTCTACGGCCCGTTTACCCGCGAAGGCGTTGATCGGCGGCGGCACGCAGGTCGCTGAGAATGCGATGCGTGATGGTCAGGTCTAAGAGTTCCGCCACGCTACCGACCTGGAGTTTCCGCATGATGGCTGACCGGCGCATTTCGACCGCGCGTTCGCTGAGAAAAAGTTTGGCGGCCATGGCTTTGTTGGAATCGCCTGTTTGGATGAGGGCCAACGTCTCGCGCTCACGCTCATTCAAGCAGGTGATGCGACTTTCCAAGGACGCAAGCTGGGCATCTTGTGCGCGCCATTCGCTATCGAGCTGCAAGGCCTTAATCACAAGATTGAGGAGCGTTTCACGATCAAACGGTTTTTCCAGAAACTCGATCGCGCCCGATTTCATCGCGGCGACAGCCGATGTGACGTCGGCATGGGCCGTGACAAAGATCACCGGCAGCCGTTTCCCCTCTCTGAGCAATTGTTCGTAGAGTTGCAGCCCATTCTGGCGGGGCATACGTAAATCCAACAACAAACACCCTGGCATTTCCGCGCGATAATAGCGATGAAAGCTACCAGGCGTGCTAAAAGCGCGAACCTGGAAGTTCAAAACTTCGAGCAACGCGCGGAGTGAATCGCGCAGTTGCTCGTCGTCATCAACGACAAACACTGTCGGACTGTTGGGCGAAGGAGGCTGCATGGACCGAGGCAAGGGGAAGGGTGAACGAAACAATGGCACCTTGCTGCGCTGAGCTTTTGGCCCAGATCGTGCCACGATGATTTTCCACGATGGACCTGCAGATCGACAATCCCATGCCTAGCCCGTCAGTTTTCGTCGTGTGAAAGGGCTCGAAAATAATGTCGGGATCGAGGGACTGGAACCCTGGGCCACTGTCAACAACGTCGATTTGAACCAAATCAGCAACGACCATTGTGCGGATGAGCAATCGACGCTGCGCGGCGGGTACGCCGAGCATCGATTGCAAGGCATTCTGCACAAGATTAACGAGCACTTGTTGGATCTGAATCGCATCGACGGACACGATTGTTTTCCGCGGTTCAAGTTCCGTTGACAGCGTGGTTTGCGAGCGTTCGATCTCGGGGCGGCAGAGCGCGATGATTTCGTCGATCAGGCCGCGGAGGTCAACATCGGTCGTGGCGGCCGCGTTAGGTTGCACAAAATTCCGCATGCGACGGACAATTTGGCCGGCTCGCAGCGCGGCTTGCCGAATTTGCACGACAAAGCTCCACAGTTTCGTGTGATCCGTTTCCCGTTCGACACGTCCCAGGATCACGTCGCAAGCCTCGGCATAGTTGGCGATGGCCCCCAACGGATGATTCAACTCATGGGCCAGTCCCACCGCCAAGTGGCCAATGGACTCCACGCGGTCGGCGTGCGCGAGTTGTGTCGCGAGACGCTGATTCTTGGCTTCGACTTTTTCGCGTTCGTCGATTTCATGCTGCAAGGAGTGCAAAGTCGTGGCCAGTTCGGCGGTTCGTTCCGCGACCCGCGATTCAAGTTGATCGACTTGGCGACGAATGGTGCGCGTGGCGGGCCGGATCACAAACCAACCCAGGCCAATGAGCAGGGTGACGATCATGGCGGCGATAGCCAGTGCCAGAGCGCGTAATTGTTGGACTTCGCGCGCGGCTTCCCCTTCCATGAGTTTGACGATGCGGTCCATGGCAGCGAGAAACCCACCTTCGTGCGTGACCATGATTTCCACGGCGGAGTCTTTATTTGATGAAGGTCTTTCGTCAATCAATTCTTGAGCAGCAGCAGACATGGCTACGTAATGGGGTTCAAGCAACTTCCATTGCTCGTTAATCTTGGCGGATTGAATCTGGTAGATGCCTCGCTGCTCATCTCCCTCGCGGAGTGCGGTGTGGGCTGAGGTCCATTGGGCAAGTGTCTCCTGGAGTTCGTTGCGCGATTCGGCTCGTTTTTTTTCCGAGGAATGGCGTTCGAGGGCCAGCGCTGCCTTGGTGAGTTTCTGGCTCAGCATCCGCTGTCGACCGGACAGGTTGATTGCGGGGGCGTAGCGGTCGAGCCGAATCAAGAGCGGCTGGAGGATGGCTTGATCGACGACAATCAGCAGCGCAACCGTAATCAACACAAACAAATAGCGCGCACCCAAACGGCGAATCAGGCCGTCGGCGGCTGACGCGGTGCGGTCGTCGGAGGGGGGTGAGTTACTAATGCCAGTTGCCGCCATGGTTGGCCAGGTAAGGAGAATGACAATATGTCTTACCCAATTGATAAGGAAATGGCGTTCCAAAAGTGACCGAGATGCAAAGACTGAGGCAAGTCCTTACATCTGCGGTGATTACAGCGCGAATGCTTCGGAATTCCGAAAGCTAGCGCGAGCAAGACTGCTCAACTCGTAGGCGGTCTTGCCCGTAACCCTGGCAGGCGTCTGACTGTGTATTTTCCAAAGCCCAGAGATCGCTTCGGATATCCGAAGAAACATTCCGAATTGGTACCAGCGGCATGGAGGTTGCGAACTACAAATTCCAGGCGGGAAAGCGTGTGGGGATCAAATCCTCAATTCACCCCATTTCTTCATGAGTGAAAGTTTCCGCCATGGATCTCGACGGCAAAGCCACACGCATCGCGCTGCTGGATTTCTCGACCCCACAAATGCGTGCGTTCCACATGACGTGGATCGCTTTCTTCCTGTGCTTTTTTGCGTGGTTCGGTATCGCACCGTTGATGATGGTCGTGCGCGACGAACTGCAACTCACCAAGGATCAGGTGGGTTGGTGCATCATTGGTTCGGTTGCGATCACGATTGTTTCCCGACTGTTCGTCGGCTGGCTGTGTGATCGGATTGGACCGCGAGTGACCTATACCTGGTTACTGCTGCTCGGCTCGCTGCCGGTGATGGCGATTGGTTTCGCGCATGATTTCACGACGTTCCTCATCTTTCGCGTGTTGATCGGCGCGATCGGGGCCTCGTTTGTGATCACGCAATATCACACTTCACGCATGTTTGCGGCCAACTGCGTGGGTACGGCAAATGCCACGGCGGCGGGATGGGGCAATTTGGGGGGCGGTGTCACTCAATTGGCCATGCCGATGTTATTCGCATTCTTTGTCGGTACGCTGGGATTCGCGTCGTCCACAAGTTGGCGATTATCGATGGTCGTTGTGGGGGCACTTTGCGCATTGACGGGGATTGCTTACTTTTTTCTCACGCAAGACACTCCCGAGGGAAACTACCGCGAACTGCGTGCCGCCGGCAAGCTGCCGCCGGTGAAGTCGGTTGAAGGTGCTTTCGGTGAAGCCTGCCGCGATCATCGGGTCTGGGCGTTGTTTCTGATCTATGGTGCCTGCTTCGGCATGGAGCTGACGATCGACAACATCGCCGCGCTGTACTTTGTGGACTACTTCGACTATTTCAAGCAGCTTGAACAGGCTGAGGCGCTCAAGCTGGCCGGCATGTTGGCCGCGATGTTTGGCGGCATGAATTTGTTTGCGCGCGCAATTGGCGGCTGGATCGCCGACAAGTGTGGCAACCGCTGGGGATTTCAAGGGCGCGTGAAATGGCTGTTCCTGGCTTTGTTCGGTGAAGGCATCGCGCTCATGATGTTCTCGCAAGCCACGACACTCGCCCTCGCCATTCCGCTGATGATTACCTTTGCGATGTTTGTCAAGATGTCGAACGGCGCGACCTACGCGGTGGTGCCCTTCATCAATCGCCGGGCACTGGGCGCGGTGAGCGGTATCGTTGGTGCGGGGGGCAACGCCGGTGCCGTCGCCCTCGGTTTCCTCTTCAAGACCGAAGCCATTGACTGGCATACGGCCTTGTTCATCGCCGGTATCGCGGTGACCTGTGTCTCGTTTGCCAGTTTTGCGATCACGTCTCGTGTCGACCATGCGACGGAAACGGCCAGCGGTCGGACGACTTCCGAATTCCTTCCCGGCAGCGAGTTGGCGACCGCATCATGATCGCACTTTCCGAAAATCATGGCGACGGCCAAAAAACCGTGGTTGTGATCGGCAACGGCATGGTCGGCCAACGGTTCTGCGAACGGTTGGTGGAGTTCGACCCCGACGGGCGGTATCGAATTGTCACCTTTTGCGAGGAACCGCGCTCGGCCTATGACCGCGTGGGCCTCACGTCGTTCTTCGCCCACCGCGATGCCGAGAAGCTCATGCTCGCGCGGCGGAATTGGTACGCCGAGAATTGCGTGGAGCTACACGTCGGCGACCGGGCGACTCACATCGACCGCGAGCAGCGAGTGATTCGTTCGGAGCAGGGCGTGGAGATTGCGTACGATTATTTGGTCCTCGCCACGGGATCATTTCCGTTTGTGCCGCCGGTGCCGGGCATCGACAAACCGGGGGTGTTTGTTTATCGCACGATTGAAGATTTACAAAACATTATTCGCTACGCCGCCCATTCACGGCGCTGTGCGGTGATCGGCGGAGGACTGTTGGGACTCGAAGCGGCCCGGGCGGTGTATGATCTCGGCCAAGAAACGCACGTCATTGAGCGTAACCCAGGGCTTATGCCGCGACAACTCGACGGCACCGGCTCGCGATTGCTCGTCGATAAGATCGCTGCACTTGGCGTGCAGGTTCATTTGAACAAAATCACTCAGGCGATTCATGGCAATTCGGGTGTTGAGCAAATCGAGTTTGCCGACGGTTCGACCATTGATGTCGAGATGATTATTGTTTCGACGGGGATTCGGCCGCGCGATGATCTTGCCCAACAGGCGGCACTGGCCGTTGGCGAGCGCGGCGGTATTGTGGTGAATGACCGCTTGGAAACCTCGGACTCGCGTATCTTTGCCATCGGCGAATGCGCACTCCATGCCGGCATGGTGTATGGGCTTGTCGCTCCTGGATATGAAATGGCCGAGATCGTGGCCGCGAATCTCACCGGTGGTGAACGCACTTTCACGGGAACCGATCTGTCGGCCAAACTCAAACTCATGGGAGTTGATGTTGCCAGTTTCGGTAAATATGACGCGACCCCCGCCGAGGCGACCCCGCTCGTGTTTGAAGACCCGTTTGGCGGAGTTTACAAAAAACTGTTGTTTTCCAAAGACGGCACACGCTTGTTGGGGGGGATGCTCGTCGGTGATGCCGCCGACTACGGCAAGCTTTTGATGCTCAGCAAGAGCGATGCGCCCCTGCCGTGTCAGCCGCATGAATTGCTGGTAGGTTCATCTTCCGCCGCTCCAGCCATCGGACTCGATGCGATGCCCGACTCGGCGCAAGTTTGCTCGTGCAACAACGTCACCAAAGGTGCCATTTGCTCCGCGATTTGCGATTCCGGAATCGACACGCTCGACGCCCTCAAGCAATGCACGAAAGCGGGCACCGGTTGCGGCGGTTGCCTGCCGCTGGTGACCGATCTCTTGAAGAGTCAACTCAAAAAAGCGGGTCGCGCGGTGGTCAACCATTTGTGCGAACACTTCCCCTATTCCCGCACGGAGTTGTTCGCCATCGTGAAGGCCAAGTCGCTCCGTACGTTTGCCGACGTGATGAGCCATTGCGGATCGGGCAACGGCTGTGAAATCTGCAAACCAGCAATCGCGTCGATTCTGGCCAGTTTGTGGAACGAAGATATTCTCCAGGCCGAGCACGAAACGCTCCAAGATTCCAATGATCGGTTTCTGGCGAACATCCAACGCGACGGCACTTACTCGGTTGTGCCGCGCGTGCCGGGAGGTGAAATCACTCCGGATAAACTCGCGGTCATCGCGCGCGTCGCCAAGCAATACGACCTGTACACGAAGATCACGGGGGGCCAGCGGATCGACATGTTTGGCGCCCGCGTGCAAGACCTGCCCGATATTTGGGCCGAGTTGGTCGATGCGGGGTTCGAAAGTGGCCACGCCTACGGCAAAGCGTTGCGAACAGTGAAAAGCTGCGTCGGCACGACCTGGTGTCGTTACGGCGTGCAAGATTCCGTGGGGTTCGCCATCCGGGTGGAGAATCGCTACAAGGGCATCCGCGCCCCGCACAAAATCAAGATGGCCGTCTCGGGCTGCACGCGCGAATGTGCCGAAGCTCAGAGCAAAGACGTGGGGCTCATCGCCACCGAGCAAGGGTACAACCTGTACGTGTGCGGCAATGGCGGCTCGAAGCCACGGCACGCGGAGCTGCTGGCCAGCGATTTGGACGAGGAAACAGCCCTTCGCACCATCGACCGGTTCCTGATGTATTACATCATGACGGCGGACCGGCTGACTCGCACCGCCGTTTGGTGCGAAAAATTGGAAGGGGGGCTCGATCACATTCGCGACGTGGTGATCCACGACAAGCTCGGCATCGGCGCGGAACTCGACACGATGATGAACCATCTGGTCGACACTTACCAATGCGAATGGGCCGCCGTTGTCCGCGATCCCGAGAAGCAACAACGGTTCCGGCAATTCGCCAATTCCGACGACGAGGAATCGTGCATCGAAATTGTGCATGAACGTGGCCAAGCGCGTCCCGCCGATTGGCCCAGCGATTTTGTTTCGCTCGAACAGTTTCGGATGTTGGATGGCCGCTCGTTGGCCGACCATGGCGAAAGTTGGGTTTCGGTGGGAACGGTCGCCGATTTTCCACGCGATGGAGGTGCCACGATCAAATATGGCAAATCGCAGATCGCGGTCTTCAATTTCGCGAGCCGGGGTGAATGGTACGCTAGCCAGAACATGTGTCCCCACAAAAAAGCCTTCGTGCTCGCGCGGGGCATCATCGGCGATGCGGCGGGCGAGCCCAAGGTGGCTTGCCCGCTGCACAAAAAAACCTTTTCCCTGTCCGACGGCCATTCCTTGCAGGGGGAAGAATATCGCATTCGCACTTTCCCGGTGAAAGTCGAAGGCGAACAAGTTTTTCTGCAACTCCCGCCAGTCGCCGTGCTCGACGACGTGCTCGCCACCGAAATCGGTTGCAGTTTGGCCTCGCACTGTGAAGCTCACGGCAAGCAAGCCGAAACCCAATGCGTTGGCGTATAAAGGAGTCGACATGACGCCGTTGTCGATCCTCGCCCCCGAGTCAAGCGCCTGCCGCCAGAATGGTTCCTGCGGTTCAGGTTGTGGCACGCTGCACGCTGATGCCGTGGCTAGTGGACCCACTCTGATCGATCTTTATCTCGCCGAGCAGCAATCGCTGTCTGCTGTCGAACAATTCAATCGCTGGCACGGCACGCCACACAAAGAAAAACAGAGTTATCGTTCGCTCTTGCCTGCGACCGCCCCTGGCCCTGGCCAACAATATGCTTTTGAAGTCGATTTGGACCGTTGTTCGGGTTGCAAGGCGTGCGTCGTGGCGTGCCACACTTTGAACGGCCTCGACGACAACGAAACATGGCGCGATGTGGGATTGCTGGTCGGCGGGTCGCGCACCGCGCCGGTGATGCAACACGTCACCGCGGCTTGCCATCATTGCCTCGAGCCAGCCTGCATGACTGCCTGTCCCGTGAACGCGTATGAAAAAGATCCGCTCACGGGCATCGTCAAACATTTGGACGACCAATGCTTTGGTTGTCAGTATTGCACGATGGCTTGCCCCTACGATGTGCCGAAATATCACGCCGGCAAGGGGATCGTGCGGAAGTGCGATATGTGCTCGTCGCGGCTGGCCGTGGGGGAAGCGCCCGCTTGCGTGCAGGCGTGTCCCCACGAAGCGATCACCATCCAAATCGTGAATCAACAACAGGTTGCCGACGACGCCGAAGCCGCCGTTTTCTTGCCGGCTGCCCCCGATCCGCTCATTACGTTGCCGACAACCATCTATAAGACACAACGGGTGTTTCCACGCAATCTGTTGCCCGCCGATTATTTTCGGGTGAATTCCCAGCACGCGCACTGGCCGCTGGTCGTGATGTTGGTGCTGACGCAACTTTCCGTCGGCGCGTTTATTGCCTGGCTCCTGTTTGAACCCTGGCTCGGCGAGTCGCAAGTGCAAGAATTGCGACCCTTACACGCGGCGAGTTCGCTGGGCATTGGCTTGTTGGCACTCACCGCGAGTTTGTTTCACCTGGGACGACCCCAGTATGCGTTTCGCGCGGTTCTAGGGCTACGACATTCCTGGCTAAGCCGCGAGATCGTGGCTTTCAGCTTGTTTGCGGGCCTTGCCGCTGCCTACGCGGGTGCCGTGGTTTCTCAACAGTATTTCAGCGACCTCACTCCCGCGGCGTGGCAGGTTGTAGGCGTCAAATGGCTGGGACGGAGCGTTGCGGCCAGTGGTATCGTTGCTATTTTCTGTTCGACCATGATTTATGTGTTCACCCGCCGTGATTGTTGGAGCATGACGCGAGTCGGCGTGCGCTTTGTGCTGACCAGCGCGCTACTCGGCGTGGCCACGGTCTGGCTTAGCGTGTTATTGGTGATGCTCGTGAGGCCCTCGGAATCGCTGAGCGCGTTGTTGCGTGACATCGGGCCAATATTGTGCCAAACACTCATGGCCCTCACGGCCGTCAAACTGATCTGGGAAGCGGCGATCTTTCGCCATCTGTTGTTCCCGCGCATGACGCCACTCCAGCGCTCCGCCATGTTGCTTAGCCGTGAGTTGTCGAACACAACCATGGCCCGCTTCGCGCTGGGAATTCTAGGGGGTTTGTTGATGCCAGCCCTTTTGAGTGGGAAGGCCGCCGCGATTGCGGGCAACGCCGAGCTGGTGCAGTTCACGGCAACGGCGGGGCTCTTATTTATCGCTTGCTTGGTCGGAGAGTTGTTGGAACGCTACCTGTTTTTTGCCGCGTGTGCGGCACCACGCATGCCGGGAGGAATCCGCTGATGAATCTCACCGACATCCCGCTGTTTCAGCGTTCGGGTCCGCTCACCGCGGAGCTGTTGCTCGAACCGGGGCACTTTGGCTTGGGGTTGCTGCCACCCGGCTTGCAAGCCGATGGTGTGACAAGCTCGGTCTGCGGCTACTGCTCGACCGGTTGCAATCTCAACATCCATCTGCGCGACAAGCAGGCCGTGGGATTGACCCCCGCGACCGAATACCCGGTCAACTTGGGGATGGCTTGCCCTAAGGGTTGGGAAGCGCTCACGGTGCTCGACTCTCCCGATCGCGCGACCACGCCCTTGCTGCGAAATGCCGCGGGAAAGTTGGAGCCGGTCAACTGGGACACCGCGCTCGGTACGTTTGTCGAGCGCATGCGTGGAATACAACAAGCCCACGGCTCGCAATCGGTGGCGTTTCTGAGCACCGGTCAGATTCCGACCGAAGAAATGGCCCTGCTCGGCGCGCTGGCCAAGTTTGGCATGGGCATGTTGCACGGCGATGGCAACACGCGGCAGTGCATGGCCACTTCGGTGGTGGCTTACAAACAATCCTTCGGTTTTGACGCTCCTCCTTACACCTACGCTGATTTTGAAGAGTCCGACGTGATCGTGCTCGTGGGGAGCAATCTGTGCATCGCCCACCCGATTCTGTGGCAACGGGTCATGCGCAATCCACACCAGCCCGAGATCGTTGTGATCGATCCCCGCGCGACCGAAACCACGATGGCCGCGACGCAACATTTGGCGGTCTATCCGAAGGCCGATCTCAGCTTGCTGTACGGCGTGGCGAAAATTCTGCTCGACCGTGATTGGATTGACCATGAATTTATTGAAGCGCACACGGAAGGTTTTGCCGCCTTTGCCGAATTCGTGGAGCCCTACACTCTCGACCGTGTTGCCGCCGAAACACATCTCGCGCCGGAGAAAATTGAAAAATTTGCTGGCACGATTCACGCTGGCCAGCGAGTTTCCTTTTGGTGGACGATGGGGGTCAATCAAAGCCATCAGGCCGTCCGCACGGCTCAAGCGATCATCAATCTCGCGCTGATGACCGGCAACATCGGCCGACCCGGGACGGGCGCCAACTCGATCACGGGCCAATGCAACGCGATGGGGTCGCGGCTGTTTAGCAACACGACCAATCTGCTCGGTGGCCATGATTTTGCCAATCCCACGCATCGCGCCAAAGTGGCGGACATTCTCGATATTCCGGTCGCGCGGATTCCTCGTGAAGCGAGTTGGCCCTATCACCAGATTCTCGAAGGAATCTTGCGCAAGGAGATTCGCGGACTCTGGGTGATTGCTACCAACCCGGCCCATTCGTGGATCAATCAAGGGACGGCCCGCGATATTTTGGGGCGGCTGGATTTTCTTGTGGTGCAAGACATGTACCACAACACCGAGACCGCCCAAATGGCGGATTTGGTGCTCCCTGCGGCGGGGTGGGGCGAAAAGGCGGGCACTTTCATCAATTCCGAACGCCGTTTCGGCGTGATTAACAAAGTACGGCGTGCGCCGGGCGAAGCTCTCGATGATTTTCACATTTTCAAACTCATCGCCGACTATTGGGGTTGCGGCGAGATGTTTCGCGAGTGGTCCTCGCCCGAGGCCGTGTTTCAGATTCTCAAACGATTGAGCGCCGGACAACCCTGCGACATCACCGGCATCGAAGATTACGAAATGCTGCGTCGCCGCGAAGGTGTGCAATGGCCCTTTCCCGCGGGACATTCAGACACCGCCCCCGAACGCCGACTGTTTGCGGATGGCCAGTTCTTTCATGCCGATGGGCGGGCTCGCTTTGTTTGCGAAGCGCCGCGGCCTTTTCCCGAGCAACCCAACGACCACTATCCCTTCGTGCTGCTCACTGGCCGTGGCTCGGCTTCCCAATGGCACACGCAGACGCGCACCAAGAAGTCCGCGGTTCTGCGCAAGCTGTCGGCTTTGGAGTTGTACGTCGAAATCAATCCTCAGGACGCCACGCGGCTGGGCATTCGTTCGGGCGATATGATCGAAGTCTCGTCGCAACGGGGTCGCGTGCAGGGCCGCGCACTCACCACGCCCGCCGTGCAGCCGGGGCAGCTTTTCATTCCGATGCACTATGAAACCACTAATGTGCTCACCCATGCGGTGTTCGATCCCTACTCGCATCAACCAGCGTACAAAGCTTGTGCGGTGGCTGTGTCGCTGATCTAACCGTTCTTTCGGGGGGGAAGTTTGGGTCAGCCGTAACGGCTGCGCGTGTTTTTGCCCCAATCTCATTGCTAGCAGTGTGAGGCTATCCGAAGTATGGCGCTGAACCTAGCGAAAGCCGGTTCCGTGATGCGCATCCGTCACCTCTGCGGATCAGGCAAACCTTGTCGAGTGCGTGCCAAAGTCTTGAGCAGATAACGGGTTGCGTCGAAAACAATCCTAGGCGGATGATGAGATGCTGGCTGGCTCGGGGACCGAGCGATCAACCAATTCGCTGAGGCGATGACAAGGGAGTGTCTGCGATGATCCGCTGCTGCGCGCTGTATGGCCTGACGATTCTCATGGGTTTCTCCGTGGCGATGTGTCGCGCGCAGCAACCCAATCCATGTGCGCTGTCGCATAAGCCGGTTTTCTACGCCAATGATTTCAGTTACCTCGACGACCCTAACTACGATGGCTTCTGTTTGGGCGATTCCTTGAAGCTGTTGCCCGTTCAGGACGGAGAGTGGGGCACGATTGATTTTGGCGGACAACTTCGCGCGCGTTACCACCATGAGCAGGGCATGGGTCGCGTGCCCAATGCTTCGGTGCCCCGGTTTGAGGATACACAGACCGATTTCGTGTTGAATCGTGTGCGGCTCTATACAAACTGGCAAGTCAATGATGGTCTACGGTTTTATGTGGAAGGCATCTATGCCGACGTGACCGATGACGGCGGGCAATACGCACCACGCCCGATTGACCAGAACTTCGGCGACTTTTTGAATCTCTTTACTGATGTGGCGCTCACCGACACTATTAAGGCGCGCGTCGGTCGGCAGGAACTTCTGTACGGCAATCAACGGTTGATTTCTCCCTTGGACTGGGCCAATACTCGCCGCACTTTCGACGGTGGGAATCTGCTCTATCGCGACGGTGATTGGGCCGTCGACACGTTTTACACCTATTTGGTTCCCGTCATCGATAACCGCCTCGATGAACCGGACGGCGATCAACAGTTCTATGGCACCTACGCCACCTACAGCGGCTTCGAATATTTCGGCGTCGATCTCTACGCGCTGGGCTATGATGATGAGCAACCTTTCAATGCGAACTCTCCCACGGCGACCGACTTTTCGATCTATACCACGGGCGTGCGGATCTTTGGCGAGAAAGATAATTGGCTGTGGGAATTTGAAGGCGGCCCCCAGTTTGGCGAATATCATGGCGCGAACCTCGATCATCGAGCCGGCTTCGCCACGGCGGGGATCGGTCGCAAATGGGTCGATGAACCTTGGCAGCCCACGACTTGGTTGTACTACGACTATGCCTCGGGCAATGCGGCGGGAGACGCGTTCAACGGTTTCAACCAACTCTTCCCGCTGGGACACAAATACTTCGGCTTCATTGATGCGGTGCAACGCTCGAACATACAATCGCCGAACATTTTGCTCACCTGCAAGCCTGGTCCCAAGTGGAATCTGTTGATGTGGTACTGGCACTTCACGGCGGACACCGCCGCGCCCGTGCCGAGCATTTTCAACACGCCGCCCCAGAATGATCTCAAGCACCTGGGCGACGAACTCGACGTGCTGCTGACCTACACGATTTGCCCCAGCTCGAACATCGCCTATGGCTGGTCGCACTTCTGGCGTGGGGACAAGATTATCGGCACGTCGGACGCCGACTTCTTGTACGCCCAGTGGGAATTGAATTTTTAAGTACCGTGGAGCTATCGCGCCGAACCTCAGTTCGGTCGATCATGTTGGCTAAGGCTGCTTTTGGCCTAGACACGCTCCGCTCTCGCGGCGCGGGTAATGGAGACTCGCTCCGCTGCGCGTCGCGGTTAACTTAGTACCCGGGGTGGGAGGGGTCGAGGTTGTGGAATTGGAAGTTTTCGGGGGGACCGATGGTGGTGAGTTCCACGCGCAAGAGGCGCAGGCTTTTCTCGAAGTCGTGGACTTCAAACACCAAGAGGTGCTCGAAGGTGTCGACCGATTGCGGATCGACTTGGCGGAGGTGGTTGGAGTAGATGCCGGCCTTGTCGTGGCGGAGGGTGGCGCGCAAAGGATTGATGTATTTCGCGCGGACCTCCTCGGGCGAAAGCGTCGAGCGGAAGGAGAGGCCGATTTTGTGCATGGTTATTTTGCCCCTGGGTGTATTTGAAAGCAGAACTTTCAAAATCACCCAGGGCTAACTTGTTATGCCACCACTTGTTTGCTTTTCAGCAACGAGAGGACTTGGCTGACGCATTCGTCGACGTCGATTTCGGCGGTGTTGAGGATCAGATCGGGAGAGGTTGGCGCTTCGTAGGGGGCGTCCACGCCGGGGAAGTTGACCAGCTCGCCCGCGTCGGCGGCGGCGTAGAGGCCTTCTTGATCGCGTGCTCGGCAGATTTCAATTGGCGCGTCCAAGTGGATGACCAAGAACTTTTGGCGGCCCACGACTTCGGCGGCCTTTTGGCGAACGTCTTCTTGCGGGGCAAGAAACGCCGCGAGGCAAATCAAGCCCGCGTCGTTCATGAGCTTGGCGACTTCGGCGGTACGGCGCAGGTTTTCGCTGCGGTCGTCGACGGTGAAACCAAGATCACGGCTAATGCCGCGGCGCATGTTTTGGCCGTCGAGCACGGAGACGGCGTGACCCATGTCGAACAAGCGGCGTTCGAGGGCGTAGGCCAGGGTAGATTTGCCCGACCCCGCGAGACCGGTGAAGAGCAGCGTGACGGGTGTTTGGCTGAAGCGGCCAGCGCGCTCAGCGAGGGTGACGTTGGAGCGTTCGACTTGCAGGCGTTCGTCGGCTTCGTCGGACCAGTGATCGGTTTGCTCGGCCGTTCTCTGTCCGAGTATCATGCCCGCGCCCACGGTCACGTTGGTGATCCGATCGATAATGATAAAGGCACCCGTACCATGGTTTTGCCGATAGGGGTCGAAAGCCAGAGGTTGCGAGAGTCTCACTTGGCAACGGCCAATTTCGTTGAGCACGAACTGATCGGTCTCCTGGCGATGGAGTGTGTTGACATCGATCCGATAACGGATGCGGCTGATCGCTCCGGCGGCCACGCGGGTTGTTTGCTTGAACCAATACTGCTTACCCGCTGCGAGAGGCTCATCGGTCATCCAGACCACGGTGGCGTCAAAGACATCGGCAATGGTGGGGATATTATCGGGGCGGACAAGCATGTCGCCACGGCTGACATCGATTTCGCGATCGAGAGTGAGCGTGACGGCCTGAGGCGCGAAAGCCTCGTCGAGTTCGCCATCAAAGGTTACAATCGATTTGACATGAGCCGTTTTACGCGAGGGAAGCGCCATGACGGGCTCGCCGCGGCGGATGCGGCCGGAAGCGATCGTGCCACAGAAACCGCGGAAGTTAAGATTCGGGCGGTTGACGAACTGCACGGGAAAACGGAAGTCGATCATATTGCGGTCGGAGGCGATATGCACGTTTTCCAGATGATGCATGAGGGTCGAGCCTTCGTACCATGGCATGTTGGCGCTTTTATCGACGAGGTTCTCGCCGTGCAAGGCCGCGATGGGAATGAAATGCTGATCGACCATATCGAGGCGCGAGGCAAATTCCTTGTAGTCTTGTTTGATTTGCTCGAAGACCTCCTCGGAGTAATCCACCAAGTCCATCTTATTGATGGCGACCAGGACGTGTTTGATGCCCAAGAGCGAGACGATGAACGAGTGGCGCTTGGTTTGGGTCATCACGCCGTGGCGAGCGTCGATGAGGATGATGGCCAGGTCGCAGGTGCTCGCGCCGGTGGCCATGTTGCGGGTGTACTGCTCGTGGCCGGGGCAGTCGGCGATGATGAATTTGCGTTTGGAGGTGGAGAAATAGCGGTAGGCCACGTCGATGGTGATGCCTTGTTCGCGCTCGGCCTTGAGGCCGTCGGTAAGCAGGGCGGGATCGAACGCCCCCCCCGTGGTGCCAAATCGTTTGGAGTCCACTTCGAGAGCCGCCAGTTGATCCTCGTAGACCATTTTTGAATCGTAGAGCAAACGACCAATCAGCGTGCTCTTGCCGTCATCGACCGACCCACAAGTGAGTAAGCGGAGCATTTCCTTGTGCTCATGCTGCTTGAGATAGGCGTGAATATCGGTGGCGATAAGTTCTGATTGATGGGACATATTGTTTTAGTACTTGTGTAGAAAAAAGTTCCCAACGAAGTGAAAGGGCTTGTGTCGTGGAGAAAATCCAGGCTTCGTTGAGCCGCGTTAGTAGTAACCTCTGCGTTTCTTGTCTTCCATCGACGCACCCGGGTCTTTGTCAATTGTGCGTCCCTCGCGTTCACTGCGGGTGGCGAGAAGCATCTCTTGGATGATGTCGGGGAGAGTGCGTGCTTGAGAAAAAGTCGCACCAGATAGCGGATAGTCGCCCAGGGTACGGAAGCGGACCCATTTTTTGACGGCTTGCTTGGCTAATTCCGGCGGGGTGCGGTCGTCATCAACGGCAATCCAATTGCCTTCGAACTGGACAACATCGCGTTCCTCGGCGAAATAGATCGGCACAATTTGGATGTTCTCCAAGTGGATGTACTGCCAAATATCGAGTTCGGTCCAATTCGAGAGAGGAAAAGCACGGATTTGTTCGCCTTTGTTCACCATTCCGTTGTAGATATTCCACAACTCGGGACGTTGATTTTTCGGTTCCCAAACGTGATCGGAGGTGCGGAACGAGTAAACGCGCTCCTTGGCACGGCTCTTTTCTTCATCGCGGCGACCGCCGCCGAAGGCCGCGTCAAAGCGATGGATATCGAGTGCCTGGCGCAAGGCTCCGAGATTCATGACCTCGGTGAAAGTTTTGCTGCCATGGGTGAAGGGGGTCATGCCGCTCTGGAGACCCTCTTGGTTGACGTGCGTGAGGCATTCCATGCCGAGCTCGCCAATGATGTGGCGATCACGAAATTCGTACATCGACTTAAAATTCCAAGTGGTGTCCACCAGCATGAGCGGAAAAGGTGGCTTGGCGGGATGGAACGCCTTGCGAGCCAAGTGCAGCATGACGCACGAATCCTTGCCAATCGAAAAGAGCATGACAGGGTTACTGAACTCGGCGACCACCTCGCGGATGATGTGGATGCTCTCGGCTTCGAGTTGTTTGAGGTGGGTCAGGTTGTACGACGACATTGCAGTCCTAAAGTGTCCTAAGAAAAAGCGGCGATGGGGCTTGCCGCGAGGGAGCTCACGGCGGCCACGAGGGTTCGAGTTGGCATAATCGGTAGAATCGCTAGTCTAGGTTTCTGGGGGCGGGAAAACAACTCGAACCGGTCCGGCGAGCGGGTCGGCGGGCTTCGCTTATCCGCAATTTGCAGGCAAAAACCGGCGGTAATCGCGTTGGGACGAGCCGCAAACTCTTGTAACCCGCGGAAAACAGGGAGATAATGAGTACAGCAAGGGTCGAGGGGGCTGTGTGGTAGTGGTGGCTTCCAGCCGCCGATGGTATTCGCTCTTTGGCGGCTGGAAGCCACCACTACGTGATCTACCCCCGACATGCTCTCTCTTCGCGGAACAGAATCTTGAATCGGGTCGCGCCAAATTTTAATGCTTTCGTGCTTTAATGCTGGTCGCTTGGTTCAATTCGCGGTTGGCTTGAATAGTTATGTAGGCCCGAGGTTAACCCCCGCCCTTGTGACGGGTGATAAAAGTATGCCCATCGCCATACCCATTGACCGTCGTTCGCGAAGTGCCCTCGGGATCGCGGTGCGGATGGGATTGCTGTTGGCAACTCTCTTTGGCCCGAGCAGCGCTTCCGCCGAATTGTTCGAGGAGATCGGCTTCACGCAACTCAAAAACACGCTGACCAGCATTGGCGTTCCCGTGCCCTTGGGTGATGGCGTGCCGATCTCGCTGGTCGAGGCAGGGGGCTCAAGCAATAGTAGCTACTGGCCGAACTCGGGAAGCAACGAGTTCGGTGCGTCCAGCGATCCGTTGGGCTTGGCGGTTGCCTTTAGCGATGGCAGCGGCAATGCGAACATGGTGAATCCCTCAAACCATGCCTCAAGCCAAGCCCGCAACTTTTTCGGCAATACGACGAGCGTGGCCCCGGGCGCGAATGCGGTGATCGTTTATGAGGCGGGACTGTTTTTGGATAATCAATTAGGTGCCCCCGTCGGCGGCACACCCCAGTTTTTGGATTTCCGTGTGCAGAACCATAGTTGGGTGGGGAGCTTCGCGGTCGATGACGCCAACCCCACGCCCACGGAAATCTCGCAAGATGTTTCCACACTGCGGCGATTTGATTTCATGATTAACCGCGACAATCTCACGGCGATTGTCGGTTTGCATAACGTGATCGCCCCCTTACCGCATCTGTTGGGGCAAAGCTATAACGCGCTGGCCATCGGCCGCACCGACGGCTTGCATAGCACGGGCCTGACGAATCTGACGAACTACGGTCCTGGGCGGAGTAAGCCCGATCTGGTCGCGCCGCGAGATACGACGAGTGCCGCCACGTCGACGACCAGTTCGATTGCCACGCTTTTGCACAGCGTGGTCATCGGTTCGGACGCCGCGCGGAGCGAAGTGATGAAGGCGATGTTGATGGCGGGGGCGACCAAGAACGAGTTTACCAGTTGGTCGCGCACAACCACCCAGCCGCTCGACGACACGTTTGGGGCCGGCGAGGTCAATGTTTACAACAGCTATTTAATGACCCAGGGGGGACGCTACGCGGGCACCAGCGCGCCGGTGGAAGCCGTCGGTTCGCACGGTTGGGACTATCAAACGATTCAGCCCGGCGCTGCGAACGAGTTGAAGTACAAATTCGTGATCCCCACGGGAAGCACGGCCCCCGAGCTTTCGATTCTCTTGACCTGGAACGTCAATGTCCCCGGTGGCTTCGGCAGCCAGACGCTCGCGAACATGGACCTGACGCTCACGGACGCGCTCGGCCAAACCGTCGATCAAAGCCTCAGCACGCTCGACAACGTCGAGCACATCTATCTGACCGACCTCGCGGCGGGGGATTACACGCTGACGATCACCAGCGACACGGCACGCGATTTTGGCCTCGCCTGGCGGACTTCGACGTTGTTCGACCAACCCTCGGCGGATTTTGACGAAGATGGCGACGTCGATGGGCGTGATTTTCTCACCTGGCAACGGGGCTTCGGCATTCTTATCAACGCCACGCACGCCCAAGGGGACGCCAACGGCGACGGCGCGGTAATGACCGACGATCTCATGTTGATCCACGCCCAGTACGGCCCCACGGTGGTCGACCCGCCAGTGCTGGCCACGATCACGGCCGTCCCCGAACCAGGCAGCGCGGTGCTCATCGGCAGCGGAATGCTGATGTTTCTGTTCGCGCGGCGGCGGTGTGTGTGAACTTACGGGTTGTAAGCCGCTAGCGGGATGCTGGAAAGAACGCGTAAACAAAAAGTGCTGCTCGACTCGGATTCAAGTCCTTCTTTTAAGTAACCTAACGTCCTTCGTAAAACATAATATCGACGAGTTGCGAGCGGGAATATAGCCCGAAGAAATGGCCCGGACGGATTCGGTCTCCGGTAGCCGCCGATGGGTGCAAGGCGATTTAGAGGCCCAGGTCTTGGCCAGGTGTTCGGAGTCGAGTGAACTCGTTGCTGTGCGTTAGGACGCAAATGCGGAGGCCGAACTTCGAACGACTTCACGTGTAGGGATGTTTTCCGCGCAGTCACTACCTGAAGGCACGCTTCAGGGGGCTGAAATCAATGAGCCCTGCTAATTGGAAAAATGTTGCCTAGTTCGGTTGAAGACAAGCTTGAGAGCAGAGTTTCTAAATCGGTCCATTGTTGACGAATGTGACGCATTGATGAGTACTTGGCAATATGGCGACCTCGCAAATAAAGCCGCCAACGGCCCGGGTTAACTAAAGGTAAGTTCGCCACAGCAAATCGCCTGTGGCGGAGCAGACAGAGGCGTGGGGTGGATCATATGTTTCATTCGTTCTGCACTTTTTCTACCTCACTGTGATGGGGGGGCTCACGCGCAGGTGCGGCGACACATGAGCCCTAGTAAACCCAACAGGGCGAGGCCGACGGTGGCCGGCTCTGGCACAGGAGCTGGATGGGCATAGTCAAACCCGGATGCCGAGGTCATGGTCCATCCCTCGATCGGCTCGCCGGTTGCGGCGTCCGTGACGCTCGTGATTCCGCCCCAGCGAAGGGTGTGACCATAATTAGCGTAAAACGTTGACGAAAACGAATTGTCGAATACAGTTCGGTAATACGAACCAACGTTAACCCTGCCGACGGCCCTCACTTCCATGAGGAAGTCCATCGTAAATAACGCACCCTCTTGATAGAAGATATCCACGTCAATCTTGCTCTTAGCTGGACGTACAACGTCAACGGTTAGGAGTGAGCTTTTTTTGACCTGTGCAAAATAGATGCCATCGTAGGTAGCTGGTTCCAAAATTTCGCGTCCATACACTCCACCCCCGCTAAGGCGTAAATTAACCTCGGAAGCTGCAAAGCGATTGAAATTCAATGGGAACGACTCCTTCAATTCGATACCCATCCCTCCATCGAGTACCAGATGCGCTTCCATGTGGAATATCCTTCCGGGCTGAGGATCTACAGTGCTATCCATTTTAACGGTATCCTGCCACCTTGCTTGCACACGCGCATTCGTCAGCCACGCATCGCCAATCTGGCTAGCATCAGTAGAATTGCGGTTCAAAAAGCCATTGAAATCGATGCTGAGACTGCCGAAATCGGCACGAGCCTCGACGGTTATGGATGCTTCCGAGATCGCCCCACCAGTTTCGATCGAATCGGCGACAGTAGCCTTTAGCTTGGCCGGGGCAGCGATGCTGTTCGGATCGGTACTATCGCTGAGAGTTTGCACGAAATCGCTGCCGCTAAACCGATTACCAAAGTCGAGCGTGCCCGCCACGCTGTAGCTTACTGTGTTCGAGCGGAAGCCCCCCGGGTCTGAATAGCTGGTCGTCGGCAAGCCAAATACAAAGCAGAGAGCAACAAAGGACGTAAAACCCGTCTCGACGCAGGTGACGAGGCCGTTGCAGAGCACGCTCCGACGAAGCTGGGCTGGAAGCTGAACCGCCCAAGCGGACAAATCGAAACAAGACATGGGATCACCTTTTCGTTTGAGTCACCGTACCGGATCTCGATGAGTCTATTGTAGCGGCATCAGCAGCCATAGAGGCGCGAATATAGAAGAATTGCCGAATTGTTGAATCGAAGGTAATTAGCCGTAAGCCACGGCCACGTACCAGTTGGGATACGTTCTTTTCCCGGTGCGAATCACCATAAGGCGTTTCGGCTGCCCATGTTCGGGCCGCAGGATTTCAATACTTATGCCATCTAACACAGTGCCATCAAACGTCGAATCTGGCGCTTGATGGTTTTGCCTGGCTTTGGCTCGGGCTTCTCACCGTCCGATAAGTTGGAATTCTGTTCGTTCAGGAAACGAAAAAGGCCCCGCAATAATGCGGAGCCATATTAGGTTTGTAACGTCCTTTATCCATCACTATGGTTGTCTCGTTGCGCAGATTTGGTCACGTACGGTCGTGACTGGGACCGCTGGTAACTAGCAAGTGGAAAACCCGGCGACTTCAGTCTACCTCGGCAGGTCAATCAAAGAAAAGTAAGACGATTGGCGTCCCACCAGCCTGAGAAATTCCTCGGCATCCTCGCGACGGACCGAGGGAAAGAAACCGACGAACTCTTCCACCAAGAAGCCGTCGTCCAGGTAATCCAACAGCGTTTGCACGGGAACTCGCGTGCCGTGAAACACGACAACGCCTCCCATGATATTGGGGTGCGACGAAATCGGACTAGCGACAGTGCTCATGACTGAATTCTAGGACGGTGAATGACTACAGGACGAAAAGACCATAGGACATAAGGACTTTATATTGTCCTATTGTCCCGTAGTCCCTAAGTCCCTGATTTCCATTCGTGCTATTCGTTAGATTCGTGGTTCCTTCTTAGCAGCTAATTCTTGTAAATCTTGTGCTGGGGTCGGCCGGAGAGGATTTGCTCTTTGCCCCAACTGGTGACGTCCTTGAAGGCTTGGCTCTGGATGAAATCGAGAAAGGCCTGCTCCTCCGACCATTCGCTGGTAATCAAGTAAGAGGCGTCGTCGCTCACATCTTTCCAAAGATGGGAACTGTCATGGCCAGGGGCCGCCTGGAGGGCCCCGATCACGGCGGTAAACTTCTCTTCAAAGAGCGCTTGCTTGCCAGCAATCACGTGATAATTCATGCCGACGGTAATCATGATGAATGACTTTCCAGTTATGGGTTGGTGTCGATTGGTTCTTATGTGCTCTTCTGAGTTTAGCCGTTGGCAGGTCGAGGGCAAGCGTGTGAGTGGGCCTCCCGGCGATCAGGTCTGATCGCGGCTATTTTCGGAGTTCAGAGAGCGCTATGCGCTGATTTCGTTGGTTTCGTAGCCGTATTGCTCGAAATAATCCGCCCAGCGGCGCGCAATTTCATCGCGGGTTGGGGCGTCCAGCGGATAGTCATTCGTCTGATAGTGCTTCGATTGCTCCGCATATTGTTCCACCGCCCGACGGATGGCGTCAAAGTCGCCGAGCTCGAGAAACTTGTAGAGTGCTTCCATTTGCCCGACTGGATCCCTGGAAAGCTCCTCGTACCGGAGCTCATAAAAATTCGCGGCGTCGATCAACGGGCGCGTCGCCGTTAACTTGGCGTGCATCTGCTCGAAGGTCTTGAACACGTACTCTCGCAGCGTGTTCGGATCGAATCGCTGGAGGCCGTACGTCTCGTACATGGTTCGCCAAAAGTGGATCGTGGACGGATACACGACATAGGGATCGCGCACGATGTGGATGAATTTCGCGCGGGGAAACATTTCCACGAGCACCTTTAGCCGAAACGTATGCTGCGGCGACTTCAAGACGAGTCGACCAGGCCGCTTGAACAGGAGCAATTGCAGAAATCGCAGCAGTCGCGACTTCCACCTTGCCAATTGCGGGGGGCTAAGACACTCTAGGTCGATGTATGCGGCATCCATGGGCGGACGGCCGGGGAAAGCGACCGTCAAAAACGGGCTGGGCTGACCGCGTAAGCAGAGGGCCGCCTCGTCTTCCTGGGGCCTGTCAAAGCCCATGCGCACATTGTCGAACGGACGTTTGCGCGGCAACACGAACCGAAAAAAGCGACGCACCACCTGCTCACTCAGGAGAAAATGGTTCGGCGACAGGCATTCATACGTCGTCGGGCAACGCAAGCGTGGGTCCAGCGACATCAGTTCGTGGAGCATGGTTGTGCCGGTGCGCCAATGACCGATGATGAAGATCGGATCGTCGGGCACCACCACGGCGCGCACCCGCCGTCCAAACCAGAGTGTTTGCAGCCAGCGCAAGATGGTATTGCCGATTGCGACAATGGTAATGAAGAATGCCAACGGCAGCTTGGCCCACTGAATCGCGAAACGATTCCGCCCGAGCAGCCGTGCCCAGGCGAAGAAATCCATGCCCATCCAGAGGCTCGCTTCAAACGGCGACCGTCTCTTGCGCGCGGGTTTCGCCAAAGTGTTTCTCCTCGACGACAACAGCGGGCTTTTTCTGCGCGGGAATTATAGTCGGCGCTGGAATCGTTTTCGTTGCGGCGACAGATTTCGGTGTCGGGATCGTGACACGAGCCGGATCGTGACGCAGTTCGCGAATCGCCCGATCGCCGCGTTCGCCTGATTCGGCCAAATCACTATGCTGGGTGCTTCGTTTGTGGAACAAGCAGCGCTTGAGCAGCCGCCAGGGATTGAAGTGGAACAGATTCCAAACCACGGCGATCACCAACATCGACCGAATGGTTACGGCTGGTTTGGCCGCGACATACATTTCTCGATAATCGGGGCGAAAGCGACTTTTGAAATGGAACAGGCCACGCACATCGTAGAGCGGGTTGAGGTGCCGCCACCAAAAGTTAGCCACCGAGCGAAAGACAACGCTGTCTCCAACAACAGGCGTGCAGCGCAGAAACGGCGCGAGTGACAACGAGAAATAGCCCACGCCCTCGGCCTGCATGACGCGCATGGCGTGCATGATTGTGTAGGGGATCACCCCGCGAACCGCATCCCGGCGGCGGCGGTAGACTTCGACGGCCCACAAATCGCCGTCCAAGCCCGGGTTGCAGACAATAAACGCCATGATGCACGCGTCCTTCCGAGCCACGAACAAGCGCTTGCCGTCTAACTGATTTGCCGAAAACTGGCTGACAAAGAATCGCAGATCTTTTCCATGGAGCGTCGAGGCGAGATGGTCGCGCGAGATCTCGTCGAGTTGCGGGGCCACGTCGCGTTGATAGACGGCATCCGCGGGATCAGGATTGATTTCACAAACCTGAACACCTTGGCGTTTGCAAAAGCTTTCTTGCCGCCGCACCCATTGAGATTCCTTGCCTTGCCAATCGGTCCGCTGCAGGCGCACAAGCGGTTCCTCGCCGCACTTGGTGACTTGGCAGCCATGACGGCGAAAGAGGTTGAGCTCCGTGCGCGGCACATTCACAAAAGTCGGTCGCCAGCGATTCTGTTCCACAAAGGCCAGAAATTCCTTGAGCAACAACTCGCGGTCAGCCGGTGCCGCCAACAGGCCGTCGGCGACGTTCACATAGCGACCCAGGCGACGAAAGCCGATGACACCGCGCTCTTCGGAGCACCAGAAATATTCGCGGTCCTGCTCCGTGACGAGATAGGCGGCGTAAGTTTCCCCAAACTTTTGAGCGTATCGCCGGAGGCGATCGTTGAACTCGGGGGGCATGTCGACTTGGGAACGGAAATGCTTACAACCAGCGGGGACGTGCGGAGTTTGGCGATTCATATTCGCAACCGTGGCGTGGATTCCACGCGGAAACCGTTTGGGCGACATCGTGAGCAGGCAACATGAATCCTCCTTGGAAGTGACCACTCTACCATACCGCGCGCAGGAATAAAAACAAATTCGGCGATTTTTTGTCGACGAGGCGTAAAGTCGAATTTTTTTGAACCGCCAAGTCTGCCAAATAGGAAAAATAGACCGCTAATCTACGCTAATTTTCGCAATTAAAACGATTAGCGATCATTAGCGTAGACTAGCGGTGAATCCCTTGTCGGTTTTTGATGTCGCGAGGTGTTTTCTCGCTTTGCTGGTTTCCCGCTTTGCTGCGCTGGCGCTCCGCAGCGCGGCTAACGGGTGGTTTCATGCGGATTGCTTGGCGATGTGGATGAGACCCCCGACGCCGACGAGTGCGGTGCCGGTCCAGAGGAGGATGCGACTCCAGCGCTGGGGTTCTTGTTGGGCGTGTTCGAGTTTGCTTTTGAGTTTCTCGAATTCTTGCTTCAAATTTTCTTGATAGCCAGCTAACTCGTCCGCAGTGCGTCCTGATTGACGAGGCAATTGAGTGGTAGAATCATGGAGCTCGCGGGTCACCTGACTGAAAGCCTCTGAATCCGCAATGGTCCATTGCCGCTTCGAAAGAGCGGAGAGTGGCAAGAACGAAGCAAGCACAAGCACCACCCCCAAAGCGAGCAGCAGCGAGGGGAATATCCCGAATCCAAATTTGCGGTTCGACTCGGCCATGCTCTATGGGGGAGATTGCGTTTGGCCATCGTTGATGCTCACCGAGTAGGCGAAAACAAAATCATCGACATCGTCGCTCACAAATTGTATGTGGCCATCAAGATAGGCCGCGTTCACGCCACCGGGATGCAAACTGCGCGGCGAGGCGGAATAAAAACCCCCACCGCCAACTTTCCGGCTCCAACCATCACATGGCATCCCCCTTAAATCAGCTTCGACCTTTTGCTCGTCCTTGCAAAAGAACAGCGTGTCTTTGATTCGACCACGGGAATTTGGCAATTGCGTCTGACCTACACTCGTCGGATCGGCGCGATAAGTATCTTCATAGAGACAATACGGATAGGGACGGCCATCCGGACAGCGATGATGCATGTCCACCGCGAGGATGCTCGACCCCGCCCAAGGCACGGCCCATGCCCCACGTTCATCCAGCTCATTATCCAGCGTGCGTACCTCACTAAATGCAATCGTGTTCGAGAGTCCGTCAGTCACTCTGCGCAATTTCTGTCCCGTGGCAATCAATGCTCCTGGCCAGAGTAGTTGCAAGTCGATGTGCATGGGGGTCACGTAAGCCGCGTAGTTTCCCTTGGCCATAAACTTGCCTGCGGTTGCTTCCTCGTGAAAGTGAAAGAGACCGCGCGCGTTATCACTAGGACACAAGTATGCTTCCACAAACTCCGCTTGTGGATTTCTTTCTTGCTCAAAAATTGACACGGACATATCAAAAGCGTCATAAAGCGGTTGCTGTTCCAAGTAGGGAAGCAGCAACACGGCCCAACTAAATTGCTTGCCACTCTCGGGGTTGAACGCTTGAAACGGATTGTCGCTGCTGGCGTTTGATTCCTCGAGATCGGTAATAGCCGAAGGAGGTAATTCCTTTTTGATCGACTCGTAATTCTGCGCTGCCAAGCCGATCTGCTTGAGGTTACTCGCACACTGCAGGCGACGGGCCGATTCGCGGGCCGCTTGCACGGCGGGAAGGAGCAGCGAGATCAACACGCCGATGATGGCGATCACGACCAGGAGTTCGACCAACGAAAAGCCGTGAGCTGCCGCGTGGGTTCGTTTTGACAGGGAGTGATCCATAGCAATTGCCAACAACCTGAATCCGCAGAATGCGCGAAAAGACAGCCCCATCTCGCGGACACCCCTAGCCCGCCGATCCTTGATTATACGACACACTCCCAGAACTGGCCATTTATCGCGGCGGGGAGGGTTTGCCGCAGGCTGGAATCGCGGGAAATTCTGGCCTCGGCAACGAAATTGTGGGAGCTGGGCGGTTTTTGAGGGAAGCGAGAAGGGCTATACTAGGCCCTTTACTTTTCACTCCACCCCCACTCGCGACTCACCTATCTGGAGAAGATATGTTCCGCTCACTGCTGTTGGTTGCCCTGCTCGCCACGACCTTGGTTTTGATTGCCACGTCGAATTTGTTCGCTCAAGAGGGACTCCCCGCCGCGACGGCACCCGCCGCCGAAGCAGCCCCGGCTGCCGAAGGGCCGGCCGCTCCGGTGTACAGCTATGCGATTGGGATGGAAATCGGTAAGAACTTTAAGGCGGACAACGTGGAGCTCGACATCGAGAGCCTGATTGCCGGTGTGAAGGATGCCCTCGCCGCCACGAAACCCAAGTATGATGAAGGTGCCTGTATGAAGGCGCTCGAAAAACTCAGCGAAGCCCGTGCAGGAGCCGTTGTCGTGCAAAACAAGAAATTTCTCGAAGAAAACAAGACGGCCGAGGGGGTGACCAGCTTGCCGAGCGGCCTGCAATACAAGGTTCTCAAGGCGGGGACCGGGGCTACGCCGACCGCTGCGGATACGGTCCGCACTCACTACAAGGGCCAATTGATCGACGGCACGGTGTTCGACAGTTCCTACGACCGGGGCGAGCCGGCGGAGTTTCCCGTCGGGGGCGTGATCAAAGGCTGGACCGAAGCGTTGCAGAAAATGAAGGTGGGCGATAAGTGGCAACTGTTCATCCCGAGCGAATTGGCCTATGGCGAGGCGGGTGCCGGGGGCGTGATCCCGCCGCACGCAACGCTCATCTTTGAGATCGAGCTGCTGGATATTCCCAAGCAATAGGGACGGATTCGCTAAGCCGCCAGCGGCATCCATCCGCCGACACGCCTTTGTGTCGCGGAAATGGCACGTTTGGTACCAAATTCCCCCCCAAATGGAAGGAGTGTATCAATATTGGTAATTCCTACCCCTGGGATGATCTGTAAACGATCTAATCCGCGCCGCTAGCATGTGGCTTATTTGTGGTTTTTCGCCACAAAATGGGATCCCCCTCGTTGCGGGGCGGCAATCTCCAGCTAGAATCTCTGACATGCCCAGATTTCTCAACTAATCAGGGTTTCGTAATCGTAAGAGCCGGATGGGCAGTTTGGGTAATCTGTTTTACCTGATACCCACTGGAAAATAAAGTTTCATCAGGAGATGGAGGGCAACATATGAATCGCAAAATGTTGTGCCTGTTACCAGCCGTTGCATTGCTGGTTGCGGGAGCTCAAGCCGACGCTTGGGCGGGATTGTTTAAGAAGCACGGTGGTTGTTGTGAGCCAGCGGCCTGTGGCTGCGAAGCGACCCCAACGTGTGGCTGTGAAGCCGCGGCAGCTTGTGGTTGCGGTGGTGAAGCCGCAGCCCCTTGCGGCTGTGAACCGACCGTGACGATGAAGACCGTAATGGTCCCCGAGTACGTCACGGAGATGCGCACCGTCAAGAGCACCGAGTACAAGCAAGAAGAGAGAACGCGCACCTACACGGTTTACAACCGCGTTCCTCAGACCGAGGAAAAGACTCAGACTTACACGGTGATGGTTCCCGAGACTCGCACGAAGACCGTGGAGTACACCGTCTGCAAGCCGGTCACGGAAACGAAGACTCGTGAGTACACCGTCCAAGTTCCTTACACCGAGAATGTCGAGCAGACTTACACGGTGATGGTTCCCACTTACGAAGACAAAACCGTCAGCTACGAAGTGCAAGTGCCTTATACCGAGAACGTCGAGCAGACCTACACGGTGAACGTCCCCACGTATGAGGACAAGACCGTCAGCTACGAAGTGCAAGTGCCTTATACGGAAAATGTCGAGCAATCTTATACGGTCAACGTGCCCTACACCGAAGAGCGTGAAGGAACGCGCACCGTCTCGAAGCAAGTTCCCGAGACCACGATGAAGCAAGTCACCGTTCGCGGTGGCCACTGGGAAACCCAAACGATGGAAGTTCCCGCTTGTGGTGGTTGTGGAAGCTGCGGCAGTGCTTGTGGTTGCGATGCACCTGCCGATCCTTGCATGAGGACCGTTTGCAAGCGCGTCTGGGTGCCGACCTGTGAAACGAAGGAAGTTCCCTGCACGACTTACAAGTGCGTGACGGAAGAAGTGCCTTACACCTACACCGTCTGCCTCAGCAAGCCCGAGACTCGTACGCGTACCGTGTGCGTCAATAAGTGCAAGACCGAAACCCGCGAGCGGACCGTCAAGGTTTGCAAGATGGTTCCCGAAGAGCGCACTCGCACCGTGTGCGTGCCCAAGTGCAAGACCGAGACCCGCGAGCGGACCGTCAAGGTTTGCAAGATGGTTCCCGAAGAGCGGACTCGTACCGTCTGCGTGAACAAGTGCAAGACCGAAACTCGCACCGCCGAGTACCAGGTTTGCAGCTATGTGAATGAAACGATGAGCAAGGAAGTCAACTACACCGTGTGCGTGCCCCAGGAAAAGACCCGCACGTACAATGTGACCACCTACACCTGTGTGCCTGAAGAGAAGACTCAAACCTACACCGTTTGCGTGCCGGTTTGCGTTGAAAAGCAGGTCGAGGTGAAGGTCTGCAAGATGGTTGAGACTCAAGTTGAAGTCAGCACCCCCTGCGGTGGTGGCTGTGGCTGCGAAGCGGCTGCGCCTGCTTGCGGTTGCAACTGATTGCGTCTGCTAGTTAACTGATGAAACCCAACGACGGGGGCTGAGCATTTGCTCAGCCCCCGTTTTTTGTTGGGGAGTGAGTAGGTGCGTAGGTGAGTAGGTAGTTATCAATGACTTACTCACCTACGCACCTACTCACTCTTCCACTGCTACCTCTGCTAGCACCGTGCGGCGATCTCTCTTGTGAAGTCGTCAAGCCGTTGGGTATATCCCTGCTCCCTGAAAACGGTTCCCTTGTT
>JAWXAV010000185.1:0-82737 GCA_034439695.1 Bythopirellula sp. | reverse complement strand
GCAACTTTGATCCATGGATCAACCCACGAAATCTCCTGAAGAAACATTAATTACCTCTGCTCCCTCCTGTTCAATGAATTTTGGTTGCGGCCAAAGGCCACGCTGGGCTTTTTGTGGCCATCCTCCTCCCCAAAAAATTCACATCTCAGCCTGGCATCAAAATCCCGCGCGGCCAAAACTCACGGCTGATATTGGCCACCCGTTTGTGATACAATCAGCAACGCACCAAACCCTGTTGAGGCGCCGGTTCCTTGAAAAGCTGGTGGGAAGGGCACACTAGATGTTGTAGGCCTCCGCCCAACGACGATTAAAATCGCGAGTTTTTTCTCGCCAAACCACATCATCTAGTGGCTCCGGCCAGGCCACCCACTACCAATAGACATTTTCACTTCCCGTCGCCACAAAAATAACGGCCAAAGAACAGTTCAATTGTGGTTTAAGCCTACCAGCGACCACAATATCTTGTGGACTCCGCCCGCCCGGAAAACATAGCGACGATTCGCGTGACAGGCGTTTTCAGTCGCAAGCCATGCCAAAAGCTCGATTAAGCCAAGACTCTATCGCCAAATCCGCGGCACGAGTCCACGCAAGCGACTTTTGGCTTTCGATTTGCCCTCGCTAGCCGCTTCATCACTGGGTTGTTTGGCCAACGCGGGTTCTCGCACCAGCGGCGGCACATATTCCACCAGATACCGCGACCAATACTCGTTGAGCAGCCGCAGGCAATCGACGACCTGATCTTCTTCGAGCGCCGTCTTAGCCGCGAAAACACGCTTCACTAGCTCGCTGCGGCGCTGGTCGTCGAACCGCAAATCGCAGAGCGTCACATCATCGAGCACCACGTTTGCCGCGCCAGTGACATGGAATTGCACGCGAATTTGGCTCGCGTCTCCCACGGGCAAATCACTCACGGCAAATTCCAAGGGAGTCCATTGATTCGGCAGCGCCGTGCTCTGAAAAGTTTGTACCCGCCGATAACTTTGACCGTTCTCTTCGGTTTCCACGGCAATCGCCAACCGGGCATCTTCCGCTACTTGTTCGCCCCGCACTTGCACACCCACGACCAACATGCCGGTCGCGGGCAGCGGGAACAAATGACTTTGCACGGCCACGCCAACCGGGTCTTCACTTTTGAGCCGCAACGCACGCGCACCGCTGCGTATTGTGGAGGTCTCGAGTTCAACGGCACCCAGCGCGGCTTTCCGCGGTTGCCAACCGAAGATGCGGGCCGTCCCTTCGTCCAATTCAAAACCAGGATTCTGCAATTGGGGATAATCACGCGCGATGTTGAGGTTGCCGGTGCGAGTTTCAATTTCTTGAATCCGCCACTCGAGATAATCGTGTACCAGTCTGTCGGTGTTCACACGCCATTCTCCAACCCGCAAGCCAGGATCGTTGAACTTCCAGACTTGCAATCCATAAGCAGGAACTGTCAATGGCCATGGCGAGCGTCCGACGGCAAGCTTTCCTGATTCGAGTCCAGCGCCCATTTTTTGCCAAGCGATTTCGCGAGCCGTCTCCAGTTCCATTTGTCCAGCCACGGCCCAAGGAGATTCATTCACGCAGACCAAATAGGTCTCGCTTCCTGAACGTCGCACTTGCAACACGAGAGGCTGTTCTCTCAAACTTCGCGATTCCTGCGGGTTGGTGGGGAGTTGCTCAAGCGAGCGCAGGTAGTCGCGGTGCGCAGGATCGAACGTCATCGGCAAATAATCGCCCCCTTCGACAACGCTTGCCAACTCAGCTCCCAGCAGCGCGGACAAAAACGGACGATGAATCGCAGCACCGGCTGGAGTCGATTGATGAGCCAACACCAAATGTGTGCGTTCGGCACCGTAAGGGCTTATCGCATCGAATGAAGCGAGCCGCGATTGCCGCGAGCTATGAAAAACCATACTGGCGGTGCGATTCGTCCCGGCTTCATTGGAAATCGTCTCCAGCGCGTCGGCTGGAACGTGCTCTTGAGAATCGAGCCGAGACGTACTGGTGATTTCCACACCCTTGATGGCTGCGAGCTGCTTCAAATCGATGCCGCGCTCGGCAAGCAACTCCGCGCTGCGACCGGGATTGGTAAGTGTGCGACGCAAGGATTGCTCAAAGGCGGGATCAGCAAAGAGATTCTCGGTCGTCAGCACCAGCTTTAACTTGCTCGGCTGTGCTTGCAACTCTTGGGCCAGCCCCGCATAGAACCGAGTAAGCTTCTTCACGCGCCACTCTTGCCAAGCCAAGCGATGTTCGCCCGACAGCAGACTCGCTCGTTGCTGGAAGCGATTCGCGCCGGCGGTGGAGAGTTCGATCCCCGTGTCAGCAGAAAATGCCGCCATCGTCTGGTCATCGAGCCCCCATTCCAAGCCCTGCAACACGCCATAACCACGGCTATCAAGTTGCAGGGCAATGCCCGTCAGAGAAGAATGCTTGCCATAGCGGCGGACGATTTCCAGCACCATCGCGGCCACTTCGCGCTGTACGCGGTCATCGAGCAAATTGTATTTGACTGCATTCGTTGACTGATCGGAGCGCGAATCAACGACCCCTGGGCCATTCGGCTTGTTCCAACTGATTCCGGCAGCTTTTGCCGCGTCATCATTTTGTGCTGCTTCCAGTCGGGGCAGCGGCGCGGTCATCTGTAAAGTGGGCACCACACGGACCCCCTCACGGTCGCACACGCGGAGCAGCATTTCCAGTATGTCTTTGCGAACCGGATCCTGTCCGCTCGCCGCCAACAGGCCGGTATCATAGCGGGGCGAAGGTCGGAGTGACTCGCTCGGATAGAGTGCGCTCCCATCAGCGGCCACCGAAATCATCGCCCCGTTATAACCCACGAGCTTAAGATACTGCGTGAGTCGACGGGCACCATCGAGAAATGTCGACCAGCTTTGTACGCTCATGCCGCTTGCCGGGTCGAGCACATCAGCGGCACCGAGATTTTGAGCAAACACCGGTTTGGCAATGTAGCCGGCTACCATCCGAGTGTTGGATTCACCGGCGGGTCGTGCGGTGAGACTGCTCGTGGCATCATCGTGCCGCGACAGCGTAATGCGGCCAAACACGCCGGGCTGTGAGTTATGTTGGTTGACGATCAACAATTGGGGGCTGCGGCTACGGGGCCAAAACACGATGCGATGCACACCGGGCTGCGCTCCAGCTTGCTCAACGACATCATCCACATAAAAACCCGAATCAAGCACCGACGACATCACCCGCCCCGCGGCATCGGGCTCAATCAAGCTCACGCCCAGATGTTGTCGTTCACTGCGTGGGTAAGCAATCTCCACAAGATGCGGCACGCCAACTTCAAGAACTGGCAGCGTAAATGCTTGCCAACTCGGATCCTGCTTGTTGGAAGAGGGGGGTAACTCGACATAACCGTTGGCATCGTCCGTGCGCGCGAGCAACCGCACATTCCCCAGCGCTTCGGGAGGCCTACCGGTTAGCCGCGAAACTTGCGCCCACGTGGGAAAGCGTTGCCACCAACTTGGGTTCGCCGGATCAATCGACAACACCGGCAACCAATGGTCCGCTAGCTGGGGCAACTTGGCGGCTGGGTCCACCACAACCAGATCGATTTCCCGAGTCGCAAACGGCTTGCTACCTTGGCCAGGAACAAACCGCGTGGCAAAACCCTCCTCATTGCGCGCACTGAGCGAGAGCCGATAAGCACCTTCGACGGTGGGACAAACCACCTCGAAAGCAATTTTCTCGGCGGCAGGAGTGTTGGCGGTAATCACCTGTGTCGACTGCCACAGGGCGTTTTCGGAACCGATACCCCTGAGAACAATTTCCACGACCACGGGCCCTACGGCCACTTCGGCGGCGAAATCGGTCTTCAAACGCAACGGCCAGACTTCACCGGGGCTAAAAATCAGATTTTCGCGAGTCGGCAACACGCGAAAACGGTCCGCCGGACACCGATAAGCCAACACCGTCGTGCCCAGCGAATCAATCGATTCGCGCACTTGTTCCTTCACAAGTTTCCCGAGCGGCACTTCCACGGTGGTCGGCACGCGGGCCTGATCGGACTGCAACTCAAAACGCAAGAGCGACTCAGAATCGCCTTGCACGGTGATGTCGCAGCCATCAAACGCACGCTTTTCGCGCGGATTGACCACGAGTTTGTTGTCGTTGATCTGGATCGCAACGGGTGCATCGGCTTCGAGTCCCAGGGGTTGAAGTTCCGAAAACGTCGCGCCCGCGCAAGTGATCTGCCCGATCCAGCGGTGCTTCGCGGCATCACCACTACGCCAAGCGAGGCGCAAGCGGATCGTGATTTCCTCCGCAAAGCAATTCGAGGAGAGAGTTACGAGAGCGACCAGCAACACCAGGGTAGTTCGAGCGAGCCAGCTGCCTCCGCGCGTGGCAACACACAAGCCGCCGCAGAGCTTCCGCATTCTCGGACGTCCTTGTCCGATCATGGCTCACCAAATTGTCAGAGGAACAAACGAAGCGGCAATGCTAAGCATGCGCTTCGCTCGTTCTGAGCTCGGCTTCATGCTGGCACATCACCTAAAATGGGTGGCGGATTGTAGATAGGGCGCTTGGCTGCTGCCAGAGCAATTGACAGATTGTAGGCCGGAACGAGTTTTACGAGTTCCGGCAATTGAAATGTCATTCCCGCGCAGGCGGGAATCGAGAATGGATGGTAAAGAACTGGTTCCCCGCCTGCGCGGGGATGACGGAACCCGTTGGAACTCGCGTTACTCGTTTCGACCACGGCTTGCTAGCAACCTTACCTCCACTGGAAAAGCAACTCCTCTGGCAGCGCTTGCTTGGCTAATTGCTCCCGCTTCTGCAAGCATTCGCCCAACACCTGAACGATCTCGGGACAGAGGCTCGCCACGTCGTTGGCCTCCCAACGGTCGTCGGGCTTGGAGTACAATTCGGTGGACTCGCCCTGCTTAAGCAACCAAGCCGGCGTGCGAATCATCTGCTCCCCCGCACGATTCCCGGAAATGGCAGCTAGGCGCAATTGACCGGTCACGCCTGCCAAGACAGAAGTCAATGACATCCCTGGCGACTCACTCGTTGCCGCCGAGTTGAACCATTGATTCAGTGTTGCTTGGATATCGCTGGGCCGAGCAAAACCACTCACGCGCGGCAGCGGCTCGCGAGTTTGTGGCGTCATGATGAGCCACGGCAGATGCAGTTGTTCGCTGTAAAGCGTGCCGCAATCTTGACCCACGCAGCCATGTTCACCCAGTGAAAAGCCGCGCGAACCCAAGATCATCGCCAACTTCTCGCCGGGATGAGACATTTCCTCGAAGGCTTCCACAACACCCGCCAAACAAGACTCCAGCACCGCAACCTGCGCGGCATAGGCCACACGGTATTTTAACAGTTCATCGGGATCATCGACGCTGCTGAGCAGAGCAGGCGGATCAACAAACTCCGCCGGCAGGGGATCATCCTCGTCCATCAATTCGCTACGCAATTGCAAAGGCACATCCCACGGTCCGCACAAGCCGCTGAAATGAACCCAGAGCAAGCCATTCGCATTTTGTTCAGCGGCGTCTTTCTGCCAAAGGGCCAGTTGCTCAACAGCCTGCACAAAAAACCGCGCTGTCTGAGTCTCGGCCAACTCCGCGGCCGATTGCGACGGTCCTCGTTCGATCCGCACGACTTCATCGAAACCGCTCTCTACCAACGGCACAATCGTTGGATCATCGGTCACAACCCACCGGCGAATTTTCTCGTCGGGCGTGGCTGGGCAAACCTCGCGATAAAAATCATCGAGTTCGGGCGATTCCGCGAGCAGCCACTCGACCACCAGCGACCGGCTCGCCAAGTCGTCGAGTTGCGGAGTCGGAAACGCCGTGTTGCCGTAGGTGCCGAGCGCCGACGCACGGAGTCCGTCAACCGCTATCACGAGTGCCAAGCGATTTTGCATGGCTTTACTATAACGGATCGATGGCGACCTTCGCAGAGGTTAAGCCCATGGGCACTTGTTGCGACCACCGTCATTCCCGCGCAGGCGGGAATCCAATTGAGGGTTCCGACGCCAACTTCGCTCCGACTCAGAGGGAAAGAAGTTCCCGTATGGCAGAAAGCAGAAAGACCCGGACGAGCTAATCCGGGAAGAAATCGGCGATTTTGACCTTAAGAGCCGTGGCGAGCGAGGCGATGACCATGAGCGTGGGATTTCGTTCACCCCGCTCGACTCCGCCGATATAGGTCCAATGATGCTTCGATCTGGCGGCAAGCTCCTCTTGGCTCCAACCACGTTCCTGGCGGAGTGCGCGTAGCTTTTCACCAAATTTCTTCTGAACAGGCTTCACATAGGCATCAAAGCCAACTAGAGTCTATGAGAACAGAGACTATGAGTATTACTCGGAGGCTTGGGAAGAGGGCAAAATATCCCGTAGTGGCGGGCTATCGCAGAAAACTATAGGTGTCACTCAGAAGGAGAGTCTCATGAAAAGAAAGCGTTTACTGGCTTTGGTTGCATCGGCGATGTTATCGGTCGCAATAATCTGTCCACCGCTTCATGCAGCCTTCTACTCGTTTAGATACAGCACAGTGTTTGATGCACACGCGACCGATCATGATATTTTCGTGGATGGAATGAGGCGCTACGACGAAGTTGGTTGGGGAACGACATACTGGGGTCCATCTGCTGCAAACGCGGTTGGCACACTCGTTATGATGTTTGATTGGGAACAACCCACAGTAAGCGTTTATCTAACTGCCACGTTGGAATCTTACAACTTTGGCGGCGGTAACTTTGGTGAGAGTTACTTCTATGTATCGACTGATGGCATAGCCTACACGAAAATTGTTGACAACCCAACGACGCCCAATCTCAATTCATTCAAATACTACAATGGTTTTCTGCCCGAAGAATTTTTGGGGACAACAGAACTTTATTTCAAAGTGGAGTTGAAGCAAACCTCTTACCCTGGAAGTTATGCCTACAGTCAATTTTCACGCAAGGGCAGTCCGAATGATCCGTTTGTGCTCGAAGTAACAACAGTTCCAGAACCATCTACTGCTATTCTGGGCACACTAAGCCTGCTCAGTTATTTGTGTCGGCGCCGATTGATTAAAAAACACTAATTATGAGGAATCGCGAAAAGGTTCCCAGAGGCCTCAATACCCCGGTTTAACTGGCTGGCTATGGGTTCTCTGACAAAGTCGAGAGCCTGTAAGACTTCGGTGAGTGTATACATTACTTACTCCAACTTATGCTGGCGTGCAAACATAACGCAAAGCACGCCGACCATGGCTTCGAGTTTGATGGATCAATTCTGGTCATTCTCTCTGAACCTTTAAGTATGAAAGGAAATCGAATGTGGAGGGTAATATTGCGATTTTCATTGAACGGGGACACTGGATCAAAAGTGCGAAATGCTTTGGAGCCTAAGCTAACATCCGTTGGAATCACGAATGAATCAAAGACCGGGACATGGGAATCAACTACATGTTTGCCTGATCCGGCTACCAAGACCCTATATGAAGTCTTACAAATACTCTCAGCACCGGATGAGATTGTCACTGGATGCAGATTGGATCACTTCTGGCTTTATATTGACCAAAAACCTTAAAAAATCGCTATGACAAACTTCAATTGGAGGGGAAGAGGCTCCTCGACACCTTTTTAATCTAACCGATCGCAAATCTCAGGGTATAGAACATATGGCTTAAATTTTCTGCCAATGAAACAGTGCCATTGGCCTACGCCCGCGCGCCGCGCCATTCGCGCCAGACGAGTTGGGGGAAAATCCAGGCGTCGCGGAAGTAGCGTTTGGCGAGTCGCGTGGGTTCGCTCGACAGGCGATGCAGCCATTCGAGGCCCAGGCGGCGCATCCATAATGGAGAGCGAGCTTTTTCGCCAGCGAGGAAATCGATGGTGGCACCCACGCAGAGGACAACTTTTGCTTGCAGTTCGTTCGCATGACGCTGCACCCACAATTCTTGCTTGGGGGCTCCCAGCCCTACGAGCAGCAATTGCGGCTCGGCCTCGGCAATCAGCGACAAAATCTTTTTATTCTCGGCAGGGTCATTTTCAAAACCTAAGGGTGGCGAATACACGCCGACCACTTCTAAGTTCGACCACCGCTGGCTGATCTTAGCAGCCGCCCGTTGGCCGACCCCGGGGGCAGCGCCTAGCAAGAACACCCGTAATGGCTGTTGCACAGCGGCCGTTCGCTCGAACAGAGCCGGCACCAAATCGCTCCCCGCCACGCGCTCGGGCAGCGCTCGCCGCAAGAGCCGCGAGGCCCACACGACCGGTGCTCCATCGGCCAGCACCAAGGCGGCATCGGCGTAGGCTTGACGCAAGTCGCCGCGAGTTTGGAACATCACCGCGTGATCGACATTCGGAGTCACCACATAGCGACAAGCTGTTTTCTTAGTGTCTCGACACCAAGACAATACCGTCTCGACCGCGGACGGCATATCCACGGCGTGAATCTTCATGCCGAATAAGGAAATTGAGTTAAGCATTGTCTCGTTCTCCACTTAAAATCTCCGCTGTCATTCCGACAGGCCAACTCTCACCGGTTATGGCGCGACTGGAGGAATCTGTGCTCCGTCTTCACTCGCTCCGTCATACGTGTAGGAGTTCTCGGCCAGATCCCTCGGGTCGCAGGACTCCCCTCGGGATGACATTTCCTGTTGTTTGCGGCAAACGATCTTCGGCTTTCACGCGCGCCATGCTGTTGAGGCCCACGGTCATACCGCAGACCAAACTCAAAATCCACTGCTCGCTCGGTGAGAGCGTGAGATCGTGGAACAGCGCATTCAGGACATAGGCGAACAACACGGCCAACGAGAACAGCCCGTGGTTCCGTACCCAGTCGGACGATTGCGTGTTGGCCACCAGTTGCCATGCCGCTCGCCCCCAGGCTGCCAAGACGGCGATGAACAACGTGAAGCCGACGATGCCAGTTTCCGTCAGCACGCTCAAAAATGTGTTGTGATGGTCGAGTTGGCGGATTGACTCGAGTTCGATCTTTTGGCTGCGGTTGGCGAGGTACGGCATCTTCTTGTCGTAGAAGCGGCCAAAGCCACAGCCGAACAGCGGATCATCCCGAAACATACGCAGTGAAACGTAGAGGAACGACGCACGCTGGTACACCGAGTGTCCGGCATCGCCATCGGAATCGTCGCGGCCCATGTTGATCACCTTGCCACCGATGAACAGCCCCCCCAGTCCGACGCCCAGAATCAATCCCGCAACCACGGCGGGTCGCCAAGACTTGGGGAAGTGCATGAGCGGAATGATCGTCAGACCAGCCGCGAGACCCAACCAGCAGGAGCGTGTGTAGGTGTAATACAGGGCAGCACACATGAGCAGCATTGCCGCCATGAGAGCGACCTTACCCCAGCGGCCAACTTGCTGCCAGAGAAACCACGCGGCCCAAAAACAGACCGTGAGATACACGCCCAAACTCGCCGACATGAGTGCTGGACCACGCGCACGACCAAAGTGAGTTCCCAACTTCGGATCAGCAATGAAACGTGGAAACACGGCCCACCATTGTTGCTTCACCTCGGCAAGGCCGGTGACGGCCAAGTAAAGACCCAAGGTGGATAAACCGATGAGCAGCCATTTCCAATGCTTCTGATCGAGTTCCGAATTCCGCGCGATCCAAAAGAGCGCGGCGGACATCCAAAAACTGGCGATCAAGCGCCAGAAGGGAGGCACGCTGGAAGCCACGCTGCCCGGCGCTTCGGTGAGTACGCATCGCACCGTGAGATAACCGACCAGCAGCAGCCCCAACCAATCGGCACCGGTGAGCGGCCAAATCGTGAATTCGTTCCGCCACCACCGCCAAGCGAACAACAGCGCCAAGCCCGCGATTAAAAGTCGATCCACGGTCAGCGGCAACGGCCCCAGGTGAAGCTGCCAAAAATCGCGTGTCAGCACGTAGCCGAAAACAATAAAGCCCGTGCAGCCCGCCAGCAGCGACCCATGTCGGCCATAGACAAATGCCCACGCCAACGCGGCAACTCCCAGAATCGCGAAAAGGATTTCCATGTTGGGTTGCGGTGAGTATTGAGGTGCTTACAACAAAAGCGACACGTCATTCCCGCGCAGGCGGGAATCTAGTTTTTCACCGCCGCCACCTGGATTCCCGCCTGCGCGGGAAAGACGGAACCGAAAGGCGTGATTGGTTCAAGCTTGTTTGCCGTGGACAGATTCGCCTCGCGGAGTTTCTTGGTGTAGGTACTAAAGTCGAAGCCCGCGGTCGTTGACTTTTCAAAAAGTTGTTTGGGTGTCGGCAGAGGCTCGGTAGTGGATAGTTCCACGGCGATTGTTTGCGAAACGCTTGCCTCTGTCGGCAAGTTGAGGAACAACCAGCCAAGCCCCAGCACCAAGCCGCCAAAGCTGCCCAGGATCACAACCATCGTACGGCCCAAGCCGACGGGGTGGGGGCCGGTCTCGGGCGAATCAATTGGTGTCACCAACTGGGCGCTTTGCGCGGCGACCTGCTTGGCGCGAACTTCGCTCAATTGCTTCCGCGCTTGGCTCAGCACAGCACGGCTGCTTTCCACGCTCGCCACGCGGCTTGTGTACTCGGCCCGCAACTCAGCCAGGCGGTTCAAGCGCTTCTGCAAACCGCCAACCTGAGAAGTCAAAACCTCCAGCCGGTTGTGGCTCAGACCGACTTCGACCTGCAAACCTTCAATCACGACGGCCAGCTCTCGATGCAACTCCTCGCGAACTTGCACGACGGTTTCCTGAGCGGCACGCACGTAAGGATGACTCGTTGTGCGCGTACCACTAAGTTTGCTCACTTGGAGCTGCGCGTCGACCAAACCATTCTTGAGGCGTTGCAAAGTGGGTTGAATCTTGAGCAAGCTGCTCGGCATGGCCACCAATTCCTCGGGATTGTCCTGCGCGGCCTGCAAAACGATCAGCAAATCTTCCGCTTCGCGGAGCCGAGCTTCGACCGCGCGGGTTTCTTTTTCCAATTCGACCAACTGCTGACGGAGGTCACTCTGGCCCCCCATCGCCGAGTGCAACACGCGCAACTCGCCCAGGTCACTCCCCACCTGCATTTCAAATTCCTTGAGTCGAGTGTTCTCTTCCTGGTGGACCTTGCCGGCAAGTTCAACCTGCTTTTCCAATTCGTTCGTCAATCCTTGCGACCGCTCTTGCCGCAAATGTCCCAGGCGCAATGCCAGTTGTTTGCAAAGCGCCGCCACCAAATCAATCGCTCGCTCGCGGCTGGGGTCTTTCACGCTGAAATAAAACACCTCGGTCTTGCCGAACTCGGCCCCATCCGGGGGCGACATGGTGAGCCGCTTACGGAACTTTTCGATCTGCTCCGCCGTCGGCTCGGCCGGAACTTCACCGGTCTCGGCTTCGGCGACGTTTTTCATCGTCGTGCTGACAACTTGATGGCTCTTGGCGAGCTCCAGAATCGTTTCCTGGAAGGTCCGCATTTCGTACAGATCGGCAAACTTGCCGGGCTGTTTCGAGCCCGCGGAAACCGAGGCTTCCTCACGGACGACCATTCCCTGAAACGCCTCCCAATAGCGCGTCATGAAGATGGCATAAACCAATGACAACACGCCGCAGGCGATGGCCGGTGTGAGCCAGGTACGCCAACGCTCGACCAGCAGTTGGAGGCAACGTTGAGGGGTGAACTCAAGATTCTCGGATGCGTTCATCAGGTATTCCTTCAACCAGCGGAAATCGACACGAGGAAAAGCCGTGCATTTTCCCTACCAGAACTTAGCTCACGGCAAACACCTAACTTTCAAGCCGAATTTGCAATCAATCGTGTGTTGCGAAATGGCATCATGTGGCAAATATGCCACGCCGTTTTTATGAAAGTTCGCCGGGATCAAGAGATTTCTGTCGTAGGTTTAAGTACAAAATGTCTCCTCCAAGAGTGACTCGCCATGCTCGTCCAAACCATCAATCAAATTGCTGACCTCGCTCCGTACCAACTGCGTTGGGACGAACTGGCTGGTGATTGCCCATTTCGTTCTTGGCTGTGGCTGAGCACCTGGTGGAAACATTACGAGTCAGCGCACAAATTGCAGGTGCTCTTGGTCTTTGCCGAATCTAATACGGCCACCGCGTGTGCCAATGAGATTTCATGCCGACCAAGTTGGCAAGCTTCCGAAAAGCTGCTGGCGATCTTGCCCGCCTATGTCGAAACCTCGCGTACGCAAGGCAGAGTCTTGCGGCTGTTGGGGGACGGCGAAGTCTGTAGCGAACACCTCGATTTGCTCTGCGAGCCACAAGAGATCGATCACGTTTGCCAGGCTCTGGCCGACCATTTGACTACCCATGCTGAACAGTGGGATTCGCTCAAACTGACCACCCTGGCCGAAGGAAATCGCAATCTCGATTCGCTGATCTCGGCACTCACGATGGATGGCTGCGAGATCAATCGCCGTGAGGGGGCGAACTGTTGGTCGATTCCGCTTCCCACGACCTGGGAAGAGTTCCTGGCGATGCAATCCAAGTCGCACCGCAAGCAACTTCGCCAATTGAAAAGCCGCGTTTTAGAAAGTCCTCGTACATTTTTGTTCGATGTGGCAAACTGCGACGAATTCGATGTCGCTTGGGAAATCCTCATCGACCTGCACCAACGCCGTCGCCAAAGCCTCGGCGAGCCAGGCTGCTTTGCCTCACCCACTTGGGCCAACTTCCATCGGGAAGTCGCCCTCGAATTATTGGCTGCGGGCCGCTTGCGGCTTTCGATTCTCTTGCTAGATAACGAGCCCGTTGCCGCGGAATACCATTTGGCTGGTAGCGACGCGACCTATGCCTACCAAGGAGGCATCGACCCCGAGCGTTGCGAAGACGAGCCCGGCCAACTCTCCCTGATCCTGTGCATCGAGCGGGCACTTGCCGAGGGACACACGCGCTTTGAGCTCTTGCGGGGGGATGAACCTTACAAAGCACACTGGCGAGCTGAGCCGACGCCGACGAGCGATGTTGAAGTTATCTCGCCAAGGACATTGGCCCGCTGGCGTCATTATTCTTGGAACAGCCTACGTCGTGCGGGTCGTTTGGTGCGTCAATTCACAAACTTGCTTGGTTAGGAATCAAACGAGGCGTGTGATGTTTGACACTTACAAAAGCCAGATGCTGGGCCTGTATTATCTGGCCACCTTGCCGCAACGTCGGCAAGCCGCCCAAGAACGGCAAGCGGCCGGTAGGGTGCCGATCATGTCGCTGCTCTACCATCGCGTGGCAAACGTGCATCCCAATACTTGGACCATCGGTTGGGAACGTTTTCGCTATCAAATGGAATGGTTGAGCGAGCGGTTCGATGTTGTCTCGCTCGCGGAAGCGCAGCAGCGAATCGCGGCCGGCGAAAATACGCGGCCCACGGTGTGCATCACTTTCGATGACGGGTACGCGGAAAACTGCGACAAGGCGATTCCCTGGTTGATCGAACATAAGATTCCCGTCACGTATTTTGTCACGAGCGACAATATACTCTCTGGTCGTCCGTTTCCTCACGACGTGGCAGCCAACTGCCCCTTGCAACCGAATACAGCCGCACAAATTCAAGCCATGGCCGAGGCCGGCATCGAAATCGGGGCTCATACCCGCACTCATCCCGACTTGGGCCGCGTGACTTGCTTGGACGAGCTTACCGAGGAAATCATCGGCTCGAAGCAGGATTTGGAAGCACTGCTCGACAAGCCCGTGAAATACTTTGCGTTTCCTTATGGCCTGCATCAGAACATGACGATCGCGGGCTTCTCAATCGCCTATCAAGCCGGCTTCTCGGGAGTTTGCTCGGCATATGGTGCCTACAACATGCCCGGCAACGACAGCTTTCACATCCAGCGGATCCACGGCGATCCCCAATGGTCGCGGTTCCTGAATTGGATGACCGTCGACCCCCGCAAGATTTACAAACAGATTCCCTTCAATCCAGGCAACTACCGCGATTCCTCGTCGGCGAGCCTTGAGCGACATGAATTCCCCCACTGAGGTTACCGACCATTAGCGCTCCGCATCAAACTCTCGAACCGAATCAACATGCCCGCATGCGCACCGACACGCTCGCCGCCAGTGTGATGATTCTGATTGTCGCCACGGTGATCCAGCGCAGCGTGGGCTTTGGCCGGGGGGTGCTATTCTGCCGTTGGCTCTCACCCGAAACGCTTGGCCAATGGGACATGGCTTACAGCTTTCTGTTGCTGTTTGCTCCGCTGGCCGTGCTCGGCATTCCCGGTTCGTTTGGCCGGTATTTGGAACATTACCGGCAACGCGGCCAGTTACGTTTGTTCTTGCGACGGACCACGATCTGGACGGGGGTTTGCAGCGCCGTGGCCATCGCGATCTTGCTCGGCTTCGCTCCGCAGTTTTCGCATTTAGTTTTTGGCACCGATGGCAGTGTCACAAGCATCTACGCGGTCGCCGCGTGTTTGGCGGCGGTCATCTTGCACCACACGCTCACTTCGTTGTTGACAGCAATGCGCTTGTTCCGCGTCGTGACGATCATGAATTTCATCCAAAGCCTGCTCTTCGCGGGCTTGACACTCGCCCTGCTGACCTCCAACGTGAGTGTCTTGAGCATCGTCGGTGGATACGGCTTTGCCTGCTTGATTGCTTCGATTTGGGCAATCTGGTGGGTTTGGCCAGGACTCAAGGCGGAAGAGCAAACGACCACGCACATTCCGCACGTAGCATTTTGGTCGCGGCTGTTGCGCTTCGCGTTGTTCGTATGGGTCACCAATCTGCTTTCGCACCTGTTTGCGGTGGTCGACCGCGCGATGGTCTTGCACTGTAGCGGCCTTGACCCCGCGGTTGCCCTAGAGCAAGTCGGTAACTACCACAGTAGCCGCATCGTGCCGCTGCTCGTCGTTTCGTTTGCCGATTTGCTGAGCGGGCTCATCATGCCGCATCTGAGCCATGATTGGGAACTCGGTCGCCGCGAACAAGTGGGGCGGCAGTTGAATCTCGCCGTGAAACTATCGGGACTTGGCATGCACGCCGTGGGGATGTTTGTGTTATTGCTGTCGCCCTTCATGTTCAATGTCATCCTGCAAGGCCGCTACAACGACGGCCTGGGCGTATTGCCGTGGACGCTGGCCGGTTGCGTGATTTCTGGCATCTATGTTGTCGCACAAAATTATCTCTGGTGTGCCGAGCACCCCCGCCTGGCTGCCTTGCCGTTAGCGATTGGCTTGCTCTTCAACGTGATCTTGAATTTCGTTTTCATTCCCTGGTGGGGATTGCACGGGGCCGTCCTCGCGACAGGTATCTCGACCATTCTGTGCCTCGCCATCATTCTCGTCCTGAGCAACAAGCATGGCATGAAGCTCGATACGGGCACATGGCTCACGTGTGCTTTGCCGATTACTTTGGCTTTCGGTAGCGTGCCCGCGATCCTGGCCTTCGCGCTGGTGATGATCCTGGGTTGCTGTTCCAACCTCATACTCGACGCCGCAGAACGCGCGCAAATGTATAAACTTCTCGACCTAACCATAATGAAGTTCAAAACCCTTTTCCCCAAACTCGTTCCCGCGCGCGGCAATTAGTACTTCCATGAAAACAAACGAAAAAAATTCACGCTTGCGCGTGATGTTCCTAGTGACAAGCATGCCCGTCGGCGGAGCCGAAACGCTGCTCTTGAACTTGGTGCGTCGCTTGGATCGCGAACGCTTCGCGCCAGAAATTGCCTGCCTCAAGGAGCGTGGCCCGCTGGGAGAAGAGCTTGCCCGCGAGATGCCCGTGCACCATGACTTGATCTCCAACAAATACGACGTGTTCGTACTCTGGCGACTTTGGCGGCTGATGCGCATTCGACAAATCGATGCCGTGGTAACCGTCGGGGCCGGGGACAAAATGTTCTGGGGACGACTCGCCGCTAACCTGGCGGGCGTGCCCGTGATTGTCTCGGCCTTGCACAGCACCGGTTGGCCTGACTCGGTAGGAAAATTAAATCGCTGGCTCACCCCCATCACCGATGCCTTCATCGGCGTGGCCGACGCCCACGGTCAGCATCTCGTGGAGCATGAGCGCTTCCCCGCCGATAAAGTCCAGATCATCTACAACGGCGTCGACACAAAGCGGTTCTGCCCAGGCGACAAGCCCGCGGTTCTCCGGGAACTTGGCCTGCCCGCTGATGCCAAAGTGGTCGCCATCCTCGCCGCCTTGCGCCCCGAGAAGAATCACGAAATGTTCCTCGTAGGCGCGGCGCAAATTCTCCGCCAGGAACCGAACGCAATATTTCTCGTGATTGGCGACGGACCGCTGCGGAGTAACCTTGAACAATTGGCCGAGCAACTCGGCGTGGCAGCGTCAACGCAGTTCTTGGGTTCCCGCCCCGATGTCGAACGCATCCTGCAAGCGGTCGATGTCCTCGCGCTCACTTCACACAATGAAGCCAGCCCCGTATCGATTCTCGAAGGCCTGAGTTGCGGCGTGCCCTGTGTCGCCAGCAACGTCGGCTCGGTGAGTGAAACTGTCATTGAGAATGTGACCGGGAAATTGTTCCCCGCCGGCGATCAAGCCAGTTTTGTGCAAGCCGTGCTCGAACTCTTGGGCAACGAACCGCTCCGCGAGCAAATGGGAACTGCAGGTCGGCAAGCCGTGATTGACAAGCGGTCCCTGGATTCGATGGTCAACGGCTACGATACATTTCTCACCAAGCTCTACGCAATCAAAACTAAGAAGTCTCCGCAAACCGCGAAAAACACAACGGCAAAGGCAGCCTCGCTGAGCACAGGATAGTAGCATTACTCTTCCGTCAGGCCGAACGGCTAGATAGGATAGAGAGTCTAGGAAGCCCGGTTTTGGGCACCCATCGTCGTGCCGCCGTGTCAATACCTGCATGATTACCGAGACCCTACTAACTTGGACCGCACGCATCATTAGTGGTGTTAGCGTACGTTGGGTCGATTCGCAACCTGATACCTGCCAGCGCGTTTATTTCGCCAATCACACCAGCCATCTCGACGTGGTGCTCGTCTGGTCGGCACTTCCCGGACCCGTGCGGCATCTCACCCGCCCCATCGCCGCCAAAGACTATTGGGATCGCGGCGTCGTGCGGCCCTACTTGGCCAAAGTGTTCAACGCCATGCTGATCGACCGCACTGAAATCAAGGTCCACCAAAGCCCGGTCGACATGATGCTTCGCGAAATCGGCAACACGCATTCGCTGATCCTTTTTCCCGAAGGGGGCCGCAGCCCTGGTGAAGAAGTCGGCGAATTTAAGAGCGGGCTCTATTATCTCGCCAAGAAGCGGCCTGATTTGGAATTGATTCCCGTGCATATCAACAACATGAATCGCATCTTGCCCCGCGGCGAATTTTTGCCCGTGCCGCTGCTATCGTCGCTCACCTTTGGCCCGCCGCTGTGGCTCGAAGCTGGTGAGCCCAAGATGGATTTCCTCAACCGCGCCCGGTCGGCGGTGCTCAATTTGAAGGACTCTTAACCATGCAAGATTGGGCATTACTTGGCATGGTGCTCCTGCTCTTGAGCGGCGCTACGTTCGGCGGGCAGTGGCTCAAACGCCAAACCACGCTCGGCCTCGACCAAAAAGCCGTCGATTCGTTCAACAGCCGTATTCAGGCCTGGTGGTTTTTTTCGATCGTGCTCGCCTTGGCGTTCTTCCACCCGCTCGTGACCGTCGTGCTGTTTGGGATGTTGTCGTTCTGGGCCTTGCGGGAATACATTACACTCACCCCTACTACGCTCGGCGATCATCGGGCCTTGTTCTGGGTGTTTTTCTTTTTCACGCCGATGCAATTTATTCTCGTCGGCCTCAATCTCTACGGCTTTTACAGCATCCTGATTCCCGTCTATGCGTTCCTGTTTATCGCGGCCCGCGTGGCGGTCTCGGGAGACTATCAGCGGTTCTTGGAACGAGTGGCTAAGATTCAGTTCGGGCTGTTGGTCTGTGTGTATTGCCTCAGTTTCGCGCCGGCGCTGTTATTCATGAATTTGGATCAACCCGAAACCGACACCTCCGCCAATGCTCGACTGCTGTTCTTTTTCATCACCATGGTGCTGTTTTCAGAACTTGCCCAATTCCTTTGTAGCCGTTCGTTCGGCAAGCATATGATCGCGGAAACGATTGACGAATCACGCACTTGGGAGGGGATGCTCGGTGGGGCAGGGGCCACCGCCGTACTCGGCATGATTCTCTATTGGGCGACCCCGTTTCAATCGTTTTGGCAAGTCATCGTCATGTCGGTGCTGATCGCCGTGATGGCCTCAGCGGGCGCGTTGACAATGTCCGCGATCAAACGTGACCGGGGCGAAGTTCGCTCGGGCACACTCATCGAAGGCCACGGCGGCGTCTTGAGCCGCATTGATGCGATTTGCTTCGCTGCCCCGGTGTTCTATCACGTGACAAGATACTTCTTCAGCCTGGGCGGTGAATAAAAATCAAGCTCGCTCAAGGAAAAGCAAAAGCCTCGCCCTCAGACATAGCCGAGAGCGACTCCAAAATTTTTGGGTCGGTGACTTCATCAAGAAAGTGGACCGAGCCATCGGCAAAGACCATATTCGCGCCGCCATCGTGGAGGCTTCCGGCGCTGGCAAACGACCGCAAACGCTCACGGACAGGGCTCGCAATAATCCCCGGCCAATCATGGACATTGATGCCATTCATTCCCACGTCGATGCCCATCATAACCCAGCCGCGATATCCCCAGGCATTACCCTGGCCGTTATAAGCATCTCGCATGGTTTCCGCTAACGCAATCGTGTTCGAGAGTCCGTCAGTCACATCCTTGTCTTGATACTCGGTGTTCTCTCCAAAGAGTCGACGCTCGTTCTCTGGTTGCCTGGTCCAGTATTTGCACTGATAGACACCGGACGTGCTAAAATCGTAATTCGTCTTCGTCCCCACGACACCAGGTCCCACTCCATAGGCAGGATTATCAGGAAGCAAGGGTTCGCCGATCTCCGAGGGACAGCTCAAGGCCGGCAAGAATTGCGAGACAACAGAACCATTACCGCTGGCGACGGCATCGCCTATCAGTGTTCCCAGAGTCGACGTCGGCGCGCAACAACCGTTATTGCCGCGAACAATGTTGGCCGTCGGATGCCGCTGATCGAATCGATCAAACAGAGCTTGCTGTTCCAGATAAGGCAACAAAAAAAGCAGCCCATTCCAGTTGCGAATATGTTGCGAACCGCTTAGCGAGGGATGTTGGCACCAACCATAGTCAGCCCCCGCGAACGGAAACTTGCCGTGGGCCGCATGAAAACCATGCAGCGCCAAACCCAACTGCTTCATGTTATTCGTGCAATGCAACCGGCGAGCCGACTCACGCGCCGCTTGCACCGCCGGCAACAAGAGCGCAATCAGCACGCCGATGATCGCGATCACGACCAGCAGCTCAACGAGCGTAAAGCCGGGGGATGATTTTTGAATTTGTTTGGCTGGCTGTTTCAAAGGTCGTAACTCTTGAGGTGGAGGCAGTCCAACTCCTCAAGAATAGCTTGCCCAAACGGCACAGTCTAACTATTTGACCCGCCTACTTTGTCGCTATTTTTCTTCGCTGGGGGCCACCAAACCCGTGCAAACGATGCCCGAAAGAGCGAGCACACCTGCAGTTAGGAGAAATGTTGCATTGATCCCCAGATGCGTCACGCCGAACTCCGCACAGCGTGGCCCAATGGTCGCCACCGTCCACGCTCCCCCCATCATGAGGCTGGAGGCAAGATACGCCCGGTGCGGCAGCAAGTGCTGGGCCAGTGCAATCGAAATCGGAATCATCGATGAAAACCCGATACCAGCCAGCGCCGCAAAAACGTAACTCAGATTCACTGACATGTACGGCAAGAGCGCGACCACGGGCGAAAACAAGATTGGTACCAAAATCATCGGCAAGCGCTCGCGGTTCGGCTGCACAAATCGTCCCGCCATGATCCCGCCAATGGCCATGCCAAAAATCATCGCCGCATTGAGATTACCCACCGTTGGTGCCGCGGCCTTAGCCACGGCTTCCAGATCCCAGTTGCCATGTCGCGACAATACTTCTTCCTGAGCCCAGCGGACAAACAGATAAACCAGCGCCGTGTTCACGCAATAGCGCAACGCCGACGACAGGTACAAGTACCACACGCTTTTCCAATTGCTTTTGATCAAGCCCAGATCTAGACTTTGCAGAGTGTGCGGCGGAATAGGCGGCAGGGCTGCTTGACAGCGATACACGACAAAAGCCAAGACCAACGCCGGCACGGCGATGTACGGCAAGGTTTCAAAGCCTGCGTTCGTTGATAACCAACGCGGGAAAAACATCGCACCCGCGACACCGCCTATCATGCCCGACACGAAGTGGACACTTGCCGCCGAATTGCGGCGATGTTTGTACATCTGTGCAACCGTCGTGGCGGCAATCGGATGGAAAATGCCATTGCCGATCATACCCATCATGTAGACAAAACCAAGGAAGGCACTGCTTTCGGCAAGCCCAAACGCGGCAAAGCCTAATCCCGCGAGCAGAATTCCGAACACGGAAAATATACGCGTCCGCAACCGATCGCTGATCACGGCGCAAATCGGTTGGGCCAATCCCGAGGTCAACGAACCCAAACCCATTAACCACGCCGATTGTGCGGGCGAGAGACCCGCACGCACTTCGATCAATCCCAAACTGGCCGGCAACAACGTCGCCAAGCTATCGACGAACATGTGACCCACCGACAGGGCAACAAACGTCGCGCCAACTCCCGTCACAAAGTCACGCTTCGCATCGGCTTCAATCAGGACACCTTGGCTCATGGCAGGATCACGGGGCGGGTTGGATTGGAAATTGCGGGGGGGTGGCATGGCCTCTGGGCCCACCGAACTGGCCATGTCTGTGGACACGCCTATGGCCAATACTACTAGCCAACTCACCTACAGACCACGGGAACCAGGTTTGAGTTCACCCCATAAAAGTAAACCCAGCACGCTACAAGCTCACGGGAATCCGCTATTTCGTCGGCCAACCCGCCCCGCGGGTTCTTGTCTGAATTCGGCACAGATACATATCCGCTGTCATGTACAGCACGCTGCCATCGTCGCCCCAGGCGCAATTGGCAGTTGCCTCGCCGGTGGCGATCCGACCCAGAAGTTTTCCCTCGGGGGTAATCATATGCACGCCGCCGGGCCCCGTGGCAAACAGATTACCTTCGGCATCGACCTTTAATCCATCCATCGAACCTCTCATCTTTTTGGCTAGCTCAGACGCATCATAAAATACGCGGCTGTTGGACACCGTCCCACCCTCGGCCACGTCGAACGCGCGAATGATTGGCGCTGCACCGTCGCTTTGGGCCACGTACAGAATCTTCTCATCGGGTGAAAACGCCAAGCCATTGGGCCGAGTCATTTCTTTGGTCACGAGCGTCACTTCGCCATCAACCGCGATGCGAAACACGCCGCAGAAGCCATGCTCTTGATGTTCATCTTTCTCGCGATTTGGCAAACCGTAGGGCGGGTCCGTAAAGTACACATCGCCGTTCGAGCGGACCACCACGTCGTTCGGGCTATTGAATCGCTTTCCCTCAAAACGGCTGGCCAGCGTTTCCTTACCTTCGCCCCACGCCATCGCCGACACGCGGCGGTCGCCATGTTCGCAGGAAATCAAACGCCCTTCATTATCGAGCGTCAAACCATTGCTCCCCGGCTCGCCGCTGTAGCGTCCAACCCCGGTAAACCCCGACGGCTTCAAAAACTCCGTCACCCCCTTGTCGGCCTGCCACTTGAACACCGTGTTTTGCGGCACGTCGGAAAAGAGCAAGAAGCCCCCGTCGCGCGGCACCCACACCGGTCCCTCCGACCACTCAAATCCCGAGGCCAGCACTTCGATCTTGGCCGCCGGATCGACCAGTTCATCGAGCGCGGGATCAACTTGCACCACTTCGCCTAGGATCGGATAATTCATGTCTTGAGCCTTGCCAAATTCCCCGCTGAGCGTTGCCACGGCAACGCAGATTATCAACGATTTCATCCAGAATCTCCTCCTCGGATCACGATAAGCTAAGGGTATGTCCCGCCTCAAGAATAGCCCTTTCCGCGAACACTGGCGAGCCTTGGGATTTATATTTACAGTCATAATTCTACGAAAAATCGCTTTCTAACAAGTGTCTTTACATTCTTTTGTTGATCGAGTTCAAAAAGTCGCCCATTCATCAATGCAAGCTCATCCTTGCTGACACGGGTGGCAATTGAACTGTTGCATGCGATTTGTCGTTAAACTCTACGATGAAAGTCACTTTCTTACACAGCCAGAACCTAACTTTGCAGTTGATGGTGTAAGGCTCGATTGCCACGGCAGCCACACGGCCTGCCAATCATCGGGGCACTTGCGATTGACGAGAACCTTTCCGGAGGCAACCATCATCCTGACATGCACTCTCTGCCAATGATGGTTGCGCCCTGCGAAAACTGGTAATTTAGTACATCCTTTTCTCCTAGGAGTGTAGGTTTATACTTGGGATCAATGGTTGTATCAACATAGCTTCGGCGACGGACAACGGATGTTCATAGAAGGATGACAAACATTCCTCGTCCTCCAGCCTCGGAGTGAGATAATTATAGTATGAAGCAGTATTTAGATTTATTGCAGCACGTACTCGACCACGGCGTCACCAAAAACGATCGCACGGGGACTGGCACACGCAGTGTGTTTGGTTATCAGATGCGGTTTGATCTCGCCGCGGGCTTTCCGCTGCTGACGACCAAAAAGTTGCATGTCAGGTCGATCATTCACGAGCTTCTTTGGTTCCTGCGAGGTGAGACGAATGTCCGCTATCTGAATGACAATCGTGTCACAATTTGGAATGAGTGGGCCGACGCCGATGGTGAACTGGGGCCGGTCTACGGCAAGCAATGGCGATCATGGGCAGCACCCGACGGTCGTAGTATCGACCAGATCGGCGATGTGGTTAATGCGATTCGGACGAATCCCGATTCACGTCGACTGATTGTGAGTGCTTGGAATCCCGCCGACATGGCGAACATGGCTTTGCCGCCGTGCCACTTGTTGTTTCAGTTTTACGTGGCGGAAGGGCGACTTTCCTGTCAGCTTTATCAGCGCAGTGCAGATGTGTTTTTGGGCGTGCCGTTTAATATCGCTTCGTATGCCTTGCTCACGATGATGATGGCTCAGGTCACGGAGCTGCAACCCGGTGATTTTGTGCACACCTTGGGCGATGCCCATTTGTATGACAACCATTTGGAGCAAGCCGCCTTACAACTCACTCGTGAGCCACGGCCGTTGCCACAGATGGAAATCAATCCGGCTGTGAGCAATTTACTCGAATTCCGCTACGAAGATTTTCAGCTTGTCGCTTACGATCCACTTCCTCACATTGCCGCTCCGGTCGCTGTATGAAATTGTCCGTGATTGTTGCCATAGCGGAGAACGGCGTGATTGGCCGCGACGGCGAATTGCCCTGGCATTTGTCTGCCGATCTGCGGCGGTTCAAGCGGCTTACCATGGGGCATGCGATTCTGATGGGCCGCAAGACGTGGGAATCGATCGGCCGACCGCTCCCCGGACGGACCTCGATTGTGATTTCTCGCCAATCGGACTACCAAACCGGCGATCCGAAAACCCTCGTCGCCGCGAATTTGGACGACGCCTTACAAATTGCGAGTCGTGCCGATTGCGAGCAGGATCAACTGTTTCTCATCGGCGGCGGGGCGATCTATGAAATGGCCTTGCCGCGCGCGGATCGGCTGTATCTCACCCGCGTTCACGCCAACGTGGAGGGAGACGTGAAGTTTCCCACCGTGGATTGGCAAGCTTGGCGGCTGACAGAACAATCGCACCATGCGGCTGATCCCTTGAACGATTTTTCCTACACCTTTGAAATGTACGAGCGAGTGGCATCGTGAGCAAAAGTGTACGCAGAACATGCGAATGGCAATACGCTGGCAGCGGTGAGTTAATCCCTTATCATGACACGGAATGGGGCGTGCCGGTCCGCGACGATCGCAAGCAGTTCGAGTTTCTCACGCTCGAAAGCGCCCAAGCTGGCCTGAGTTGGATCACCATCTATCGCAAACGCGAAGCCTATCGCAAGGCCTTTGCCGAGTTCGATCCGGAAAAAGTGGCTCGTTTTACCGACAAACGCATCGAGAAACTCCTCTTGAATCCAGGCATCGTCCGCAATCGGCTCAAAGTCATGGCGGCGGTCACCAATGCTCAGGCATTTCTCGACGTACAGGAGGAATACGGTTCGTTCACCAAATATATTTGGGGCTTTGTGAACGGCAAACCCAAAGTGAATCGCTGGAAACGGATGGATCAACTCCCCGCCACAAGCAAGGAATCCGACGCGCTGAGCAAAGACCTTAAACAACGCGGCTTCAAGTTCGTGGGGAGTACAATTGTTTATGCCCACATGCAAGCGGCAGGGTTGGTGAACGACCATTTGGTGCATTGCTATCGACACACGGAATGCAAGGCGCTGGGTTAGACGGATATGAACTACCCGGCCAAAAAAATCTGCAAAGCTTTTTCACGTTGGCCAACTTAGCATCGCGTTTTTTTCACTTGTTCTAGACATTGCGTTTTTTCTACCAAGGGGACAAAGCATCGCCGAAGGGGACAAGTTTTTAGGGGGGTGTTTGGAAAGGGGGAAGGGGGAAATGATTCTCAGCGCGTATTGCTAGCGCCGAGCCGAGGCACAATGAACGCGCCAAGTCATGCCCGTCCTCAAATGCGAGCGGTCAGCATAGTGAGTTGTCAAAGAACGAGGGCCAAACGCGGGTACTATAGCATAGAGGCTGGCACAATTTCTGTAAAAAAATCTGGGGAGGAATATCATCGCTAAACGCAAATCGGCACAGAATCATTGATTGTCCAATGGCATCAAAAGAGGATGCGAGCTAAGGTTGCTGCGAAGCTGAATCACGGTTCGATGTCGCCAAACGCCATCACCTCGCCACCCACCGCCAGCATTACCAGACGATCAAAGCTCAGCGCACGGAGAAATCAATCGTACTTTTGAGATTTACGAGAACTCTTCGTCCTCTTCCTCGGACAGAATCTCTTCGGCAACCAATGTTTTCCAAAAGTCGAGAATCTCTGTCTCAACGCCAGATGCCAGCAATCGCTGCTCCACTAAACCCGTTAGCGACTTCAACTCAGGATACTTGAGCAACATGTGCGCCAAGTCACGGCGGTCGGTAAATGATTTTGGCTTTCCCCGGCGTCGTACACAGGAAATCACCTTGCCGACAATCACTTCCGCGGGGGTTACGACCAACACGCCGTCGATGCGCTGCGTGGGTGGCAAGCTGCTGACGGGCCGAACGTCCACGAGATGACGATTCTTGGGAGTGGTGATCTGATACAGGCGAAAACCAGTTCCGTCGTGGATTTCGCGGATTCGTACCGCGATGTGAAAACGATTGTTGAGATATTGTTTCAATTCTTCCGCGAAGACCGACGCCTGCGTGGCGATAATATCGACATCTTCGGTCATGCGGCGTTCATCGACATAGGCGTTGACCGCCATCGCACCGAATATCGCGGCGTCCGTGCGATCGCGCAGATAGTCGAAAACCGCCTGCTGAATAGTGCCTTTCGGCAAGGGATCGTTCATGACAATCTCACGAAAGGTCAGGCCGGTATCTATGAGCATCTCGTATCCTCCATACCTATTCTACCACACGAGTGTAATCTCAACAAAAGCGCTCTTTGGCCGTGCGACCCGACAATCAAGATGGTTTTGCATGAAATGCCATCACCTCACCAATCGACTCGGCACCGATCGCCAGCATTACCAGGCGATCAAAGCCCAGCGCGCAACCGGCGGAGTTGGGCAGGCCTTGCTCTAGCGCGGTGAGCAGCGATTCTGGTAGCGGCAGGGCAGGGCGGTTGTCGGCTACTCGAGCTGCGTTGACTTCCATGAATCGCGCGCGCAGTTCCGCAGCGTCGGTGAGTTCGTGAAAGCCGTTGGCCAGTTCCACGCCTTGCCAATAAAGTTCGAACCGTTCGGCGACTTCGCTGCAACTTTCGCGCATGACAATTTTGGCAAGCGACGCTTGGCTAGCTGGGTAATCATGCAAGATTTCCGGGCCTTGCAGTCCGAGTCGTGGTTCAATCTGCGTGGCCAATAAGAGGTTCAACCATTCATCAAGATCAGCAGTGTCGATTCCTTGAGCAGCCGCGCCATGTTGTTCAGCACAGGCAGCTAGCTCTTCGCAGCTTGCCTTGTGCGGGCAGATGTCGAGATGAGTTTGGAATGCCTCGGCATAGCTAGTGCGGATGGCTGGCGGTGTGTTGAGCAACGACTGGCACAATTCATCGAGTAGTGTCATGCCGGCCTGCATGTCGTCCCCCACGCGATACCATTCGACGATGGTGAACTCGGGGTTGTGGAGCTTGCCGTACTCACCCGAGCGGAAAGAGCGCGTCACTTGAAAAATGGCCGACATTCCTTCGGCGACGAGCCGCTTCATGTGGAGTTCGGGGGAGGCTTGTAGAAATTGCGCCGTGTGACGCCGACCATTACTTCGTATCGGTGCCCGGTCACGGCTCTGGACTTTAGGTGGTTCGATGTGGAGTTCGGGAATCACTTCTTCCGAGAGCAGAGGTGTTTCGACCTCGACGAAATTGCGCTCGTAAAAAAACTCTCGCAATTTGCGAAGTAGCTCACTACGTCGTTTCAAAATATTCGGACGATCATTCATCGTTAGCGACGCGACTTGTCGCGCGGAATCTCACGCATTTTGCTTCTTCGAGAACGGCTGCCCCGGCAACAACGGCGGCATGGGACATTCGAGCATGTCGCAGATGCCGCGGAATAGCTCTGCTTCTTTGATCGATACGTCGTGGTCGTAGCAAATCAAATCGGCCGCGGCTTCGATGATCCGTTGACGTTGCTTAGCGGCCACGGTGCTCAGAGTCGCCAGAGCTTTTTGGAGTTGCGGCAGCGTACAATCGGAGGCCGAGAACAGAGGAATCTGCACTTCGGGCAAGATCGACGCCGCATGGCGATGGGCGTGTTCGACGCGCGATCCCGTGTTGTCGAGATTCGCTAGTGTTGAGAATAACACGCCGATTTCGTTTCCCAAGCGTGCTAAATTGTAGTATTGCACACGCGGCGGTTTGACTGGCTCGAACTGCGGCCGCAAATGTCGCAGGAGTACGCGGTGCAGCGACCACTCAAAGAGCGCGATTTGTTGATCGGCTTCCACCAATTTTTTGAAGGCGTTGCTAAACTCTTTGTATTGCAGCTTGGTCATCGTTCGCAAAGCCGGCAGTGCCAAATCTACTAGCGGCAAGTAGGCGCGGGGATCGATGGCGTCGATCAGCTGGGCCATCTTGTACGTCAACTCCACAACGTCAGATGAAATTGTTGTTTTGAGCGATTCAAATTGCTGAGCGCGAATTTCCGCGTTTTGGTCCAACAGCAGTCCGAACATCACGGCGCGTGCGCCGTAAGGTTCGCGCACGGCGTCGGTGATCTCATTGGGGATGCTTTCGATAAGCTTCGCGGCATAAGACCTGTGCAATTCCGTGGGGTGGCCTACTTGATCTGCGGAATGTCGCACCACTTCGACGGGCACTTCGTCAGCAGCTTTAACCGCACCGACAAAGCCGGCAGTCATTTCTGATTCTGTGAGCACCGGCGAAGTTTTTTGCATGGGTGGATACTTGCCGTCCCAATGCTGATCGAGCAGGCGAATTCGTTTTTCTAGGGGCGGGTGCGTGGCCATTAGCCCTGTAAACCCTTCCCAGACCCCCGCGCCAAAATACATGTGACTCAACTCTGCGGCGTTGGCATGATTGAGTTTCGAGCCAAACACGGCCCCGCCAATTCTTTTTAGCGCGCCGGCGATCCCCTCGGGATTGCGAGTGAATTGCACCGCCGAGGCATCGGCCAGATATTCGCGCTGCCGCGACACGGCGGCCTTGATCAAGTTGCCAAATACTGTACCCAAGAGGCCGAGAAACATGAGCGAGAGACCGCCAGCAAGCAAGTACAATCCCGTATCGTTCTTGCCTGAACGACGACCGCCACCGCGGGCGGCAATGTTGAACAGCATCCGGCCAATGAGACCCATCAATAGAATGCCATGCAACACGCCGATCAGCCGGATATTTAGCCGCATGTCGCCGTTGAGAATGTGGCTGAATTCGTGGGCCACCACTCCCTGCAGTTGTTCACGGGTGAGTTGCTCGGCGGTGCCCTGGGTCACGGCGACCACGGCATCGCTTGTCGAATAGCCAGCAGCGAAGGCGTTGATGGCCTCTTCGTTCTTGAGCAGATAGATCGGTGGTACCGGCACCCCCGACGCGAGGGCCATTTCCTCGACGACATTTACGAGTCGCCGTTCCACGGGATCGGTCGTGTTCTGCGGCACGCGATAGCCGCCGAGATTTTCGGCAACGGTTGTGCCACCCCCACGAAGTTGCGCGACCTTGAATAAACTTCCCACACTGATTAGGGCCAATGTCCCGGCGCTGGCCCCAAACGGCAGCGTCCATGGATCGAGAGGTATATGGGGATTATCGAGTTCCAATCCCTCCTGCACGGTACGGCCATAGCTGACAACCGCTAACGTGCCGAAGAACACCCCCGTCACGATGCAGACCACCGAGATCGTGAACATCACGACCAACCACTTGGTTGTGCGGCGTGAGTCGGCTTGGCGCTGAAAAAAATCGGTGGACATAGGTGAGAACGAAAGGACATCGGGACTTAAGGACGAAAGGACTTCAAGACCTACAGGCACTAAGTCCTATAGTCCTTTAGGCTTTTTGTCCTTGTCAGAACGATACTTTCGGCGCTTCGGCGATCGCCGCGCTGTCGGCGAATTCCAGCAGTTCCGCATCGCGGTTGTGGCCGAACATATTGGCAAAGAAAATCGGTGGGAACGATTGGCGATAGGTGTTGTAGGACATTACCGAGTCGTTGTAGGCCTGCCTCGCAAAGGCGACCTTGTTTTCCGTGGAAGTGAGTTCCTCGGTAAGCTGGGCCATGTTTTGATTGGCTTTCAGATCGGGATAAGCTTCGGACAAGGCGAACAACCGTCCGAGTGTGCTGCCCAAGGCCCCTTCGGCGGCGGCGAGTTCTTGCATTGCCTTGGGATCGCCTGGAGAGGCGGCAGCAGCCTGCAATCCGCTAGAAGCCCGGTTGCGAGCGTTGATGACCGCTTCGAGCGTTCCCTTTTCGTGGGACATATAGCCTTTGACGGCTTCCACCAAATTGGGGATGAGGTCATACCGTCGTTTGAGCTGCACTTCGATTTGGGCGAAGGCATTTTCCAAGCGATTCCGCAGTGCGACCAACTGGTTGTAAATGGCAACGCCGTAAAACACCAGCAGCAGGCCAATGCCGACGATAATTCCCAAAATTGCCCACACGGACATGCGAGTCTCCTTGCGAGTAAAAGCCGAAAGTGCAAACAGATAACTGTCAGCCTAGCGGGTTGGTGGCTGAATGCAATCCTTTTAGACAATTCGCTGGTGACGCGGCGGTCTTGCCAGAAATCTCCCGGACCTCGTTGAGGTCCGGCTAGGGGGCTTCTAGCTTTCATTCGGGTCTTTCGCCCGCTCGATGTAGGACTGGGTCCGGGTGTCGACCCGTAGCCAGTCGCCGATGTTGATGAACGCTGGGGCGAGAATTTCGGCTCCGCTCTCGAGTTTCACCGATTTGGAGACGCCCGTGGCCGTGTTGCCTTTGACTGCCGGTTCGCAGTATTCCACCTGCAAGACGACGTGATTGGGGAGCGTGGCCCCGATGGGATTGTTGTCGAACACGATCAGAGAGCATTCCATCCCCTCCTTGAGGAACTTGGCCTCGTCACCGATTTGCTCGCCGGTGAGCTCGTATTGCTCGTAGTCGTCGGACTTCATGAAGATAAAGCCTTCGCCCTGCTTGTAGAGAAACTGGGCCGTGAATTCCGAAACGTCGGCCGCCTCGACCGTTTGGCCCGCCCGATAGGTCTTGTCGGTGACGGTTCCCCGAATAAGGTTTTTCAGCTTGCATTCGTACAAAGCGTTCCCCTTGCCCGGCTTGCGGAAATTCATTTCCACCATTTGAAAGGGGATGCCATCGATTTGGATTTTGAGTCCTTTACGGAATTCGTTGGTACTGTACGTGGGCACGGTATCTTCCTGTTACGCTACTGGTTATCTTGCAAGTAACGGCAGCGGGACGCTGCCGGCTAACTGACGAATTTCATCAGAAAATGAAATGGCTATTCTAGCTTCTCCCCATCGATCTGTCCGCCCCGTTTTCGCCCCTGCCGAGGAAGCTTCCTGGCAGGCGGAAATTCGGCTGGCCGTGCGCGATGCGGCCGAGCTATGCCGACGCTTGGGATTATCGGCGGAACTTGCTGGCGAGGCGTTGGTCGGGGCCGGGGATTTTCCAGTCTTCGTCCCGCCGAGCTATCTCGCCCGCATTCGACCCGGTGATCCCCACGACCCGCTCTTGCGGCAGGTGTTGCCGCTTGCGGCGGAGGGCGATGCTGTTCCAGGATTTACAGCCGATCCCGTGGGTGACTCATCCGCCAAGCTGCGGCCCGGCGTGTTGCAGAAGTACACCGGTCGGGCGCTACTCATCACCAGCGGTGCCTGTGCGGTACATTGCCGCTACTGTTTTCGGCGGCATTTTCCTTATGAGGAAGCCCCCCACAGCACGGCCGCTTGGAATGCAGCGCTTGCCACAATTGCCGAGGATGAGACGATCACGGAAGTCATTCTCAGCGGCGGCGATCCGCTGATGCTTGTTGATTCGCGGCTCGCGGCGCTCGTGGAAAAAATCGCTGCGATTCCGCAGATAGCGCGGTTGAGAATCCACACGCGGCTACCCATCGTTGTTCCAGCACGAGTGACCGATGAACTTATCGCTTGGGTTACCAGTACGCGACTGACGCCGGTGATGGTGATTCACGCGAATCACGCCCAAGAGCTTGCCGACGATGTGGCCGATGCTGTTGAAAGACTTCGCCATGCTGGTGTGATGCTCCTGAATCAAGCCGTGCTGCTGCGTGGCGTGAACGATTCGGTCGCCGATCAACAATCGCTCAGCGAGCGGCTCGTTGCCTTAGGGGTCGTGCCGTACTATTTGCATCAGCTCGACCGCGTGGCGGGAGCGGCGCATTTTGAAGTGCCGATTGAAGAAGGTCGGCGAATTATCGCGGAGTTGCGAACACGACTGCCGGGTTACATGGTGCCGCGTTACGTGCAAGAAATTCCTGGTGAACCCAATAAGACAATCTTGATGTAGATCTCTCGCAAAGGCGCAAGGGATTTCGTCATCAGTTTTTCGCGCCTTAGCGCCTTTGCGAGAGACAACATAAGTAATGGGCAAGCAGATAAACATTTTTGACGTGACTGGAATGGAGCGATTGCAGCGTGAGTTGCGGATCGATTCTCAACGGCTGCGCAAGTTGCTAACCGCGCTTTTCAAACATTATGACAGCGACGCACAAGCGATCGCCGATTTTCCAGCTCACGAACAAATCGTACTGCATCCGCTCACGCTTGATTCACGCCACGATTCGCAACTCGACGGAGCGACGAAACTTCTGTTTCGTATAGAGAGTGGAATTCTCATCGAGTCGGTCATTCTGCGGATTGCCACGGGCCGCACAACGCTGTGCGTGTCGAGCCAAGTGGGTTGTGCCGCCGCATGTGACTTCTGCGCGACCGGCAAAATGGGCATCACCCAGAATCTTTCCCCGGCGGAGATTTGCGATCAGGTGCTGCAAGCCGGGCAAATCTTGGCGAGTGAAGGCCGCGTGATTCGCAACATTGTATTCATGGGCATGGGCGAGCCGTTTCATAATGAAGGGAATATTTACGCGGCTCTTGAACTTTTGACCGCTCCTCAAACTTTTCATTTTTCACCCGCCAAGATTCTCGTTTCCACCGTCGGGATCCCTGAGGCGATGCTGCGCTGCGTGCGGCGATTTCCCCAGGTGAATCTCGCGCTCAGTTTGCACAGCGTCAGGCAGCAGACCCGCGAGACGTTGATTCCCCTCGCCAAGCGGTATCCGCTCGATCAACTGCAAGCTACGCTCCGGCAAATCAACGCACTGCAATCAAAACCAGTGATGATTGAGTACCTCATGTTGGCTGGCGTGAATGATTCGCTCGACGAGGCACGCGAGCTTATCGCGTGGCTTGCAGGGCTGAATATGCATGTCAATCTCATTCCTTACAACGTCATCGACGATGCTCCGCACTTGTTCGCCACCGAGCGGCCAGAACGCGAAGCGTTTGCTGCGATTCTCAAGCAGGCGGGCATTCCCACGACGATCCGCTATTCGCTAGGGGCTGACATCGCCGCCGCCTGTGGGCAATTGGTCCGCAAGGAGAATCGCGAAGTCGCCAAATCAATCCGTTAGCAAGTAAGTTTATTTCGCAACCTGCGCCAACAGCGGCAATCGTTTGCGGCTGGAAACCACCACCCCGCCCGATTTTTCGATGGTGATGGCAAACAGCGTCGGCTCAACAATCGGCAACTTCGCGTCGATGGGGATTAGCACTTCTTTCGCACCAGCGGGAATGTCGAACACTCCGCCGTCGACGGGATACTTTTCATCTTGGGCCGTATCGAATATCCAGAGTTGGTATTGAGATTCTTTGGGGTCGTTCGCCGGCAGTCCACGGAAGCTCATCACGCCTTGCTGCCGCTTGTTGTTCCAGAGGACTTCACCGGTTGCGTTCTTGCCAACTTCGTCCGTGCCGGGGGACCAGGCGACTTTCGTTAAGCCGTCCTTGGACTGAGCTAACTCCGCCTGCAATTCCGTGGGTGTCAGTTCGGCAACGATCTGTTCCACGGAGCGCGTGGCAAAGAATGCGGCCACAAAAAGTGCCGCGGCAGCGGCGAACCAGCCGAACATTTCACGTCGGCTCACGCGCTGCTCGGGTAATGAAGCCGGAGGTCTTACGGTTTTTGCAACCATCCCACGCCCTTGGCTGACGAGCTTTTGCCTTAGCTCGGTAGGTAGGTCTATTTCTTCTTCCATCGTTGCCAAATGCGCCTGTGCGGCTATGCGGTCCAGATCGTCAGCATCGACATCCGGCATCGCGGTAAGGAGTCCGCCCAATTCGCGCTGCTCATCGGTGGAGAGCCCAAACAGCGCGCGGTCGGCCAACAGCTCCAGCAAGCGATCATGATCGGGCCGTGGCATACTCATACCCGACCCTCCCCGACAGCCGTGGTCGCGGTTTTGAGGCCCATCAGCTCACGGAGCCGCAGAAGTCCGCGTCGCGCGTGAGATTTGACTGTGCCGAGAGGCATGTCTAATCGCTCGGAAATTTCGCGATGTGTAAGGTCTTCTTGTAGTGCGAGTGTCAGAACTTGTCTCTCGTCGACCTTCAGTTCCTGCATCTGCTGACGCGCGTAGGCCGCCTCATCAGACAATTGCGCCCAATCCATGGGATGAGTGGCTGGTTCGGCAGCGGTGCTATCGATAGAAATTGCTGCGGGGCGACGCTGCGATTTCCGCAGGCGATCAATCAACCGGCGTCTGGCGATCATAGTGACAAATGTAGCCTCCGCACCACAGGAGGGGTCAAATCGCTCGGCCTGTTGCCACAATTGAACGAAAATCTCCTGTACCGCATCTTCGGCATCAGAGAGAGTGGGGCTGAGCTTGCGCGCAAGCGTCCAAACCAATCCTCCGTAGCGAGCCAAACATTGCTCGACTGCGTCAGGATCGCCATCTGCGACGCGAGTTAGAATGCTCGCTTCTTCCAAGGAGAACCCCATAACGTAGCCAGAAAAATTGGGAGGGTCGCACGGGCAACCCTCCCAGCAATCCAAACTACTTGGGCATGATGACCGCGTCAATCACGTGAATCACACCGTTCTTGCAAGCAATATCAGTTTTGACCACATTGGCACCATCAATCATGACTTTTCCGCCGTCAACTTTGACGGTGGCTTCCTGGCCTTGGACGGTCTTGGCCTTCGTGAGCTTCACCACGTCCGCCGCCATCACGCTGCCTGGGACGACGTGATAAGTCAGAATCGCCACGAGCTTGTCCTTGTTCTCCGGCTTGAGGAGCGACTCGAGCGTTTCCTTGGGGATTTTGGCAAACGCTTCATCGGTCGGGGCGAAGACGGTAAACGGGCCGTTACCCTTGAGCGTCTCGACCAAACCAGCCGCCTTCACCGCGGCAACCAAGGTCTTGAAACCTTCGGCACCAACGGCTGTATCGACAATGTCCTTCTTCTCGGTATCAACTTGTGAAACCATTCTGATTACGGTCTTTCCTGAGTGAGTGTGTTGAGCCGTCTGCTGACTGCGTGGACAAGCACCGGCGGTGCTCGTAACGAGTTCCAGCAAACTAGCGAGGGCAAACAAAGTTGCAATACGCACGGAATTCCTCCTTCATGTGAGATTTATCGAAAACTGTTCTCGAAGCGGCCACTTCGAGAGATAGTTCGCCACAAGTCTAGAGAGGGATGCAAATTAACGAGGATTGCGGTTTACCCGCCCGCCGTGGTGGGTGATACAGCCATAAAAGCGAAAAGGTGGTCATTTAGGCAGTGAGTAATCGCCTTTCCTACCTTTTGGAGGGTTGTCATAATTGTGGACTTATATTCCCCTTACATCCGAGTGTCCCAGTTTCCCCAAGTTATAGGATCATTATGTTTGCTGCGTTACCGTTTGGACAAGAATTCGTATGGGGGGATTTGGGAATCGTGGGCTTGCTCATATTGCTCGAAGGCGTACTGTCGATTGACAACGCCCTCGTACTTGGTCTGCTGGCCAAACGCTTGCCCAAGAGTCAGCAGAAGCGTGCGCTCACCTATGGTTTAGTCGGGGCGTTTGTCTTTCGCTTCTTGGCGATTGGCGTGGCCGCCTTTTTGCTCAAATGGCGCGTCGTAAAACTGCTCGGAGGCGGTTACCTCGCCTACATCGCCATCAAGCATTTGTGGTTTGAGCGTGGCGAAGACGATGGCCATGCCACGATTGATTCGGCGGGCGAACCATCTTTCGTGCATGAAAAGACAGGCTTGCCACTCACCAGCGCGGAAGAAACGGCGGAAATCGAACAACGCGTACCAGTTCCGGGTGCCACGGAATTGACCCAAGGGACCGTGAGAGATGGCACGGCCAAATTCTGGCCCACGGTGTTTGTCATCGAAATGACCGACATCGCGTTTGCCGTCGATTCGATCTTGGCAGCCATCGCACTTGTCGGTCCCGCACCGAAGGGTTCGCTACCACCCCATCCCAAGCTCTGGGTGATTATCACGGGAGGCATCCTGGGCGTGGTTTTGATGCGCTTCGCCGCGGTGATTTTTATCAAAATGCTCGAGCGCTTCCCGCGGTTTGAAGCGACCGCCTATTGGTTAGTGCTTTTGATTGGGGCGAAGTTACTTATCGACTGGGGCTTCAATACGCCCGAAGAACCCCATCGCGTCGACTTCCATGATTATCAATCAGCGGCATTTTGGATCTTCTGGGGCGCGATGGTACTGACGTTCTGCACGGGGTTTTTGCCGAAGAAGGGAAAACAGTCGGACTGAAGCCGTTAGGCGGCAGTGTCCCACTGCCGGGCTATTTGGTGCCCCGCGCTAACTTTATCATGCGCGATTCGAGTGTCGTCCCATTCGCCGTGCTCGGCGCACTCGCGACGGGATCGGCAGGGCCATCGAGTGGATCGCCTGATTGAATGTTTTCGAGTCTTTCCGTGGCATACTTCACGTAGTCGGTCGAGAGTTCGCAACCAAGAAACTCCCGCCCCAGTTTTTTAGCCACCGCCAGCGTTGTCCCGCTCCCGGAAAACGGATCGAGCACCAACTCGCCTTCATTACTACTGGCGCGAATGATGCGGGCCAGCAATTGCTCCGGCATCTGGCACCCATGAAAACCTTGGCGTTCCTTAAACGTGCCCGCCACCCGCGAGAAATACCACGTATCTTGTTCAGGCGTAAAACCATAGCGGTCGCTTTGAAAATCTTGCGGACGCAGAATCCAGGTATCATCCGGAAGCCGACCCTTGGGGTTGGCTCGTTTATCGCCGTACACAAGCGCGCGTGCCGAGGGAATGCGGATTGCCGGATCATCGGCATTGAATGTGAAATTCTTTTCGTCTTTGACAAAGTGGAACAGATGCGCGTGCGACCTGCTAAACTTGTTCTTGCAGTTCACTCCAAACGTGTAATACCAGATCACCCAACTACGCGTCGTGAAGCCGATCTCGCGTTGGGCCGCAACTTTTAGCTCGGCGGCATACTCGTCCCCGATGGCCAGCCAGAATGTGCCGCTCGGTTTCAAGATACGATACACTTCTTTAATCCAATCACGACACCAATCCAGATATTTTTGGTCATCCTGGCGGTCATCGTATTGGTCATACTCGTAGCCGATGTTAAAAGGTGGGTCGGCAAAGACCAAATCAACCGAGCCAGCATCAACTCGCTGCATCAATTCGATGCAGTCGCCTTGATGTATCTTCCGTGAAGTAAGTGGCATAAGAATTGTGCTTTCCAGTAAAGCGGAGAGAATTTAATACTGTCGATGAATCATAACCAGTTCATGAATGAACGAAAACTAGCTGCGGTAAGCAAACTATGAAATACGCCTTTTGCAACGAGATGTTTGGTGACGAGCCGTTTCAGGAAGTTTGGCCGCAGGTAGCCAAATTGGGCTACACCGGCGTGGAAATCGCCCCGTTTACGCTTTGGAAAGCGGATGAGCACTTCGATGCCCGTGCCGTGCCGGCCTTCATGCGGCAACACGTTGCCAAGATCGCCGCCGAAGCGGGACTCGAAATTGTGGGTTTGCACTGGCTACTGGCCAAGACACAAGGCTTTTATCTCACGAGTCCCGAGGTAGCAGTGCGCGAGGCAACGGCAGACTATTTGAAAGCACTCGCCGAGCTCTGTGCTGACCTGGGGGGCAAGGTGATGGTTCTCGGCTCGCCTCAGCAGCGCAACCTACTACCCGGCGTGGGTTACAACGACGCCGAGCAGTACGCCGCCGAAGTGCTGCAAGCCGTGATGCCGACGTGCGAAAGTCTAGGGGTCACAATCGCCTTGGAGCCACTTGGCCCCGCTGAGGGTGACTTCATGCTCACTGCCGAGACGGGGATCCGCTTAGCGAAACTCGTCGATTCGTCGCATTGCCGATTGCATCTCGACGTGAAAGCCATGTCGAGTGAAAAGTATCCCATAGGTGTGGTCATCACGAGCAGCCAAGAGTGGCTTGCGCATTTTCATTCCAATGACCCGAACTTGCTCGGCCCTGGCATGGGCAACGTCGAGTACGGAGCGATTATGCAAGCCCTTCACGACATCAAGTACGATGGCTGGGTAAGTGTCGAAGTCTTCAAGTACGAACCGAGCCCGATGGAGATCGCTCGTTTGAGCATTGAATACATGCAGAAGATCGTGTCGGCGGTGGAGCGCGAGAGTAGTAATCCGAGCAGCTAAGCTCGATCGCGGATCTGTTGGGCTTTGAAGGCAGGCCCCTTTTCCGCCGAGGATTCCCCAATATGACGCCGTAATTCGGCGTAGTCCTCGCTAGTGAGTTCCTGTGTTTCGGTCACGGTTGGCTCGACGAGGGTGAAGTGGCCAATCGTGCGGCCGACGGCATCGATCACTTCTACTTTTCCCGTGACCGAAGAAAGTTTCTTGGTTTGCTCAGAAGTCAATATGAGACGCATCGCGACGTTCCTCAGCCATGACAAGAGAATCAGTTCGGAAACAGCCCTGATTCTACGCCAAGCCTAGCGCGGATGAAATCGACTATTCTAAGAAATAATCGTGCGTCAGTTCGCGGCCCGCAATTCGGCAAGATTCTGAGCCGTGCTCACCAGACGGTCCCAATTGTCCCGTATGTACTCGGGGGGCCCGCCCACCTGGGCCATGACCTGAGCCGCCCTTTCCGTGGGAACCATCTCGATGGCATCCCAAGGGCATACCTTCAAATCATAGGGATTCGATTTTTTGCCGGGAATATGGACGCAAACTTCGCAGCCGACGCAGCGCTCGAGGTCGATTTCGCACCACTGCTGATTTCCCTTGATGATCCCGCCATCAATCTTGAGCAGCACAATGCAATCAACGGGGCAAACCTCGAGGCAGGATTCGCAGCCCGTGCAATTGTCGGCGTTTATGATCGCCAACTCTTTGGGTACTTTTTTGCGTGGACCTTGCTTGGCCATGGCTACGGTGTTTTGTTATGAATTTAAGCCACGATGCAACGCATCGCACGGCCATGAGCGACATTGTGAAATCTGTCACAATCTTACTCGAATATCGACATCTAGCCAAGCACGACCCCAATTTTTTGCCCACAACTTTAAGCAGTGAGGGGGAACCGCATTTGCTAGGAGGGCCTTGCGGATAGCACATTTCCCGGCAAAATGCTGCTTGTTGTTGCTTATCCCTTCCTTCTCATGTTTGTTCCCAGGTGGTTGTTCATGGCCAGACTCTCAAAGTACTACGGTTACTTGCTCGTAATTCACTTTGTTCTTGTCGGGGCTAGCACTTCGGCAGAGACCCTCCAAGCCACCGCAACGATCCAAGGAGACCAGCCCAAGGGCAAAATCAGTCGGCACATTTACGGGCACTTCATGGAGCACCTCGGTCGCTGTATTTACGACGGCCTGTGGGTCGGCGAGGATTCGCCGATTCCCAATACCCGCGGCATTCGTAACGACGTGATCGAGGCGCTGAAGAATCTCAATTGTCCCAATCTGCGTTGGCCAGGGGGCTGCTTCGCCGACGATTACCATTGGCGCGACGGCGTCGGACCACGCGACAAACGTCCGCAACGCGTGAATATCCATTGGGGAGAAGTGATCGAAACCAATGCGTTTGGCACGCACGAATTCTTAAACCTCTGCGAACTCGTGGGTGCCGAGCCCTATCTCGCCGGCAACGTCGGCAGCGGCACTCCCCAAGAAATGCGCGACTGGATCGAGTATCTCACTTTCGATGGGGATAGCGAGCTCGCCAATCTGCGGCGCGCCAACGGCCGCGAGAAGCCTTGGAAGATCACGTACTTTGGGGTGGGCAACGAAAACTGGGGCTGTGGTGGCAACATGACGCCCGGCTTCTATGCGAATCTCTTCAAGCAGTACGCCACGTTCTGTCGTGACTTCAGTGGCAACAAGCTGGTGCGGGTGGCCTGTGGTCCCAATGGGGGCGATCCGGCTTGGACCGATGGCGTGATCCACCGCGTGGGTCATCACATGCAGGCGCTGTCGCTGCATTATTACACCCTCTCAGCTCCCTGGAGCGACAAGCTCCCTGCCACTGGCTTTGGCGAAGATAAATGGGTCGGCATTTTGCAAGACACGCTTAAGATGGATGAAATTCTCGAAGCCAACGACGAAATTATGAGCGATGTCGATCCCGACCGGCGGATTCCGCTGTTCGTCGATGAATGGGGCACATGGTATAAGGGCGAGGAAAGCACGAATCCGTCTTTTCTCTACCAACAAAACACACTCCGCGATGCGTTGGTTGCGGTCCTGAATTTTCACATCTTCCATCGCCACCACGACCGTGTGCGGATGGCCAACATTGCCCAAACGGTCAATGTGCTGCAAGCGATGATGCTTACCGAGGGAGAGAAAATGATCCTTACCCCTAGTTACCATGCCTTTGAGATGTGCAAGGTCCATCAAGACACCACCTATTTGCCGGTCGAACTGGAATCGCCCGCCTACAAATTTGGTGAGCAGGAAATTCCGGCCGTAAGTGTGTCGGCTTCGCAAGCCGCTGATGGCGTGGTCTATGTGTCGCTGGTGAACACCAGTGCTAAGGATGCCGTGGAAGTTGAGTGCAAGCTCGCCGGTATTGAAGCCACCAAAGTCACTGGCCGCGTGCTGACGGCGGACGCGCTCGATGCCCACAACACGTTTGACAATCCCGAACAAGTCAAACCCGCCGAGTTCAAAGATTGCTCGATAAGCAATGGCGCACTAAAAATGAACCTTCCTGCTCATTCGATTGTTGTAGTAAGTCTTGCGAAGTGATCGGGGAAGACTGCATGAAGCTAAAAATCCTTGAGCGCAAGAATTGGCCTTGGTTGGCTATCGCCGTCACGCTTGCGCTTATGGTTGTGCAACTTCGTGCCCAAGGACGGATGTGGTTCTGTGAGTGTGGTTCGCTCCGCTTTTGGGTCAGCGATCCGAACGGCCCGCACACGTCGCAACACCTGGCCGATCCTTACACCCTCACGCATTTTCAGCACGGCTTGGTGTTCTTCTGGGCCGTCCGGCTGGTGTTCCAACGTTGGAAGTGGCAATGGCAACTCTGGTTGGCACTCGCGATAGAGGCCGCTTGGGAAATCGTCGAGAATACCCAATGGGTTATCAACCGCTATCGCGACGCCACGGCCGCGCTCGGCTACACGGGCGATTCGATTGTGAACAGCTTGGGCGATTTGTTGGCGTGTTGGTTGGGTATCGTGATCGCCCAGCGCATCGGCTGGCGGGCGACGTGGATATTGTTTTTCGGCTGTGAAGTGCTGCTCCTCATCACAATTCGCGACAGCCTGCTCTTAAATGTTCTCATGCTGTTTTTTCCCATCGAGGCGATCAAGCAATGGCAGATGAGGTAAAAATCAAATGGTGACTGCTCGTTTTAAGGCTTTCGGCAAATGAACACCGATTGTCGTGGTCCCATCTGGTATGTTCCATAGCAACGTGCGGTCTTTACGCGAAATCCAATTCTACGCAACCACTGCGTGATTTCCCCGCGCGGAAAGAGTTTTAAACGATGCACTTCTTCATTGCGGCAGTAGTCTCCTTCTGCCGTTTGCCGAAAGGTCGTAATGAAGCGTATCAGTTCACCTTTGCGCGAATCTTCTTCAATGCGTGCGTGACAAAACCACTCTTTGGATGACTTATGAGTTTCCCGTACACCAACGGGGGCACTCGTCGGATGTCGCACATCAAAGATAAAAACTCCTCCGGGCCTCAGAGCGGCGAACACGTTCCGCATGGTACGGCGCATCGCTGGGCCGCTGCGTAAATAATTCAGAGGTTCACCCAACGAGGTCGCCGCATCGCAGTCTGGAATTGTAACGTCGGAAAAAGATCCACATACGAGTTTTGATGTCGGTGAATTTCGTTTGGCCAATCGTATCATGCTTGGCGAGATATCAATCCCACAAGTGTCATAACCTGATTGATTGAGTCGTTCGATCCATTGGCCACCGCCACAACCTAAATCGACAACCATGCCGCTTGGCATGTTAAAATGTTTCAGCCAACCAAGAATGGCATCGCCAGCACCAGCAGAATGAAAGCCGTATCCATCAGCATGTATGTATGCCAGATCGTCCTGATAGAGCTGCGATTTCGCCGTGAAACCTTTCCTCATCTGTACCTCGCGTAGACGCTGGGTAACTTCACTCCAACGTGAGATCCACCATCAAATCTGCGGCGACTTGTTCGAGTGCGACCCGCAGCACTTCGATTTCCAAGCCTTGTGGCAGGCGGAGTTGGGCCGTGGCGTGGAAGAGGCTTTGACCCGTGGTGGCCGCCGCCGTGCATTCGGTCGCGAGTTCTTCGACATTCACTCCCTTGGCCGCGAGGACTTGGCTGATTTTTCGCACGATGCCCGACTGGTCCAGCCCCACGACATCGAGCTGCGCGAGGGTGCCCGTCGTGGACTTGGGTAGCTGCGGATCGGCGCACACCATCGACTCCAGCCCTTGGGCCGTAAGATTCTTAATCGCCGTGGTGAGGGCTGCCGCTTGCGCGGGTTCCACTTCCACGCGCAAGATGCCGGCGAATTGACCCGCGAGATGGGCCATCCGGCTTTCGACCCAATTACCGCCATGATCGGCGACAATCGCGGCGAGCGAATCCACTAATCCCGGCTGATCCCGGCCGAGAATCGTGAGTACAAGTGAAGTCTTTTCCATGGCTACCTCCCTGAGCATGTTCTAACAAAGATGAGAGGCAGAGTATAACAAAACAGGCAGCGGCTACAAAAGTAACCGCTGCCTGATTTTATACAAAAGTTCGTCTGCAACCAACTATTGAGCCGCGCCAACCGGCACCTCTTGGACGGCACCCATTGCCTGCATCTGGGCGGCCTTCACGCCGACGCCGATCGCGCGCATGACACCCTCTTCGGCTTCAATACGAGTCCGCAGCCCGTTCTCGATCTGCTGAGCAACGATTCGAACGTGATCGCGGCCAACGGCCTCGGTTTTGAGCGTATCGGCTACCGTTTTGAGGACGGGGTCATCGGCGTCGAACGCAGCGATCGTGTTAATGATCTGGCCGACCGAAACGCTAAGCTCCATCGGGGCAATCGACTTGCCGGGGCTGGCCGCGGAGTCGTCGATCACCTTTTTGGCTGCCGCCAGGCAATCTCTACCCATTGCGAAGTAGACGGAGTCCTTGCCAATGCCGATGGCAAAGTCGATGGTCTCGCCAAACAATTGACGAGCTTCTTTTTCGTCAGGGGTCGGAGCGCTGAGCGTGTGGAAGTTCACGCCGGCGTGGCTCTCGGCATTCCATTTCACGGGAGGCATTTCCGGCTCTTCCTTGCCGAGCTCGGCCAGCTTCTTGAGGCCGCTCTCGATTTTGGCGGGGTCAGCGATGAAACCACCGGCCACAACCGTGAGTGCTTCCGGGGAGAGATTCATTACGGCCCCGGCGTCCATCTTGCCGGCCTCGACAGTGGCCAACATGGCGTCGATGAAATCGTTGCAGGCGTCCTTGGCGGTTTGCTTGGCGGCATCGCTGGGAAGATCGCTCTCTTCGTCGATCCCCGTGGCGATTTGAGTCCGCAGGGATTCCACCATTTGCTTCGTTTGGGCGATGTCGCTGTCATTGATTTTCGAGGACACCATCATCATGCCAGCCGCATTCGGTTGGAAAAAGCCGGCAAAATTGGTTTTTGGATCGGCCATGGTTTTTAACTGCTCGGCTAGTTGCGAGCCTGCGACTGCCGTGTAGACGAAATCCATGAACGTGCGTTGTTGTTCGCTATCGACCGACAAGCCAAAGGTGAACTGATCGATCTCCTTAATCATGCGTTCGAGTTGCTCAACCTGCGAATTGGCCAGCGCGGTGCGGGCTTTGTATTGTTCGTCGTTTTCATCATCTTTGCGCTTCATGCCCGCTTCCATGCCGGCTCGCAACTGCTGCATGGCCATTTGACGATACGGTTCGGGAATATTTTGCACGTTCGCGCGGATGCCGAGATCGTATTCCTTAATGAGTGAGGAAAAAGCCTCAGCCGGATCGGCGGGCAAGTTTTCGAGCATTTGCGGCATCATCGAGAGGAAGGTCCAGCCCCCTTCATTCTTGCCGAAAAGCTGTTGCCCATTGGCGGAAATCTGAGTGACGCCGTTGCCCGCGTCGGCGGTGGTTACGCCGAACGCCTTGAGGTTGGCGACAAACGTGGCGAGGTCTTTAATCGGCAGGCAGATCGCGCCGCCGAAATTCATGCCATCGCTTTGGATCAGCACGCCCAACGGCTTGTCTTTTTCCAACCCCTGAGTGAAACCCAAAATGAAAGGCTCGAATTGCGAAGCAAGTTCGGGTTGGCCGGCGAGGCTGCCGATGAAGTTGATGTCTTGCTTGAGCGCGTCATAACCGCTGAGCGTGACCAACACGACGGGTTTCATCTCGCCGGTCGCTTGGGCACGCAGGGGAGCGGCCAAAGCCGAGAGGGAAACCGCCGCGACGAGCGCGACAGACAGTAATTTCAGGCTGGAACCGAGTCGATTCTTCACAGTGATTCTCCGTAAGTCGATGAAAGGGAATGCCGCGCTGGTAACGCTGTTACGGATGTGAAGCCCGTTGGTTTCACTTGCCGCGGCAGAATTTTTTGCAGGCGGGTAAATAGTTATACTGTTATACGCCCCGCGCGACGAGATTATTGCCGGGATTCGCCAGAAAATCCGCCCGGAAAAGCCACATAGCCCCACAATCCCGGCGGGCTCAGAGCGCGGAGCAAGCTCCGCGACTAAATGGGGAATCACCGCTCGCGGAAGGTGATGCGGCCCTTGGTCAGATCGTAAGGGGAGAGCTCGACCCGCACTTTGTCGCCGGGGACGATGCGGATAAAGTGCTTGCGCATTCTGCCGGCCACGTGGGCGGTCACGACATGACCCCCCTCAATTTCGACGCGAAATCGCGTGTTTGCCAGTGCCTGGGTGACGACCCCTTCAACTTCCAGGGCCTCTTCTTTCTGCTTCGACATACATTAATCTCGCTGAGATCTGCAACAAAGGACTCTTGTGCCACCTACTCTCAACGCTGAGATATAGCAACAAGTCTTCTAATCCTACCACTTGGCGGGCTATCTTCCAAGCGAGAACTGAGGCCTTCTGGCCTAACCCGCATATATTTCGCCGAGAAAAGGGCTGTTGAAGCCCCAATCGTGAAGAATCGGGGTAAGCCTACCCAGGAAAGCTGAATCTTATAATGATGGCGAGCAAGCTGGATTTGGGCAGATTACGCGGCTTGTGACGGCTGGCTGCCTTGAAGCACGAGCCTTCGGCACTGTTGGTGTTTGACGTAACCCCTTTGGCCCGCACAATGATAGTACCCTGAACCCATCAGTCTTGTTTGACGTGTAAACTGACAGCAACGCCCAGCCGAAACAGTTGGTAGCAGTCCACGTTCAAAATCCCCTTTCACGCTTGTCATGGTTTGCCGTGTCCACATCGTCCTCTGATCCTGCCCAAGCCACGGCGTCTTCAGCGCAAAGTGCGCCTGACGACGATGCCGTGCAACGCGCGAAATTCGAGATTCAAAGTCTCGTGCAAGAAGTGGTCGAGTTAAGCCGCTCGGAAATCGAGCCCAATGAGTTCTTCGCCGCGATGATGGACAAATCGGTGTCGGCACTGGCCGCGGTGGGCGGCGTCGTCTGGATGCGCGAAGAAAACGGTCCCCTGAAGCTGGAGTACCAGGTCAACCTCCGGCAAACGGGGCTCGCCGAAAGCGAAGCGGCCCAGATGCAGCATGGCCGGATGCTCACCCAACTGATTGAGAAGGGCGAGCCAACGATCGTGCCGCCTCATTCGGGTGGCGGCGACGGCGACGATGCGGCAGCGAATCCAACAGCATTCTTATTAGTTCTCGCTCCAATCATGAGCGATCGCGGCGTTGAGGGGATGATCGAGATTTTTCAACGCAGCGGCGGACGGCCCACCACGCAGCGCGGCTATCTGCGGTTTTTGGTGCAGATCAGCGAACTGGCGGGTGAGTTTGTCAAAACTCGGCGGTTGAAACATTTCACCACCAAACAGTCTTTGTGGGAACAACTCGAAGCGTTCACCACGCTCGTCCACAAGGCACTCGATTCACGCGAAACGGCGTACACAATCGCCAACGAAGGCCGTCGGTTGATTGGCTGCGACCGCGTGACCGTCGTGTTGCGCCAAGGGTCGAAGTACCAAGTCTCCGCCATCAGTGGGCAGGATACATTCGACAAGCGCTCGAATGTCGTGCGACTGCTGCGTAATTTGGCAACCACCGTCTCGCGCACCGGCGACGATCTGTGGTTCACGGGGGACACGGCCGACCTCGCTCCGCAGGTCGAAAAGGCGGTGAATGCCTATGTCGATGAATCGCACACCAAGCAACTTGCAGTCTTGCCACTGCGAGAGTCCGATAAGGAACTCGACGATTCCCCCGAAGCCAAACGAGACAAAAAAGCTGAGAACATCCTGGGAGCGATTGTCATCGAGCAATTGGTCGACAGTCGGCCTCCCGAGGGGATGTTGCAACGGATTGAAGTGGTCCGCCGCCACAGCGCGACCGCGCTCACGAACGCTCAAGAATTCGAGGGGTTGTTCCTGCTGCCCTTGTGGCGAACATTGGGCAAGGCACGAGTGCTGGTGACGGCCCGTAATCTTCCCAAGACAATTCTGGCTTCGATTGCGATAGCTGCGGCAATCTTCGCGCTCTCCACGGTCCCTTATGACTTTACGATGGTCGCTGACGGTAAGTTGCTCCCGGAAATTCGTCGTGACGTGTTTGCCGGGATCGATGGCCTCGTAACCGAGGTGCCTGTCGTTCACGGGCAGACTGTGAAGCAAGGTGATCTGCTGGCTCAGATGAGGAGCGTCGACCTGGAAGCGCAGATCAACCAAGTCGACGGCGAGTATCAGGGTTTGCTGGAAGAAATCGCCTCGACCGACCGCCAGCGGCAGATGCTCACCAACAATCCGCAAAAAGATCCGGTAGAGCTTGAACAATTGACGGGCACACTGGCCCAATTGCAGAAGAAACGCGAGAGCTTGGAAAAGCAACGCGCGTTGATGAAGGAGAAGGAAGCGCAGCTTTCTGTCACCAGCCCGATTAACGGCCGCGTGGTCACATGGAAGGTCCGCGATTTGATCGAGAATCGCACTGTTCACAAGGGTCAACGGCTGATGGAAGTGGCCGACCCGTCGAGCGATTGGGAACTTGAGGTCTACCTGCCCGAAGCCAAGATGGGGCATGTTGTCGAGTATTTCCAAGAGCTTCGCCAAAAAGACCCGAATGCCAAGCTGGAAGTTTCATTTATTCTAGCCACGCACTCGGCCGAGCATCTCTCTGGCACGGTCGAGGAGATCGATACCAGTGCCGAGGTGCAGGGCGAAAAGGGCAACACGGTTCGCATGATCGTGTCTTTTCCCCAGGAAGATCTGAAACGCCTAGTGAAAGACCCAGCCAACGAACTCAAAGTGGGTGCCGACGCCAAGGCCAAAGTCATGTGTGGCCAGCGGGCAGTGGGGTACGTTTTGTTGCACGACCTGTTTGAGTTCGTGCAATCGCGGATTCTTTTCCGTTTGTAACAAGTCGTGATAATTTCAAATGCGAGCCGGGTCGTCCCGACCCCGTGAGGCGACCCGATTAGGAATTTTGACCGCAGGAGCAATTGAATGAGAGCAGTATTTTTTTTAATCCTCTTCTCGACCGTCACGGGCAGCGCCACCGCCACGGATAGCCTCTCAGATCCTGTGCTGGAGCCTTGCTTAGTGAAGGTCAAAGACGAAGTGGAGATTCCCGCGCAAAAGGAAGGCGTGCTCACCGAGATGGGCGTGAAAGAAGGCTCTCCCATTGATGCGGGAGCCAAAATTGCGGTGATCGACGACCGCGAAGCTCAAGCGGCGGTCAACATTGCTAAGTTTGCCCAAGAGTCCGCCGAGAAGCGGGCGAAGGACGACATCGAAGCCCGCTTTGCCACGAAGACGGCTGAGGTGGCCAAAAAAGACTGGGACCGCGACATCGAAGCGAACAGGCGTTCGCCGGGGGCGGTTCCCGAGATCGAAGTCACCCAGAAGAAGTTGATGTTCGAGAAGAGCCAATTGCAAATTGAAAAAGCTCAGAACGACCAAGTTCTTGCCTCTCTCGACGCCAAAACTAAAAGCGCGGAGCGTGCCGCTGCGGAGGTCGCCCTGGAAAAGCGCACAATTTACGCACCATTTGCCGGAGAAGTCGTCAAGCTACACCGGGAAAAATCGGAGTGGGTCAATCCGGGCGATCCGATACTTACCTTGATGCGATTCGACAAGCTTTATGTCGAAGCGTTTGTCGGTGCCAAAGATTTTGATCGAGGGGAACTGATGGGTCGACCCGTCACGGTGGCGATCCAACGCGCTCGGGGGAATGAGATTACTCTCAAGGGAACCGTCGTGCATGTGGGCCAGCTCATCGAGAGCGGCGGCAATTATCTGGTCCGCGCCGAAATCGTGAACACCAAGGAGGGAGACAACTGGGCCATCCAGCCCGGCATGGGCCAACGCGCGAAAATGACTATTCATTTGCAGAAATAGCTGTCCTAATAGCCGCAGGCGGTAGCCGGCGGTCGTGACGATTCTACCGTCGGCTACCGCCTACAGCTAAGAAGAATTGAAAAAAACGATACGCTGACAGCGAATATCCCATGGCCACCTTAGCAACTAGCATTGTTTCGAGTTCGTCGCGGAAGCTCACGATCCGCGCCCGGCCCGATCTCAAGGCGCGCAAGCAACGCTACCAGGGCCGCGTCTATTGGGTCGTGAAGGATCCCGTGGGCCTTCAATATTTTCGCTTTGAGGAAGAGGAATACGCGGTGATGCAAATGCTCGACGGCCAATCGAGCCTTGAAGAAATCGCGGAACGCTTCGAGAAAGAGTTTCCACCACAAACGATCCGCGTCGAAGAACTGCAAAACTTTATCGGCATGTTGCACCGCAGCGGCTTGGTGCTGTCCGACGCGGCGGGGCAGGGGGTGCAGCTCAAGAAGCGCCGCGACCAGAAAAAACGCCAGGAGTTAGTCCAAGCCTTTAGCAACATCATGTCGTTCCGAATGCGGGGGATCGATCCCGAGCGGATTCTCAATGCGATGTACCCTTGGGTTCGCTGGTTCTTTACCGTTCCAGCGACGATTTGCTCGTTGATCTTGGCGTCCGCGGCGTTGACGTTGGTGATTGTGCAGTTCGATGTGTTCCAAGCGAAACTCCCGTCGTTCCATTCCTTTTTCGCCGCGCAGAACTGGCTGTTGATTGCGGGAGTGTTAGGCTGCACCAAAATTCTGCACGAATTTGGCCATGGCATGTCATGCAAACATTTTGGCGGGGAATGTCACGAGATGGGGGTCATGTTTCTCGTGCTCACGCCTTGCTTGTACTGCAACGTGTCCGATTCCTGGATGCTCCCCAATCGCTGGCATCGCGCGGCGATCGGCGCGGCGGGAATGTACGTGGAAGTCGTGCTCGCGTCCATAGCCACCTTCATTTGGTGGTTTAGCGAGCCGGGATTTCTCAACTACCTCTGCCTCAACATTATGTTCGTCAGCTCGGTGAGCACGATCCTTTTCAACGCCAACCCGCTCTTGCGATACGACGGTTATTACATCCTGAGCGATATTCTGGAGATTCCCAATCTGCGGCAAAAAGCGAGCACCATTCTCAACCGCAAATTGGGGTGGTTGTGCTTGGGTCTGGAAGAGCGCGACGACCCGTTTCTGCCTCATCGGCATCAAGGATTATTCGCGCTCTACACCGTGGCGTCGTTTTTCTATCGCTGGGTCGTGCTCCTTTCCATTCTGTATTTCCTGAACAAAGTCTTCGAACCGTATGGCCTTAAAATTTTGGGACAATTGATTGCACTTGGTTCCCTGTATGGCATGTTGGTGATGCCGCTGTGGAAAATCTATAAATTTTTTCGCGTACCGGGGAGTATCAGTAAAGTGAAAAAAGTGCGGATGTACGCCACCTTGGCCGTGTTGGCCACGGTCATGGCGGCGATCTGGTTCATTCCCTTTCCTTCAAGCGTGATGTGTGAGTTCGAATTGCAGCCGCGCGATGCGGCGACGGTGTATTTTGACGTCGCGGGGACGCTCGACGAAGTTTATGTCAAACCTGGGCAGCAGGTGGAAAGAGGACAACTCTTGGCGAAGCTGAGCAATCTTGATTTAGAGCTTGAGATCGAGCAACTCCGCGGTGAGCGGGAATCGAGTCAGGCTCAGCTTGTGAACCTAGAGCAGATGCAGTTCCACGATCCCAATGCCGGTTTGCAGATTGAGGTCATTCGTCAGCGGTTGGATGCCTTGGACGATCAGCTCAACCAAAAGCTGCGCGATGCCAAGCGGCTGGAACTGCATGCGTCTCGCGCCGGCACGATCATCCCGCCACCCTATCGCGAGGATAAGTCAGGCGATCAGCAGGTCGAGCTGGCAAGTTGGTCGGGCTGGCCGATGGAAGAGAAAAACTTGGGGGCGACGTTTTCGCCCGACGGCAATGACAATGTTTTCTGTCAAATCGGCAATCCCAACGAATGGGACGCGGTGTTGGTAGTCAGCCAAAGCGACATGGATTTGGTGAAAGAGGGCCAGCAGGTGAAACTCATGTTCAACGAGTCGGCCTATCATGTGTTCGTCAGCAAGCTCGAATCGGTCGCCGACGATCAAATGGAGGCGGTCAGCCCTCGATTGGCAAGCACGTCCGGCGGTGCGGTCCCCGCCCAACACGATCCGGGGGGCATGGTGAAACCGCTGTCAACTTCGTACCAAGCCGAGGTGCGGCTCGACAATTCGCTCGGCCTCTTCCGCAACGGCCTGACGGGGAGTGCGCGCATCAAGACCGAACCCCGTACCCTCGCCAGCCGCATGTGGCGCTACATCAAGCGGACGTTTAATTTTGATTTGTAGTGGTGTTTAGTTTGAAATATGAACGATTTGTTTGGGTGGCAAATTTTTCAGTGCAATTAAAAGCGACGGCAGCAAAGGGCGTACGTCTTCGATGTCGTTCGAAGTTGCTCGCAACACAACGACTGAAATTGGCAAATTGACGAGATTTTGCTCGTATTGCAAATTCGAATCTTTTGTGAGCAGAGCATCAAAACCAGCGGACTCGGCAAGGGAGAGTAACTTACCATTTTTGACTCCACCCCAACCCATGAATGCCACCGTGAAGCAATCGTGACCAATGACTTCATGCCGAAGTTGATGCGGCAAATTTTCATCGAGAAGCAGCTTCATGGCTAAAAGGGAACAGCCACAGCCTTAGCTTTGGCAGTTTCCAGCAATTCTTCGACTTGTTCACGGCGCACCGTTGGAAACTGTTCAAGAAAATAGTCAATGCTACGACCCCGCTTGAGATAGTCGAAGAGGGACTCGATAGGTACTCGACTGCCCGAAAAAACGGGAGTACCGCCTAGAATTTCAGGATCGATATTCACGACACCGCTCATGAATTTCATTGTAGTTCAGCCGAGCGCTTAAGGAAAGCACATTCGCTAGCACGCCACTCGCTCTAGGCCTGTTTCTGCTGGCAGTTTAGAATCGCGGCTCTCTTGATCCAAATATACTTGCTCCTTGCGTGGCTTGCGCTGCGCGCTCCTAGCTGCCTTCCCACGCCATGGCCAAGCGACGCTCTACCTCCAAGCAACTCGCGGATGAAACTGCCGAAAAGCGACCGCCGCGCCACAAGGGTCGTTTTTTGCGCCGGCTGATTGTGCTGGGGTTGCTACTGATGGGTGCGATAGCCGTAGCCCCCATGTTAATTGCTCATTCCCCATTGCGCGACACGCTCCTCAATTGGCAAATGCCGGTGGGAGGTTGGCGGATTCAATGCGAACGCGCGGGGCTGAGTTGGATTGGTTCGCAATCGCTTACCAACGCGGCGATTCTCGATCCGGCCGGCAATCCGCTCGTGACTTTTGAGTCTTTGGCGGTGGAGCGTTCGCTCTTGGGGTTGGTGATTCAATCGCGCAACTTGGGCACGATGAGGGTTGTCAAACCGACGGCCTACGTGGCCACGCGCCCCGACGGGAGCAATGTCGAGGATTTCCTGGCGGCAGTTGCGAAACAACAACCAACCGCCAGCGAATCGATCCCCTCCGCCCCGCAAGCACCGCCGATCGTGAATCTCGAGATTGTCGGAGGCGCGTTGCGAGGTCTCGACACCGTCAGCAACGCGCAATGGAGCTTGGAGCAAATTAATCTCACCACAAATCTCGGTTCGCCTGACGGCAAAGTTTCTGCCGATGGCACGGCTGTGGTGGCAGGCAGCGAGAATGAGCCAGAGGGTCGGGTCAAATTTCGCGTCGTGCCGACTGAAAGTGGTGAGCAGCAGCTTGATTTTCTGGCCGAAGGGATACAACTGGCGGCTTTCTCGCCATGGCTCACTCGTTTGTTGGGAGAAAACCAACTCGCGGGCATAACGTCGCTTGATGCGCATGCCACCTGGAGCACAGCCACCGAGGGAACGATTGCGATCAAAACCTGGGGTCGCTCAGAGACGAACAATCTCCTACTCACCGGCAATGTGCTGAAAGGCGATGAACTTCGCGCGGAAAAGTTGGTCGTGCCGTGGAAACTTGCTTTTGCCGACGGCGTTGTTACCGCCGAAGAACTGAAACTCGATTGCGATTGGGCGAAACTCGACGCGCGCGGGACGCTCGCGCTAGCCGACCTGCAAACAGCTAGCCTCGCGAATCTGCCAAAGCGAGACTTGGAAGTCTCGGGCAATCTCTCTTTGGCAAAACTGGCCAAGATGTTGCCGGCGACGTTGCAAATTCGCGAAGGAGTGCGTGTCGATTCGGGCGATATCGAATTGCAAGCCAGCAGCGGCGAGCGCGACGGTAAATTTACTTGGTTGGCAAAAGCCTCGCTCGCCCAGCTCATGGGGCAAGATCGTGGCAGGGCGATTGAGTGGAAAGAGCCGCTGAAAATTTCTGCCGCGTGGATCGAATCGCCCGCAGGCCCGCGGTTGGATCGCGTCACGCTCGCATCGCAGTTCGCACAAGGGGATTTCACAACCACCGAGAATCGCGTGGAGGGTGAGTTCCTGCTCGATTTGGATCAACTCACGCAAGAACTCGGTCAGTTCGTCGATCTGGCGGGCATTGAGGCGCGTGGCACCGCAGCGGGTAAGCTCACGCTTACAGCCAGCGAGGGCGACGCCTTCGCGGCTGATGCTGATGTGACGCTCAGTGAACTTGCCGTCTCGCAACAAAACAAACTGCTTTGGGAAGAACCGCAGTTGAGCGTGAAGCTCCAAACAGTCGGCAGCGCCGCTCAACTCTCACCCAAGACGGTTTCCACCGGATCGTTGGAACTTCGTGGTTCAAGAGATGTGCTGACGGTGAAGTTGCTTGCGCCGATTGATCTCACCAATCGTGGGACATGGTCGGTGGAAATCAACGGCACGGGGCCGCTCGATGCTTGGGCCGGTCGTTTGCGACCGTGGTCAAATGCGATTCCCGCCGAGATGAGCGGCGATGCAGCCTTGCAAGCGCAGGTTACGGCCAGCGCGACCGACGTGCAAGTGAACAATCTCCAGGGCAGCATCAAGCAACTTCATGTCCGCAACGGCCAAGTCATTCTCGACGAACCGCAGGTGCAATTCTCGGGCGATGGCCAATGGAATGCCTCTGAACGGAAGGTGGCCTCGGGCGAGTTTCAGTTGGCCAGCAGCGTGGTGGCGTTTCGTTCGCGGGATTTGCGGTTCGAGTTTCCTGCGGGACGCGTGCCGGTCATGACGGGGGACTTGGCGTTTCGCAGCGACTTGGAGCGGCTTGCCGGTGCAGGGGGAGTCATCGGTGGGCGTGAGGCTTCCTGGCCGCGCGGTTCGGTGGCTGGAGTGATGCGTTTTGCGACGAACTCCGAACAAGTGCTCGCCGACTTTACGTTTGATGGCGAACAACTGCAACTGGTGAAAAGCGCCGCGACTGGACCTCCCACGGTCGTCTGGTCGGAGCCGCGCCTGCACTCGGCGGGCAAAGCGATCTACACCGTAGCGGATCAGCGCGCGAGCATCGAGAACTTGCAGATTGACGGTCAAACCATGCGGGTCGCCGGTACGGCCGCGTGGGACAAACCGCTTGCTAACGGTCCGCTGTCGGTTAGCGGCAATCTGCAATACGACCCGGCGGTGATAGCCGGCTTGATCGCCAATTACGCGGGACCGAGTATCACCGTGCAGGGAGATCGCGTCGTGCAGTTCGAAGCACGGGGCCAATTGCCGACTGCCGATTCCAAGACGCATTGGTCACGGGTTTGGCAAGGCCAAGCGGAAACGGGTTGGACGAGCGCCTCGGTGTTCGGCCTCCCCATTAGCGCTGGCAAACTGCAAGGCACGCTTGGCGAGGGACGACTGCAGACGGCTCCGCTGGATGTGTCGGTCGGCGCAGGGCGACTCACCATGAATCCGATCGCGATTTTCCATCCGGCACCGCCAAAAATCATTATCCCCGCTGGGCCGTTGATTACGAATGTTCAGATCTCGCCAGCCGTGAGCGAACAGATGCTCAAGTACGTGGCTCCAATTCTCGCCGGAGCGACGCGCGTCGATGGGCAGTTTTCGCTCGACTTGGCCGAAACCCAAGTGCCGCTTGCCGATCCCAAGCTAACTCGCACCGCCGGCAAATTGGGCGTCCATCAACTGACCGTGTTACCAGGTCCCATGATCGCGGATTTAGTCAACATCATCCAGCAGATGCAAACGCTCAAGGATCCCCAAAAGTTGCTCGCCGCGACGTCCGCTCCCAAGCAAGCCAAGTTGCTCTCGATGAACGACCAGCAGATCGAGTTTCAGGTCGTCGACGGGCGCGTCTACCATCGCCAACTGGAATTCATCATCGATAAGGTGCCGATTCGCTCGCAGGGTTCGGTCGGCTTCGATCAGACGCTCGCGCTGATGATCGAGATTCCGATTCAAGACCGCTGGATTGATGGCGAAGAGGCCCTCCGCAGCTTGGCGGGACAGACGTTGCAGATTCCCATCCAAGGAACCTTCCAAAACCCTCGTGTCGACCAACGAGCCATCGCCGACATCACCAAACAAATCCTGCAGAGCACCGCCCGCGAAGCGATCGGCGGCGAGATTAATCGGCAGTTGGAGAAGTTGTTCCAGGGAAAGTAGTTAGCCGGCATCGTCCCGATGCCGCTATGATGGTAGTTTCAGAGCCTTTACGGCATCGGGACGATGCCGGCTAACGGAATGTCATCATGCTACGAACCTTCTTGGCTATTCTCCTGCTGAGTGGAGCGACCATTTACGCTCAATCCCCCGCCGATTGGCCCGCGCCGCGCGAGGTGGATCGCACCCGCGCCGCTGCCGTGGGGATTCGTGAAATTACCGGCAAGCACCTACGGCTCCTAACCGACGTACCGGCAAGTCCCGCAGTCGATGAACTTCCCCAGGTGTTCGATGCCGCCGTGCCGATTTGGGCGGAATACTTCCATGTTCCTCTGGAAAAATTAGAAAACTGGCAGGTCCAAGGATTCCTCATTCAAGATCGCGCGAAATTCGCTGCTCTCGGTTTGCTGTCGGAAAGAAATCCTGATTTCATCAACGGCTACGCCCTTGGCAACGAATTGTGGCTCGAAGAGCAGCCAAGCGACTACTATCGGCGGCACCTACTGCTCCACGAGGGGACGCACAGTTTCATGCTTTCCTTCTTAGGTGCTGCCGGCCCGGGTTGGTATATGGAAGGGATGGCCGAGTTGTTGGGCACCCATCGTTGGCAGGATCAGCAGCTTGAGTTACGTGTGCTCCCAGCGAACAAGGAAGACGTGCCGATGTGGGGCCGCATTAAAATCATTCGCGAGGCCGTCGCAGAGGGAAAATCGCTTTCGCTGGGCGAAGTCATGGCAATCAGCAATCGCGAGGCGCTGTCAGTCGATGCCTACGCTTGGTGCTGGGCGCTCACCAAATTTTTGGACTCGCATCCACGCCATGGCGAGAAATTTCACAAGCTCGCCGCGCAGGTGAACAAACCTGATTTTAACAAACGTGTGCACAAGTTGTTCCACCAAGAATGGACCGACCTGGAATTTGAATGGGAGGCGTTTATTGTCGCCATCGATTACGGTTACGCTACTAAGCGTATGGCAATCGTGCCTACTTTGGCCACACCGGTTGCTGAACCGACCACAACAACAATTGCCGTCGATCGTGGTTGGCAGGCGACGCCGTGGCTGTTACGAAAAGGGCGTCAATACAATCTCACTGCGGCGGGCCGTTACCAAATTTTCCATGATGCCGAGCCCTGGCCGTGCGAACCGGCAGGTGTCACGCTGTGTTACCACGATGGCCAGCCGCTCGGCATTTTGCTTGCCGTGTTGCGTTCCGAGAAGAATCCTGATGAGTTTGCGAAACCGTTGTCACTTGGTTTGGCGGCGGCGATCACCCCCACAGAGGATTCCGTACTTTACTTGCGCGTGAACGATTCCCCCGCCAAACTGTCTGACAATCAAGGGGCTGTCGAAGTGCGGATTGCACCGATTTCTGTCGGCGATTGACACTCTCGCGGATGCCTTCGACAATATCATTACTCCACATTTTTCACCGCTGTCCAGATGTTTCTTTTGAGGATTCGATGACCAACTTTCTTGCTGACAATGATCCCGCTGTCTGGTCCGCCATTGCCGACGAAATCACTCGTCAGCAAGATGGCCTCGAGTTGATTGCCAGCGAGAACTATACCAGCCCCGCAGTGATGCAAGCCGCCGGCAGCGTGCTCACCAACAAATATGCCGAGGGATATCCCGGCCATCGCTATTACGGCGGGTGTGAATATGTCGACGTGGTCGAGACGCTGGCCATCGACCGGGCCAAAGAGTTGTTTGGTGCCGAATATGCCAATGTCCAGCCGCATTCCGGTTCCCAAGCCAACGCCGCGATTTACTTTGCCACGCTCCAGCCGGGCGACACCGTGCTTGGCCTCGATCTGGCCCACGGCGGGCATCTCACCCACGGCATGAAGCTCAACATGTCCGGCATGCTTTACAACTTCGTGAGCTACGGCGTGCGGCAAGATAATCACCGCATCGACTTCGATTCATTGGCAAAGCTCGCCAAAGAGCACAAACCCAAATTGATTGTCGCCGGGGCGAGTGCCTATCCCCGCGAAATACCACACGACAGATTTGCCGAGATCGCACAAAGTGTTGGTGCGAAGCTTATGGTCGACATGGCCCATTACGCTGGGCTTGTGGCAGCCGGATTGCACAACAGCCCCGTCCCCTACGCCGATTTTGTGACGACCACCACGCACAAAACCTTGCGGGGCCCACGCGGCGGCCTGTGCCTTGCTAAGGCGGAGTACGGCAAGACGATCAACAGCCGTGTCTTCCCTGGTTTACAAGGGGGCCCGCTGATGCACGTGATCGCCGGTAAAGCAGTCTGCTTTGGAGAGGCCTTAAAGCCCGATTTCAAAATCTATGCCCAGCGGATTATCGACAACGCCAAAGTGCTTGCCGAAACCTTGGCTGCCGGTGGCTTGCGGCTTGTGAGCGGCGGTACCGACAATCATCTCATGCTCGTCGACGTGACCCCGATGGGCATTGGCGGTAAACTTGCTGAGTCCGCGCTCGATCACTGTGCGATCACCGTCAATAAAAATATGATCCCTTTTGACGAGCGCAAGCCGGTTGATCCCTCGGGCATCCGCATTGGCACGCCGGCCCTTTCCTCGCGGGGCATGGGTGAAGACGAAATGAAATCCGTCGGCCGCTGGATTTTGGAAGCGCTCCGCAGTCCTGAAGATCCAGACACCCACGAGCGGATTCGGAGCGAAGTCCGCACCATGTGCGATCAATTCCCCGTCCCCGCCGCGGCATTGTGCGAAGAACTGACCTCGGCATAGTTTGAGATATTATTATGGCCACCACCGCGATTGATATTCCGCAAGAAGTCATCGTTGATTTTTGTCAGAGGCATCATATTACCAAGATGGCCCTATTCGGATCGGTGTTGCGCGATGATTTTGGGCCAGAGAGCGACGTGGATGTCATTGTCGAGTTTCATCCCGAGCATATTCCTGGCCTCGCCTTCTTTGGAATGCAGGATGAATTAGGCACGATTTTTGGTCGAGAAGTTGATTTACATACGCCTGCTGAACTAAAACGATACTTCAAACACGTTTTCCAAGAGGCCCAGACGATCTATGTCGCAGCATAACGAGCAGATCACACTGCGCCAGATGCTCGACCTGGCCTCCGAAGCTGTAAGTCTTTGTCAGGGTCGCAGCCTTGACGATTTTTCTCGGGATCGGCTCTGGTGTTTGGCCATGGAACGCTTGGTGCTTAACGTAGGAGAAGCAGCGAAACGAGTCTCTGTCGCCGCCCAAGCGCAGTTACCTCAAATTCCCTGGCCACAGATTATCGCCTTTCGCAATCGTATCGTGCATGGCTATGATTCAGTGGACTACAGTCGAGTTTGGCAAATACTCCAAACTGACATGCCCCAACTCATTCTCGAACTCAAGAAGCTCAATCTCCCGGAGTTCAAATAACTCATGTCCCACAAAAATCGCGTTTTGATTGCCGATGACAATGAAGCCAACGTCGAGTTGTTGGAGGCGTATTTGGGCGGGCTCGATCTGGAGACCGCCATTGCCGTCGATGGTCAGGACACGCTCGACAAGGTGGCCTCGTTTGAGCCGCATCTGATTCTCTTGGACATCATGATGCCCAAGCTGAGCGGGTTTGAAGTTTGTCAGCGACTCAAGAGCAATCCCAACACCAGCAGTATCATGATTCTTATGGTCACTGCACTCAACGAATTAGGCGACATTGAACGTGCCGTTGAGGCGGGGACCGACGATTTTCTCTCCAAGCCGGTCAACAAAGTCGAGCTCATCAAACGGGTCGAGAATATGCTCAAACTCCGCGACGTGACCGACGAACTCGAACGCCTGCGCCGCTACATCGAGGAAATGGAAGGCGACCGCTAGTTAGCCGGTCCGCCTCGGCGGATCCCGATGCCGTGCCTGCCTGCGTTCCAACCGGCGCTGCCCAATTAACCACATTTGGGATATGATACGGGTATTCGCCGTGCATGTCGCAAGGCGCTCCGCTTGGAGTCCACCGATGCAAGTTCGTGCTCTCGTGTATGCACTCTTGGGAAATGTATTGGTTGTTGGCACGGCCTGTGCTATCGATCAACCTATTGCACTCCGCGCAGAGCCAGTTTCGTCGGCCAGCAGCCAAGCTGAGGCGACGAAAAAATTAATCGCGCAGTTGGGAAGCGATGACTTTACCAAGCGACGCGATGCGGAGAATCAGCTCATCGAGTTAGGTGCCGCGGCATTCGACTATTTGCAGGACGCGCGAACCGATCCCGATTTGGAGATTGCCACTCAGTCGCAATACCTTGTGCATTGCGTTCCCATCGATTGGGCACGATCGTCCGATGCCGACGCGGTGCGCGAGTTGATGACCAACTACGCCAAAGTCAACAGCGACGAGCGCCAGGAGATCATCGCTCAATTGGCCGCATTGGATGATGCCGTTGGTCTAGCCGCGCTGAGCCGCATCGCGCATTTTGAGTTATCCACGGCACTCGCCAAGCACGCGGCTCTCGCGGTCCTCAACGACCGCACGAAGCATGAACAGACCGCTGACTTGCAAGCGAAACTCATCGAAGAAGAAATCGGCAACAGCCCGCGGGACTCTGCCCAATGGTTGCGGATGTATGCCTCGCAACTGAGTGATCGGCAAAAGATTGATCCGCAATGGTTGGCTCTGATCGACGAAGAAGCAGGGCACATGAAGGAAGATCGCACGCGCACGAGTTTGTCGCTGCTGTTGCGGCTGATGGAATTTCATGTACAACTGTGCAAGGACTACGCCCAGCCTGCACCGCTCTTTGAAACACTTCGTCGTCGCATCGACTTATTGACTTTGGAAACGGAACGAGAGCGCGACGCCATCATGCAGGCGATCAATTGGTGCATCAAGAACGAGCAGTGGCCCGCCTTGGAACTGTTAGAAACGCACTACTCCAAGGCCATCAAGGACGACCGCTTGTTATTATATTTGGTCGCCGCAGGTAGAGCGGCTTGTGGCTTGTATGACGAAGCTAAGGAGCTTGCTGAGCGGGCTTACAACCATGTTGCCCTTGACGTGGAAGAACGGAACCAAGTGGGAGATGTCATCGCGGAACTGGGGTATCATGATTGGTCTGAGCGGGAATGGCGATTCGTCATCGACAAGACTCCCCTCACTTCGACCGACTCCATGATCGCCAGAACTTCCGTGGCGAATTGGTGCCTGCATGATCGTGGCGAGGACAAGGCGGCCGCGGACCTCTTGGGGGAAGTCTGTGACGCAGTGGATGGTGACAAGGAGTTGAAGAGCGCCGTAATGGCCGACAGCGAGGGTAGTTATTATCTGAACAAGATGTTGCGGACTCAGCGCGACTATTTCACGGCCTGCCATTTGGAGAGCCAACAAGATTTCCAGGGTCAACGCAAGTCGCTGGAGCGAGCTTTCACCAGGAATTACAAAGACCCCGATGTTTTGATTGCGATGTACCGACTTCAAGAGGTTGATGATATCTATCGGGAACGAGTGAAAGGCCGCATCGTGCGGGCAATCGCCGAAGTCGAGCAAGAAATTGAGAACGATCCCAACGATCCCCAGGCTTACAATCATTATGCTTGGCTGGTGAGCAACACGGAGGGAGACTACGACAAGGCCGTCCGTTATTCATTGAAATCGCTCGAATTGAATCCCGACACTCCGAGTTATCTCGACACGCTGGGCCGTTGTTATTTTGCCGCTGGAGACTTGGAAAACGCGATTAAGTCGCAGCGTCAGGCGGTCAAGATGCATCCCCAAGTGAAAGTGATGCAGAAACAACTTGAGATGTTTGAAAAAGCACAGGCCGAAAACGAATAGGCCCCTTGCGGCTTAGCGAGGCAAGAAATAAGCACTATGAAATCCATCCAGCTCGGCACGATCAAACTCGCCTACCAAGACCAAGGCACCGGCCCAGTCGTTGTGCTGCTGCACGGTTATCCGCTGGATTCGCGGATGTGGGAGCCGCAGATTGAAGCTTTGAGCAAGAGTTGCCGAGTGATAGCTCCGGACCTGCGGGGTTTCGGCCAAAGCAGCCAGTCAAGCGAGGATGCCACAAACGGCGTCTCCATGAGCCAGTATGCCGCCGACGTGGCCGAATTGCTCGCTGCTATTAGCGTGACCGAGCCGGTTATTTTGTGTGGCTTTTCGATGGGGGGCTACATTTTGTGGCAGTTCCTCAGGCAATTTCCGGAGCGGGTGAAGGCCATCGTGCCTTGTGACACTCGGGCCATTGCCGATTCTGCGGAAGCGCGCCAAGGTCGCTTGAAAACAGCCGGCGAAGTCATGAAATCGGGCGTCGAGCCGATCATCACCGCCATGCTCCCCAAATTGCTCAGCGAAGCGACGCGTCATAGCCGCTTGGATATTGTCGCGGCACTCACTGCGATCATGAATGGCTGTTCGCCGGCAGCCATTGCAGCGTCACTGCGTGGCATGGCTGATCGGCCCGATGTCACTGCGGACTTGCCTAAAATTACACAACCCGCGCTGGTGTTAGTGGGTGCAGAGGATGTGATCAGTTCGCCGGACGAAATGCGCGGTATCGCGGAGAAGCTGCCAGATGCGGAGTTCGTCGAAATCCCCGCGGCAGGTCACATGACAACGCTCGAAAACCCCGCTGCGGTCAACGCCGCGCTTTTGGATTTCATCAAGCGCCAAAGTTAGCCGGCTTCGTCCCGAAGCCGATAAAACGCCAAATAAGAACTACGGCAGGCGAAACATCGACTGAATTCGCAGCACGGCGGAATCATCGGGGAAGGTGTGGAACGCCTGCACGCGGAAGGTCTTGTCACGGCTTTCAATGTTCATGTAGCTGATGCCACCCGCTTCAAATCGACCGCTGGCTTCAAACTGATGCAGCATGCCGTTGCGTGCCGCCTGCAAGGAAAGTTCCTTCTGATAGGCACGCAGCTTTTCGGGAGACGCGCTTTCAAGCGCGAACGACATTTCGTAACTAATCCCGCCGTGACATTCGAGGCGATCTTCACGACTGGCACGAATACGGTGGGTCATGAGCCGCCGCTTTTCGGGCATTTCCAAGTGAGCCGAAGTGGCCACTTCGGTGAGCAGCAAATCACCGACTTTCCAGGCGATCAAATGCCCGGTGCTGGTGATGCGGACGCTCGCTTCGTACTTGCCGCGCTGGAACGTGCGAGTTTCATGGATATCGAATAATTCGGGATGAATCGAGCGGCCATAAAGCTGCAGTACCAATTCAGCCACTTTGGGTCGGACGGAAAGCACGGCGTCACTCACGGGTTGAATAATAACGGGATAGCCATGTGATACCTTGATTATAATTGTTGACCAAGAGCACCTCAAAGGGAAAAGTTTTTCGTGCGAACAGGGGTCGGATTCACTCTTGACAAACACGCTGTCGGTAAGTCGCAGGAAACCAAATGCTGCTAGCAAATGAAGGTCATTCAGGCAGGCCAGTTTTATTTTTGTGGCACGACTGGAAGAATCTAGGTTCTACTATCACACGCACATTAATACGTCAACGTTCCACTGGCCAGATTCTTCAGTCGCCAAAGCTCCATCAGAATGACATTTATTAAGACTCCTTTTGGGATCACATTATTTCTCAGCGTACTCTGCGTTAAAATACCCTGTATGCCTCACACCGCTCAGCAAGTTTATCGGCATCTTTTCAAATCGCTCGGCCCCCAGGGTTGGTGGCCGGGCGATTCACCGTTTGAGGTGATGGTCGGCGCCGTGTTGGTACAGAACACGTCTTGGAAAGGTGTCGAGCGTGCGATCAAAAACCTAAAGCAGGCTAAAGTGCTCACGGCGCGGAAATTATACGCGCTCCCCACGGAAGAACTCTCCGAATTCATCCGCACCGCCGGTTATTTTCGCATCAAGGCAAAACGGCTCCACAATCTCGTGAAATTCTTCGTCGAGCGTTATCGTGGCTCCGTGGCAGCCATGCGGAAGGTGGACACTCAGGAATTGCGCGCGCAACTCTTGGCTGTGAATGGCATTGGCCCCGAGACGGCCGATTCGATCTTGCTCTACGCCGTAGGAAAGCCGGTGATGGTGGTCGACACCTACACTCACCGGATATTTGCTCGCCATGGTTGGGTGCCCCACGGCACGGCTTATCATCCGCTCCAAGCACATCTCACCGGCCAGTTGCCGATTGACGCAATCGTTTACAACGAGTTTCACGCGCTGTTGGTCCATGTCGGGCACCACTATTGCAGCCCCGTGCCGCGCTGCGAGAGTTGCCCATTGCGGCAGATGTTGCCGGCAAGTGGCATGGTGCTAGATGAGTGTCGCTAAGCCACAAGCGGTCGCTTGCGGCTTAGCAGCACGCCAATTTCATTGCTAGCACCCCTCGTATTTGCGGCAGCAGTGTGCTGCAAGACTGATCTGGCCCCGCTGGCAGCAGTCTCCTATCATCCGCAACTGCCAGCCGGGCGTTGGCTGGCAGCGTATTTTTGATTTGGCGAGCGTTGTGCCGCGCAACACGCGTTCGCCGTGATCGCTTGTTATGGAGAACAAGCTGTGAATTCCATTCGACCACTTCTCACGATTTCGATTCTGGGTATTGTCGGGCTCGTGCTCTACATGAAGATCAACGAGACCGAGCCGTTGGTTCCCGCCGACGCGATGAATTGGGACATGACAGGCGATCTCGACATCGGCAATGTCGATATCGGTGGCACGGGCGAGATGGGCGAACTCGAGATCGGCGGTGCTTCCGCCGACCTAACATCACCGGCTGCCTCGACCTCCGCATCTGCCTATAACAGTACGCCCAGTGCAGCGCCAAGTTTTGCAGCGGCTCCAGCTTTTACTGCCGACACCAAAACCGCCGCTCCCCCCGCGTTTGTTCCCGACAAAACCGCCGATCTTAGTCCGGCTGTGACCCCAGCGGAATTAAACATCGAGGTCGAAACTCCAAATTCCACGGCACCCGTTGCTGAGAACAAACCCAGCGAATCCTCGAAACTACCGCCGTTGCCGGCGCTCCCAGCAATCGCCGCGGGAACTGCCGCTCTGACGAAGGGAGCGCTCAGCAATTCATCACCGGCGGCTAATTCCGCCCCACAAGGTTTTTCTGCCCCATCGTCAACCGCTCCCAGCTTCGACACTCAAGAACCAGTGACACCGACCGAATCATTGGAAACCGATGCGAAAACGACGGCTGGCCAAGCATCGCTTTTCTCAGCCACGCGGTTGGCTGTGCAATCTGCACTCGACCGTGGTGAGCTGTCGCAGGCGTTGTTGCTGCTTTCCGATTGGTATGGCGATCCGTCGCTCTCAGCCACCGAAGCCACCGAAGTGGAAGGTTTGTTGAGCCAACTCGCGGGAAGTGTCATTTATTCCACCGAACACCGCCTCGAACCACCCTACATGGTGCAAGCCGGCGAGAAGCTCGAAGGCATCGCACAAAAGCACAACATCCCCTGGCAATTGCTGGCCAAAATCAATGGAATCTCGAATCCCGACCAACTGCAACCTGGTCAACAATTGAAAGTCATTCGTGGCCCCTTCTCGGCCCGCATCGATTTAAGCGAACGCAAAATGGTGCTGATGCTCGACCGTCGCTATGCGGGACAGTTCAGTCTCGACGTTGATCCTGCTTCGTCGATCGAAGAGGGTTACTGGGCCGTCAATCAGAAACTGCTCACCCCCGGCAACGTGGGGATGCTCAACTCGGCAGCCACCGCCAGCGAGGACCGCAGCATTCTCCTTACCAGCACCAACGGCGGTGCGAATCAGGTCACCATTCTCCGTGGTCCCGGGCCTGCGGCTGACTCAGCCGGTCGGGTCATCCAGCTCAAAGGTGCCGACGTCGCCGATGTGTACGACATTCTCTCGCTAGGTTCACAAGTGATGATCCGCCGGTAGAGGTTGATTGGTTTACAAGTCTGAGGCGAGCCGTTAAGGTCATCCTGAGGGAGGCTTGCCGACCGAAGGATCTGGTATCAATCCGAGGCAACATAGATTCTTCTGTCGCCCAGGCTCCCTCAGAATGACAATCGTTCCTCCTGTAATACATCCTTCATGTACGACCGCCAAGCACTCAGCGATCTGATCAAACAACAAGCCCTTAAGTTCGGTGACTTTACGCTCGCCTCAGGCAAGCAGGCGAGCTTTTATCTCGATTGCCGACAGGTGACGCTCGACTCTCGCGGGGCCCAACTCATCGGCGCGGGGATGTTGGAACTCTTGGCGAGCGACATGCCCGATCTCGTGGGTGGCATGGCCATTGGTGCCGACCCCATCACCGCTGCGATACTCACCCTCGCGGGAATTCAAAACATTCCGCTCCGCGGCGTGATGGTTCGCAAGGAACCTAAGGGCCACGGCATGGGCAAACACGTTGAAGGTCCGTATCGCGAAGGCGAACGGCTGGTGATCGTTGAAGATGTTGTCACCACTGGCGGATCGTCGCTCAAAGCCATCGAACATTGCGAAGCCGTGGGGCTCAAAGTGGATCGAGTGCTGGCCATCATCGACCGCCTCGAAGGAGGCCGCGAAGCCTTTGCCGCCCGTGGCTACGAACTCACGACACTCTTCACAATCAAAGATTTCGGCATCTAGCCGCGATGCAACGCATCGCACGGCAAAGTATGGAAACATCGCTGCATCGCCAGTTGAAAGAACACTACGCAGCGAACGCCACACAGCGCGAAGTTTCGTTGAACGGCTATCGCATAGACGCTATCTGCCGGGGCCGCTTAATCGAGATTCAACACGGCTCGCTCGCCGCGATTCGCGACAAGATCGCAGCGCTGTTGGTCGAACACTCGGTAACAGTCGTCAAACCGATCATTGCCACCAAACAACTTGTCAAACTGGACAAGAGGGGCGGCTGCGAAATTAGTCGTCGCCTCAGCCCCAAGCGCGGTCGAGTGGTCGATCTATTCGACGAGCTGGTGTACTTCACACGCGTCTTTCCCCACAAGCGTTTGACCCTCGAAGTGGTGCTCGTCGAGATGGAGGAGCTGCGTTACCCAGGCCACGGGCGTCGTCGTCGTCGCCGGGAGAACGATTTTCAGATTGCTGACCAAAGACTGCTGCGTGTCGTTGAAACCCATCGCTTCCGCACGCTTGGCGATCTGCGGCGACTCTTGCCGGCGGAACTTCCCACCAAGTTTCACACAGGCCATTTGGCCACCGCCATGCAGATTCCACGGGGGATCGCCCAGCGAATCGCCTACTGCCTGCGGGAAACCGGCGGAGTCAAGATTGTTGGCAAGGAAGGCAACGCCATTCTCTACCGCTACACACGCAGGGCGGCGTGATTCGTTTGCTTCCGGCGCTGCCCAGTAACGGCAAATCTGCTAGAATTATCTTTTCCCAATTCATCTCGAAGTGCCCTTTATTGACGGCATCAAATAAGGTCTTTTCATGAGCGAACCCACCGGCCCGTCACGCAAACCGCCGATTCGGCAGCTCATGGGCGTTCAGATTGTCGGCACGGGAAGTTTTGTTCCTGACAATATCGTCACCAACGCCGATCTCGCCTCGCTCGGTTGCGATGCCGATTGGATCATCCAGCGCACCGGTATCCGCGAACGCCGCCATGCTCCGCCGGGGATGTCGACCGGCGACATGGCCGTCAAGGCGGCTGAGCGTTGTCTTGCCGCCGCGGGTGTAGGTCGCGATGAAGTGGATTTGGTGGTGCTCGCCACGCTCTCGCCTGATCAATTGCTCCCCGCGACGGCCACCTTCGTCCAAGACCGTTTGGGACTGTGCTGTGGCGCGATGGACATTTCGGCGGCGTGTTCCGGTTTTGTGTATGCGCTCGCCACCGCCATGCAATTTGTCGCCACGGGTTGCAGCAAGCGCGCGCTTGTGATCGGGGCCGACGCCAACTCGCGTGTGGTTGATCCCGAGGACAAGAAAACCTATCCGCTCTTTGGGGATGGGGCCGGCGCGGTGCTGCTTACCCCCGGCAGCCCTGAACAAGGAGCCCTTGCTTTCACACTCGGTGCCGACGGCTCGGGCATCGAACTCTTGTACCGACCCACGGGTGGTGCAATCAGGCCTTTCGAGTCCGTGGAAGCAACCGACCGGGGTTGGTTCATGAAGATGGAAGGCAAGCCCGTGTTCAAATGGGCCGTGCGACTCGTCGAAGATTGTTCGCGAGACGTGGTCGCCGCCGCGAACTTACAACTCGCCGACATTGACTGGTGGCTGCTCCATCAAGCCAATGTGCGTATCCTCAATGCGGCCGTGCAATCTCTCGGCATCGACCGCGAGCGAGTCGTCATGCACCTCGACCGCTACGGCAACACCTCCGCAGCGAGCATCCCGCTAGCCCTCGACGAAACCCTGCGCGCCGGCGGCATCCGCCGCGGCCACCATCTGCTCTTTTCCGGCTTTGGTGCCGGCCTCACCTGGGGCACGATGGCCTTCCGTTGGTAAAAAGATAACCAGAGAGACGCAGTATTTGTCATTCTGGCAGTATTTGTGATTCTGAAAGTGCCTTGGTCCGCAGGAAGCAGAAAGTATCTGGCTTGTAGTACTGATACCCATTGCAACCGTGCGAAGATCGAAGCTAGATTCTCTGAGTTGCCAAAATTTCTATAGGAGAACGTGACTCCTATCAAAATGACTTATTTTCTCCTCCCAGGAACACCCCCATGTTTCACTCATACTGTCTCGCCCTCACTATACTTGGCCTTGCCACCACTCTTGTTCAAGGCCAAGAAACCAAGGAAAAATTCTCCGCCACGATCACCAAAGACGTCGCTGCCCAATACATCGTGGTGACCCCCGAGGGCTTCAACGCCCAGAAAAAATACCCCCTGTTAATCTTCCTGCATGGCCGCGGCGAGAGCGGCGACGATCTCGACAAAGTCAAAATCCACGGCCCCTACAAGACCGTTGCCAAGCTGAAGCTTCCTTTCATCATCGTCGCGCCGCAAACGCCCCTCGACGAACGCTGGGATGGCGACATGCTCTCGGCGATGGTCGATCATCTCCTCGAAGAACTCCCCGTCGACCGTGAGCGCGTCTATCTCACCGGATTAAGCCTCGGTGGCTTCGGCACTTGGGATCTCGCGCTTCGCCGCCCTGAAGTCTTCGCCGCCATCGCTCCCATCTGCGGCCACGGCAAACCCTCGCAGGCCGCCAAGCTCAAAGACACCCCCATCTGGGCCTTCCACGGCGCGAGGGATCAAGTGGTGAATCTGGCCGGCATGACCGACATGGTCAACGCCCTCTACGAAGTCGGCAACAATGCCCGCTTCACGGTCTACCCCGACGCGGAACACGATAGCTGGACCAAAACCTATGAGAATCCCAAACTCTACGAATGGTTTCTCAGCCATCGAAGGGAGCAGTAAATATTTCCCTCAACCAATTATTAAGCTCGCTAAGCCGTAACATGTTACTTCGCAAACAACACCGCGAGCCTCGTTGTCCAACGTACTTAACAGCGTTAAACTAAATCCTTCGACAGCCAACCCACGCCAAACACTTACTAATACTCAAGGTTAGAAGCGATGAAGAAAAAAATTCAAGAAATATTCGACACTTTGCGGAATTTCATCACCGAACATCAATACGAGGAGACCCCTGTGTTGACGGCCTACGTGGCCGTCGATTCAACGGATCAAGACAATCGTCGCGACCGACCGGCTTGGCTCATTGAACTCAAGAATGAAGCCAAACGACTCGAAGAGCAGCATGGCACCGAGAGCATGAAACGTCGCGACACCCAAAAAAAGTGGGCTAACACGGAAGAAATGATCTTAGGGCACTTGCAGGAGAGCAAGCCCCAGGGACGTTCGATTGTCATCTTTACCGATCATGAAGATTTCTTAACGGTCGATCTTCCCATTCCGATGAAAACACAAATGTTTTACGGCGTTCCCCAGGTCAAGCCCTTCCTCTTCGCCTTGGATAGCTACAAGAAATGCTTGGTCGTTTTATTCTCCGAGGAAGAAGGGAAGCTGTTGGAAGTCTTTCTTACCGCACCGACGGGTGAAGCGATTGTGCAGACGGCCTCAATGGGGTCCATCTCACTCCGACCCGGTGGAAAAACATCCAGAACACAAGCGTCTGAACGTCGTGATCTCGATACCGAACGTCGTGTCGTGAAAGAGAAAGCCGCGGAGATCAACGCCTACTTTCTCGCTGACCCAGAAATTCAGCATGTCATCTTTGGTGGCAACCTCAAGCTGGCCCACGCGGTGAAAAGTGCCCTGCATCCGGCCGTCTCTGAGTCGCTGGTCAGCGTCGAACCCATCGCTTATGCGGCCTCCAACAACGATATTGCCGAGATCGTCAAACGAATCGCCGACGAAAAGGAATTGGAGCACGATTTGGCACTGGTCAACGAATTGATCTCCCGCCGCCATGCCTGTGGCACCGCGGTCCTCGAAACGCAGGGCGTGTTGCTGGCGCTGGAGCAAGGCCAAGCGAGTAAAATCGTCGTTGCCGTGCCGATCGACTCCGACAAATTCGACCAACTTTTGATCAAGTCGATCTTAAACAATTGCGAAATCGAATTCCTCCACGGAGAAGCCGCCAAAAAGCTCAACGAATTCGGCGGTATCGCCGCCATGCTCTACTTTTCGGGCAAGTGAGCTTGGCTGAGCGTCTCGGCAGCTTTTATTGTCTAACTCGATAAAACGTGGTGTAAAACCTATCGAAACCGTCGGCATCATTGGCGCTGGAATCGCCGGCCTGACCTGCGCACGGAAGCTGCGCAGCGCGGGTATCGCCGTCACGCTCCTGGAAAAATCGCGCGGCGTCGGCGGGCGCTTGGCAACGCGCCGACTCGATTCCGGCCTCACGTTCGACCACGGCGCCCAGTATTTCACCGTCCGCGACACCAGCTTCGCCGCCCAGGTCAAGGAATGGTGCCTAGCGGGCACAGCGCAAATCTGGCAAGGCCGTATCATCAGCCTCGATCACGGCGTCCTCACCGAACTCAACCACCCGCAAGATCGTTACGTCGGCGTGCCGAGCATGAACGCGATTGCCAAATCACTGGCCACGGGACTCGATGTGAGAACAAGCATCACGGTTCAACGCCTCAGCCGCTTGAACGATCAATGGCAACTTACCGATACCGAGGGAATACGACATGGCCCGTTTGACATGCTCATCTCGACGGCACCACCGCCGCAAACGCTCACCCTGCTAGGTGCGGAATCGGCTTTACTCAGCCAGCAACTCGCTCAGGTGAGTATGGCCCCCTGTTGGGCCGTGATGTTAGAACTTCCCGAACCGCTACCCGCTCCGTTCGCTGCCGCCTTCGTCCAAAATTCGCCCCTAAGCTGGGTCGCGCACAACTCCAGCAAACCCGAGCGCAATGACACGGCTTGCTGGGTACTTCATGCCTCGCCCACGTGGTCACGCGAACATCTGGAAGACTCCGCCGAGAGCGTGACACAAACTCTCGTTGAAGAATTCTGGCAAGCAGCCGGACAATCACCTGTGTCAATTAGGACCGCAATTGCCCACCGCTGGCGCTATGCGATCCCCGATGAGCCACTCCCTCAAAAATACCTGCTCGACCAAGAGAAGAATCTGGCCGCCTGCGGCGACTGGTGCGGCGGCCCCCGCGTGGAAGGAGCCTATCTGAGCGGTCTGGCGCTGGCCAACAAACTTATCTAGCCGCACCATCCTGGTGCGGACCCATTCGTAATCCCCGCGTCCAACAAGTCGTCCCCGCGCACGCGGGGAACCAGGGCGGGACAGTGAGCTAGGTTAGAGAATCGACTCATATAGGTCATTCCACTCAGGATTCATTTCCTCGATCAATCTCAGCTTCCAAGCGCGATTCCACCTCTTCAGCCGCTTCTCGCGAATGATGGCGTTTTCCATGTCGTCGTGCAACTCGAAATAGACAAGCATGTGAACGCCATACTTTTTGGTGAATCCCTCGACGATATCGTTCTTGTGCTGCCAGATGCGTTGGACAAGTTCGCTGGTCACTCCCGGGTAGAGTGTACCTTTGCGCTGGCTAGCGAGAATGTAGACCGCCGGTTGCTTCATGGCTCATTCATCTCGCGCCCGACACGTACAATCTGGGTTCCCGCCTGCGCGGGAATGACACTTTCCGTCATCCCCGCGCAGGCGGGGAACCAAGCTGTTACGCACTTCGCAGCGCCCGCTGCACTTTGCGGATCGCTTCTTCAACGCTGCAAGGCTGATTCGCCACGGCGATGGTTTCGCCCTGGCTCACCATCCGCTCGATTTTCTTTTGGGCGGAGATCACCGTGCTGTGGCTGCGGCGGCCGAAGAATTCGCTGATCTCGCCCAGGGCCGACCGCGTGAGATTGCAGGCCAGCCACATCGCGAGCATCCTTGGTTCGGCGACCGAACGGGTTTTACTCGGCGACTTGAGGCTGCTGGCTTCGACACCAAACACTTCGCAGATAGCCCGTTGAATGTCGGGGAGCCGCACGGTGGGGGTGATCTGCTGCATGTATTCGGCAAGAATCGTGCGGGCCAGGTCGGCAGTGAGCGGCTTGCGGAGGGCTTCGCTGGTAACGATCAGCCGATTGATGGCCCCTCGCAATTGCCGTGCGCTACCGGCCACCTGCGTGGCAATCACCACCACAATTTCGTCGTCGATGGCCATGCCGATCACGGGGTGCATCTCGGCGATAAACTTCCGCACCAAGGCTTGCCGCGTGGCGAAGTCGGGCATTTCGAGCGGCACCGCCAGTCCGCCGGAAATTCGCGACGCCAATTCCGAGCTGAGTTTCAGCAACTCCTGCGGGCTCGAGTCGCAAGTGAGCACCACCTGCTTGCCGCGCTCGTGCAGCGAATCAATCGTCACGAGCAATTCTTCCAGGGTCGCCCGTTTGCGTGCCAGGAATTGAATATCGTCGATCAGCAGCACGTCGACCGAGCGGTACTTGTGCCGGAAGCTGGCCGAGGTGCGATGTTGCAGGGCGTCGAGAAACTCGGTTGTGAACTGTTCGGAGGTCATCCGCAGGGTCCGCAAACTCGCCGCATTCTTGCGCAGGTGCTGCACAATCGCATACAGCAAATGCGTCTTGCCAATCCCCGGGGGGCCGTACAGAAACAGCGGGCCGTAATGCCCGATGCGCTCCGCCACGGTCTTGGCCGTGCGATAGGCCAATTCATTGGAGGGTCCGCTCACGAAACTGGCGAACGTCGACCGCGCCATCATCGAACCCGCCGACCTTGGCTGCTTCTTCTCGACAGGCACAGGTACGGGTTTCAGTGTGACAGGCATTGCAGGACTTTTTTCCAGGGAGAGTTCGTTCACGGATTCAGGTAAGTCGGTCGCACCGTTCTCGCCATCCAACAAACTTTGCTGAACGTACTTGGGCGCAGCGGGCATGGTAGTCGCCGTTTCATCCGCTTGCACAAAATACTCGATTGGAACCTGTTCCCCCAAGAGGCAGCGACAACTCTCCAGCAAACTAGCGTGCGAGTGACGGCGGACGCATTGCAGTTCAAACGTGGAAGTGCACCCAACCCGCAAAGCGTGCGAGGAAAGTTCGAGCTTCGTCTGTGGCCCCAGCCACAGCTCGTAGCGATCTCTCCCCATGCGCTTGACAAGTTCGGCGCGCAAAGCGGACAGCCTGTCCGAATCGTCCATGTTCACTTCCTGCTAAATCCGATTTTCAACTTTCCAAGGGCGAGTGTCCAATAACTCGCAGTCTCCCATCTAGAAAACTGTGCCCCCACTTGGAAATCGGAGAATGAGAAAACTTGCCCAAAACTCACGACCAATTCCGCACGCCCATTTGCCGCCACTCTCCGCCTGAGGTGGTGACCATGAATCCAATATGCAACGAGCGCTGCTCACCATCCGTTCGTGGGGGCTGATTCTACGAGTGCTAGCACCCGCTTGCTAGGTCTTGACTTATTGGGTCGAGTCGTCCCAATGGCAAAGGCACGCGGATGGCCAATTTTCTAGGCTAGATTTGAACTCAAAATCTGAGAAAATATCTTGAAGCGAGCGTTCCGCGCTGTGGAAAATATGTTGGTCTTGAGTCCCGGGGAAGTCCGAGCACCAAGTCAAGCGCGGAATTGGCCACGATTCCTCGGGAACACGACTAAAAAACGAGAATCGCAAAGCGAAACCACAATATGCTGTGGTCATGGGCGAACCTCCTACTACGGATAGACATTCTGCGTGCGCCAAGTTTTCCCTAAGTCTCCCGGCCACGCAAACGAGCATAAACGATCCGTCTCTCCCACATCACAAATCCCAACCGGCGGTACATGTCGAGCGCCGGCGAATTCCGCTCATCGACGGCCAGCACCAACCGTTCCGCGCCGTTTTTCCGTGCTTGTTCCGCCGCAAACCGCACGACCTGCTCGCCAAACCCCTGACCACGCGCTGTCGGCACAATTCCCATGTAAACCAGCTCCCAATTCTCCCCGGGCGGATGCTCGGCCAAAATCAGCAACCCCACGTCTTGGTCTGCTGATCGCACCAGAAACCAGTTTTCGGGGTTGAATGTGCCCTGAACCTGATAACCAGCCACAACCTCCGCCGGATCGCGCAAGTCGTTGAGCTCGGGGCAATCAAGCGTGCCCGCGTAGGAATGTTTGATCGTGGCCTGCAATCGCTGAGTATGGTCTGTCGCTCGTGGCTCGAATTCCAAAGCCGACTTGGCAAGATAACGAGGAAAATTTGACCGTTCCAGGGTGAGATACGCCAAATCGACCAACTGTCGAAAGCCGCCGACGGCAAGCAGGTTCTCGTCAACAAATTCGTTGGCGGCGATTACGATCTGCGCCAACGCGATTTTCTGCTCGTCGAGCAAACGATCGATTGCCACCATCAACTCATTCGCCGCTGGGCTATCAAACGCCGGCGGCCAAACAATCGCGGCACTGCCCGGCGTGAACTGCACCCACGTCGCCGCAATCAGTTTGTCATCCGACTTGGCGACGAGCAGTCCATCGAACAGAGAAGCGTCCGAGCCGCGCAGAAGGTCGAGCGTCTGAATGAACGCGGTTTGCTGATCGGGGGATAAGCCTGCGTGCAGGCATTTCAGCGCCGACTCGCGCTCGGTAGAAGAACAGCGAAGAATTTGAAACCCGTTCATCGCCGCAGCATACTGTAATCAGCCGCTACAGTTTAGCTCAGCTACCAGAGGCGATCCCGCTTTTCCAAGCTTTCGACCTGCTCGCTGGGAACACGGCTACGCGGGAAAAAAGCCTTCATGGACTCTTGAAAGCTATTTTTCTCTCCCTCGGCATTTTGCTCCTCTCCAGACTTGGCAGTCGTGGCTGGCGCTTTGACTTCCGGGAACGGCAGCAACTTGGAGGGGAGCGGCACCGTTGCTTCGGGTCGCTGCAAATCAAGCTCAACCGCAAAGCTGTCGTGTGGTGAACTCGACCACAAAACCGAGGAGGGCCGCGTACGGAGCTCGCTGAAAACGTCGTTGCCTCGCTTTGTTTGGAACAGTTGTTCGCCCACAATGGCGCTCGCTTGTGGCTGCAAGCTATAGGCTTGCGCTAACGCGATGACTTTCGTCGTATCACCGGTGTTGCCTTTGAACGAAATTCGCTGCACTTTGCCCGATTGATCGAAAAAATAAGTGAGCGAACCGGCCAGATCATGAATCTGGGTGCCGGTTACCAACGGCACGCGCACACCATAAAGGCCCAACTCCGCCAGAGCGGTCGACTTCCGAGCCCAACGCTCATAGACCCATTCCTTGGTCACGTCGAAGCGAAACACCTCTTCCAGACTAACACTGGGATTGCCTTCGAGCGGGGTACTGACCGGAAATATCTCGTAACCTGGTCCGCGCGGAGCCGGGTCCATGCGATCTCGCGTTGTTAGCTCCGGCAATTTGGGAACTGATTCCGCACTAGCCGCACCCACTGAGCTCCACCATTGCTTGAGGCTGTCCGGACCGTTCGTGGACAAATACGGGACGGCAACGGCCGCGCCCAACAGGACCGGGATTCCAAGAATTCGAGAGAACATCGTTGGCTTGCCTACATTTGTGCCGCCACGCGAATGAGAGCGGGTGGGGGCAAGGAGACAGATTCGCTAAAATCATGCGGGCTTGCTGCTCAAGCTGATTTCAGGAATCCGTTCCCAGGGTATTCATCGACCGATAAGGCGAACTGCCCCCGAGAGCCGACCCGAAGGCTGGGAAGTTTGCTTGACGGTCGCGTCCCCAATTTTTGCCAAGACCGGAGTAGTCGTTGCGATCCCTGCCAAGCGTGCGTTTCCATTGATAATGAGGGAAACTTGACCGACATTACCGATTATCAGTGGCTCGTAAGCGAAGAAGCCAGCCGATGGCTGTCTGATTGCGCTCAATCGGGCAAATCGTCGCATCGACTTCAAGCAGACTTACGCAAGGCGATTTCCGCCGAGCGTGCTCGATTGATTGTGCAGCAAGTTGAGTTGCGCCAAAAAGCCATGGAAAAATTTGGTGAGCTGGCCAACCAAATGTTCTTCACCGATTTGGCTTTGCAGCAAGCCACCGACCGTTGGATTGCCGCGTATAAGGCGACTCGGTTTGAAGACGCCAAACCAACCAGCGATTATTGCTGCGGGATCGGCGGCGACTTGATCGCGCTCGCCGAGCGTGGCTCCACGAACGGTTGGGATCGCTCGCCGGAAATGGCCGTTTTCGCCGCAGCGAATTTACGTGCCTGGAATCTCGACTCACAAGGCCAGATTTTTGTCGATTCCGTCGAGGATCATCCCCCCATTGCCGATCAGCAATGGCATCTTGATCCCCACCGCCGCAGCGATGGCCGGCGCTCAACACACCTGGAGTGGCACTCGCCGAATGAAGAAACGATTCGCACCTGGCTCGCCACGGCACCCAACGGTGCCATCAAATTAGCCCCCGCTTCGCAACTGAATGCCACATGGCAACAGCAAGCCGAACTCGAATGGATCAGTCGGGACCGCCAGTGTCGGCAATTGGTGGCATGGTTTGGTGAATTCGCCCACCCACCGGGCAAGCATCGTGCCACGATGGTCACTGGTAACTCACGGCACTCTTTTACAGGCGATCCCAACAGCCTTTACGAGCTCGCTGAGACAGTTGGCGAGTATGTGTTCGATACCGACCCCGCGATTCGCGCCGCTAGGCTCACTGGTGCGTTGGCAGTGGCACTCAGTTGTTCGACGCTCGCGCCGGGCGAAGCCTACCTCACCTCCAACGAACCGACCGAACATCCGCTGCTTTCTTGTTTTCGCGTCAAAGAGGTCTTGCCCTTGCGAATCCCCGCATTAGCCAAGCACTTGCGCAGTTTGAGCATCGGTGAGCTGGAAATAAAAACTCGCGGCGTGTCTCTTAGCCCCGAAGAACTTCGCAAAAAACTTAAACTCTCGGGAAGTGCGTCGGCCACAATACTGCTCACGCGACAGGGAAAACGCGAAATCGCGATCTTGGCCGAGCGGCAGTGCGGAGGGGTAACAGATAGTGCCCCAAACAATTAGAATATTTGGTTTGCCGCTCCTCGCATTGCCGGAATCGAACTTGTGAAACTCGCTTTTAGTTCCAACGCCTACTTGCAGTTTTCCATTGAGGAAACGATTCGCCGCATCGCGGGTATCGGCTATCGGGGCATCGAACTGCTTGCCGACGTGCCCCACGCCTGGCCGGCGGAACTGTTGCCCGAGCGCCGCGAAGCGATTCGTCGCTGCCTCGACGAGCATGGCCTGACGATCTCGAACATCAATGCCTTTATGATGAACGCCGTCGGCGATCCTCGGCAACCCTACTGGCACCCCGGCTGGACCGATCCCGATCCGCATTACCGCGCGATTCGACGGGAACACACAAAACGAGCCTTGCAGTTGGCTGCCGATCTCGATGCTCCGCATATCACCACCGAGCCTGGCGGTTATCTCGCAGCAAACCAAACGCGCGAGCAGGCGGGCGACATTTTTTACGAAGAGCTAATGCCTTGCGTCGAAATTGCGGAACGATTGGGCGTAAAGCTGCTGATTGAACCGGAACCGGAATTGTTTATTGAGCGATTTGACCAATATTTGGAGTTCACCGCCCGAGTGGATTCACCATTTGTCGGTTTGAACTTCGATGTGGGACACGCCTACTGTGTTGGTGAAGACCCGCAAGATTGGGTGGCAAAGATGGCACCCCACACAGTCCACTATCACTTGGAAGACATTGCCGACACGCGCGTCCACAAGCATCTCATTCCGGGCCATGGCGCGATTGACTTTTCGGCTACGCTTCGCGCGATTGCGGACACCGGTTATAAAGGCTGGCTCACCGTGGAACTTTACCCCTATATCAACACACCGGACGACGCGGCTCGAAAGGCACATCAATACTTAACAGAGAGACTTGAAGCTCTGAGGATTGCGGAGTCCTTTCCGTGAAAGCTGCACAGCGGATCGACTGGCTCGCTTGGTGGCAACTGCTGCGAGCAGCCAATGTTTTTACGGCGGCATCAAACGTAATCGCTGGCTTTCTGCTGGTCCAGCGAGAATGGCAACCTGTTCTGCCGCTCATGCTCTTGGTGCTCACTTCGATTTTGCTGTACGAAGCGGGCATGGTGCTTAACGACGTGTGCGATGCGGAACTCGACGCAAAAGAACGACCGGAGCGGCCCATTCCCTCGGGCAGAGTGTCGAGGCAAACAGCGCTCCGCGTCGGTATCGCTTTGCTGGTAGGTGGAGTCTTCACGGCGCACGTTGTGACTTGGCTTACTCATCAATGGCAATCCACATATCTCGCATTAGCCTTGGCCGCGACAATTGTCGGTTATAATGTCGGCGTCAAGTCAACTCGCTTCGGCCCGTTGGCCATGGGGGGCTGCCGCCTGATGAATGTTCTTTTGGGCGCGAGTGTCGGAGCGAATTTGGCGACATTCACCGAGAATCCTATCGCGTGGGTCTATGCGGCCGTCATTGGGCTCTACACGATGGGGATAACGATTCTCGCGCGTCGTGAAACGGAGAGTCGCCTCATGCGAGGAACCGTCACTAGGCTCATACAGTTGTTTATTGTCTTCGACGCCACTGTCAGCGCACTGGCCGCGGGCTGGCTTTCTGGTTTGGCAGTTCTCAGCTTGCTAATACCGACGCGATTTCTCGCGCGAAAGTTGCCTATGACTTGAGCTTACACGTGATAAAACGGACAATGATTATATGATTCTCGGCTACAACACCAGCGGACTCGCCCATCACAGTCTGCTTGCGGCGATCAAATTGTTGGCGGAAATTGGCTACCGCAGCGTGGCAATCACACTCGACCATGCAACACTGAATCCGTACGGCAAGCACTTTGAGGCAGAAGTCCACGAGGCGCAAACTCTGTTACGCGATCATAGCATGACCTCTGTGATCGAAACTGGGGCCCGCTATCTGCTTGATCCGGTCCATAAACACGAACCTACACTCTTAGCTGACAATGCGGCTGATCGTTCGCGCCGCATTGATTTTTTGCGACATGCAATCGATATCGCTTTCTCGCTGGAGAGTGATTGCGTGTCTCTGTGGTCTGGGCGTTTACTCAGCGGCATGGATACACGCGATGCGATAAAACGACTCGCGGACAGTCTGCACACCGTGTTGGAACACGCCGCTCTGGAAAACATGACAATCGCCTTCGAGCCCGAGCCAGGAATGTTGATCGACACGACGGCCAAATTCACGGAATTGTTATCGCTAGTTGACTCGCAATTGTTGAAACTCACCCTCGACGTTGGCCATTTGCACTGCCTGGGGGAAACACCAATCGCGGACGTGATTCACCAATGGCGCGAGCGCTTGGTAAATGTGCATATCGAAGATATGCGCGCTGGGATTCACGAGCATCTCATGTTTGGCGAGGGAGAAATTGACTTTCCACCGGTCATCGCCGCGTTACGCGACGTCGGTTATGATGGTCCGCTCAATGTGGAATTGAGCCGTCATAGCCATGTCGGACCGCTTGCAGCCAAACAGGCTTTTGATTTCTTGCGTCCGCTGATCGAACTTACGAAGCGATAAAATGTCCGAATACGTGATTCTCCTCTCCGTCCCCGGTTTGCGTCGGCAAGACCTCGCCGTCATGCCGCGACTTACAGCGTTGGTGGGGGACGGCGACTGCGGTGACTTGGTGGCTAGCTTTCCCGGCGTCACCTGCACCGTGCAGGCCAACATGACAACGGGTTTGCCTCCCAGCGAACATGGCGTGGTGGCTAACGGTTTTTTCTTTCGCGATACCAATCGCGTCGAGATGTGGACCTCGCCCAATAGTTGCATCGAGCGGCCGCAGCTTTGGGATTTGATGCACCAGCATGACCCCAAGCTCACCGCGGCGGCGTGGTTTCCGCTGCACAGTATCGGTGCTGGGGCGGATGTGATTTGTTGGCCGGCGCCAAAACACAATCCCGACGGTACGGAATCGCTGTGGTGCTACTCAACGCCCGAATCACTCTATCCTGAGCTTATTGAAAAACTTGGCCACTTTCCGCTGCAACATTTTTGGGGGCCGTTTGCCAACATCAAGTCGACCGAATGGATTGTCAGTTCGGCCATCACCAGTGCCGAGCGATTCAAACCCAACTTGTTTTACGTGTATCTCTCGCACCTCGACTACGCCGCACAAAAAGAAGGCCCAGATAGTCCAGCGGCATTACGAGCTCTGACGGAACTTGACGAGCAAATTGGTCGGTTGGTCGATGGTTTTATGCAAGCCTACCAAGACCCCTCCCCGGAATACCGGGGAGGGGGAATTAAGAGAGGTGCCAAGCCACTGTGGCTCGTGGCAAGTGAATACGTCATCACGCCCGTCGATCATGTGAGCTATCCCAATCGGTTGCTCCGCGAAGCTGGCTTATTAAAAGTGACGCTGGAAAACCGCCGCGAGCATTTGGACTTGATGGCGAGCAAAGCCTGGGCGCTCGTCGATCACCAATTCTCGCACGTCTTTGTCCGCGATAATGATCCAGCGATCCTATCGCAGGTCAGCAAGTTGTTCGCCAATCAACTCGGCATCGCCGAAGTTGTAGCACACACGGAACTCGACAAGTACGAACTCAATCACGAGCTCGCCGGTGACGTTGTGCTCATCTCTACTCCCAATAGTTGGCAAGCCTATTACTGGTGGTTCGACGACGCGCTCGCACCAGAGTTTGCCCGCACGGTCGACATCCACCGCAAGCCAGGTTACGATCCCGTCGAAATGTTCTGGGATCCCATCGCCAAGGGAATTCCGCTCGACGCCACATTGGTTCGCGGCTCGCATGGCGCGCCTGCACGGGAACCCAACCAACGCGGCGTGTTGCTCTGCTCGGAGCGGGGCGTGTTCGTCGAGCAACCCATGGCCGATACTGACGTGGCCGATGTTGTGCTTAGGCAGTTTGGCATCTGAACCCACGGCAGCAAGAGCTAGCAATGCATCGAGAAATCGGGTGACTTGGGCAATCTGTTTCTGCCGTGTCGATTGAACCGAATCTGCGGCGGCTTGAGACCGATATTTCTCCAGGAGCGCTCCCGCGGAGCGTTCTCACCCAGACCCAATGCACCCTCGCCGGGAATGAATCATGAAACACTCATTTGGTCGCTGCCTTTCCGCAGCAGTTTGCGCATTGATCCTTGTGAACACCGCCTCCGCCGCACGACCTCTTGTGCCCGGTACCGGTGCGAAGATCGGCTACGTGGGAGACGACTTCGAGGATACCTCTTGGGGCTTCGTCCATAACTTCCCCAAGAGTTCTCGTGAACAAGACGAGCGTTTGCGCTCCCCGACGGGTCGCTCGAATAATGGGCTCTGGGTCGAAGGACCAGAACGGGGACATCCCGATCATATGGAAATCGTGCCGACCCCTGCTGGTGGGTTGCCAGGCAGCGAACATGCCTTGCTTGTTCGCACGTTGAATTCCGGCATTCCCGGCTACACTTCGCGTGACACGCAGCAAGACGATCTCGTCGCCAACAGCTTGGCTCGAATTGGGACTATTCCCGTGAGCGAAATGCCCAGTGCTACGATCCGAGTCTTTTTGCCACCCGCCGACCAATGGGAAAACCGCACCGGCCCGCAATTTGGTTTCCGTATCAGCACTTCGACTCTGAACACCAAATCGGAATCGAAGGGGGGTTTCTTCGGCGGCTCACGGACTGTCACGGAGAATGAACCCTACTGGCCGGGCTTGTGGATTCACTTCCGCAGCAAAGGCCATAAGGGCGCCAAAGAGGATTCGGCATTTCTTACCTATCGTGGCGATACGCGTGGCCGTGACATTCGCTGTAAGGAAATCCCCGCTGACCAATTCGGCTGGTGGACCATGGGCCTTTCCGTCACTCCCGATGGCATGGTGCATTATTACGCCAAGCCGGGCGTGGAAGACCTGACTGCCGCGGACTACATCACCTCGCAGTTCCCTTACGGCTTCAGCGCCCAACGGTTGCGGACGTTCTTTATCGACGTTTGCAATCACAATGACGGCCGTACTTGGTCGACGCCGTTTGTGATCGACGATCCCGCGTTGTACTTGGTGAACTCGGCCCGCGTGGAAGGCATTGTTGCGCGGAAGGTCGAACGCGACATTCGCAATGCCGAGGCCCAGCAACGGGCCAAGGAAAAACGCGAGCAGCAGGCCGCCAAACGTCAACAGCAACAGACGGCCAATCGAACCAAGCAGCAGTCGAGCAAATAGCAGCAAGAGTCATCCGAATTTAGCTCCGTATGCCGGTACTTTCCCAGCTTGGCCAGGATTCCAACCCTGTTCCTGCCGACGGCGGGACCCACAAGATATTGTGGTCGCCCTTGGGTTGGAACCACATAGAACAGTTACACCCAAGGACTTAGGGCTCGTCGCGGGGGGGCGAAAATGTCTATTGGTAGTGGTTGGTCTGGCCGGAGCCACTAGATGATGTGGTTTGTTTTGAAAAAGCACTCGATTTAATCGTCGTAAAAACAATTCTTTCCAGTCATCCTTGCCTAGTCTCACAAAGCTATCAAGGAATCGGAGCCTAAACAGAGTTTGGCGCGTTGCTGATTGTATCAGAAACGGGTGGCCAATTTTAGCCACTTGTATTGGCCGCGCGCGGCTTTAATTTTTCGCGGGGGCGTTGGAGCATAGTCCCCCGGCCGTGTGATTCGCGCTCAAGAACTCCGGTCGCTTACGCTCGCGGCTCGCCTTGGCACGAAAAAAGAGTGACCGCTGATTCACGCTGATGGGCGCTGATAAGAAGGTATTAATGGGAGGGAGCAATGATTAAATAAAACGTGCTTCCGGTTTTTTTTCGTTCTTGTCAATCTTTGACTTCCGACACCCATGAATTGGCTGGAGGGCACAGAGGAATTTGGCCACGGATTGGCACGGATCAGACACGGATAGGAGGGTTGGATTTGATCCGTGATATTCCCTGCTTTGTCCGTGGCTAAAGTGTGTGGTTTGATAACGGCATCTCAACCACGAAGTGGCGGCAGTCAAAAGCCTGCGAGGCGACGGTGCTAAGCGATCTGTTCCTGTCCTGTCGGCTGATCGCAAACCTTCATGCGCCACCAGTATCCGACCATCGTGCCAGAGCCCATGCTCTCGTCAGGACACAAATGAAGAGTGAGTGAAGTTATTCGGTCATCCAGCGGATCGAATCGATTGTGCCGTTCATAGGCACCGACCACTGGGCCCATGGCATCTCCAACAGATTTCCACAGACAGTGCCAGCTTCGCCCTTGGCTCAATGATCGTCGCAAAGCGATCTGAACATCAACTTCACCGTCTAAGAGTGGTGTTTCGCAGGCACGCTTCAAACCCTCCTCTAGTTCTTGTTTCCAGATTTTATCTTGAGACGGACGCGAGATGGGAGCTACTGTCATGTGTGCATATGGCATCGAATCGTCGGCGATTTCGTACTCCTCAGCCACGCCAATTGATATGCGGGAAACATCGGCCAAGCGCTTTTCGGCGATAACGAGACGAAATACGTTGGCTGGCAGGCAGCCACATTCAAAGAGCGGCGTCAGATAGTTCTCAAGATCATTGCCCGATACCATGCGGATGCTATCTGAAAATCCGACTTCGAGACGCAGGTACAATCGATCACCAACCAATCTAGTCGCGAGTCCTTCTCGGATAGCTTGCCGATATTCAACCAGGGCAAGCTGATCGCGATGCGTAGACGCCTCCCAACTGGCTTTTAACGGCTTGTAGAGCGGCAAACTGATCAGCTCCTCAGTCGGTCGCCAAAGCGTCCATGTAGTTTTACGAGTCGGAGGGATGGACTCAAGTGAACTAAAGAGAGGACGTACCTTGGATATTTTTTGCACGGAATTGCAGTAACAGCCATACTCCAACTCTCCGCCAATCTCTTGCCGCGCCCACTCCTTTAATTCCGTTTCATCAAGCGAGCAGACTTTGATGTACTGGTTCGTAGTCCAATTCTCTCGCTTGTCAGACGAGATGTAACCACACCTGGCGCGGTGCATCTTGAGATAGTCAGGGGTTGGACGCCTCCTGACGTTGACGACGAATCCAGAGAGGTTGAGTCCAATCCAATGCAAATAGGCTTCGTCTTCGTTAATGAATACTATCACGAGATATCCCCCTTCGCCTTACTGGAGTTCACCAAGACCCAAATCTTAGTTGGCGTACCTATGCGGCGTATTCTAGAGCGTTTTCGATGTTGCTGTAGCGTGGTTATTTGCGGTTTGCTACAAGCTTGATTTTTAGTTCTGATCAAGGAGGATCGAGCGATGGAGGCTTAT
>JAWXAV010000184.1:0-41997 GCA_034439695.1 Bythopirellula sp. | reverse complement strand
GAAGACGGCCAAAAACTTCGGCGGAATGATTACGCTCGCCTTCATTCGACAATACCTACAATACGAACTCGTTTGAGACTTTTGGGACAAAGCCTAGTTTCCCCCGCTGTTCTTGCCCTTTGAGGCTATTTGCGAGGCTTAGCCTGATAACTTTATGCTGCGCGGATCGCGAGTTTCCGCTGCGGCCGAGGTTGGCTTGGTGGAACCTTCCCTCAGCTTGTAAGTGTTGCAAGTGCTTTGCCTTGCTGCGCTTGCAACTTCGCGCATTGGGCTTGCAACTTCGCGCATTGGGCTTGCAACTCAGCGCGTTTTTGGACGTGATTGCCCGCAAGGGTGACGGTTAGGCAAATCTTGCCGCCGTCTCGATTATTTTTGCTGGCAAGTACTTCCGCTCGCAAACCCTCGGCATTAAATTCGCGTAGTGGTAACCTTCGGGAACGGAGAGTGGCTGCGCTTCGCCAAGGGGGCGGAAAGCGGACGCTCGTAAAGGAGTTCGAAACGGGAGGCTCTGATGCTGAGTCCAGCACTACTGTTTGTGGCCTGTGTCGGTTTTGTAGTTTATTGCACGCTCGATATCGTTCGCTCGCAACCCGGCAGCACGCACAAGAGCTAGGAATTTTGCTCGTCGCTTTTGATTGAGTTGCCCTCACGGCATCTGACTAATCCTGCGCCTGCGCTTACTTCCCCACCAGAGCAATAGGCACTTTTTCGCTAACTGCATCCGATGATTGCCGCATCGATTGAGTCTGCGAAGTCTCATCCAGACGCTGCAAAATCACCTGTGTTTCGAGCCTGGAATCCACGCCGTTCCCGCGATAGGTGCCGCTTGTTGGTGCCGCGTCGGCAGGGTCACGCGAGGTGGCGACCGCCACATGTCGATCCGAAACGGCCAGGCCAATTGTCGGATCAAAGCCCCGCCAACCGGCTCCGGGTAGATAGACCTCCGACCAGGCATGCAAATGCCTTTCCTCACGTTGGTCGCTGTAGCCATAGCCACTCACAAACCGCGCGGGGAGCCCCGCGAGTCGGCACACTTCGTTGAAGAGAATGGCTTGATCGCGGCAGGCACCGCGGCGCTCCCGCCAAGTTGTTTCGGGATCGAACGCTGCCCCCTCTGGCCGCACAACGGTTTCGCACTCGCGATAGATACGCCCCGTTAATTGAGTAAGAAAGGTGAGCGTCTCGCCACCGGATTCCAGCAATGTCTCGGACGCTAATTGGCGCAACGAGTCCGAATCGGTGGAAGGTTCGGCGTAGTAATTCCACAAGGGATTGAATTTTTCACAATGACGCAAAGGCAAATTGACGGCCTCGGGGGCCAGCAAAAAGCTGAACGGATTGTGCAGAAGTGTTTCCACAACGCATTCGGTGGTAACGGTCAGTTTCGCCGTAAAGCCTTTGAACCAACAGCGCGTCACGTCGTTACCATGCAGGTCCGTGTATTGCGTGATACCGGCCGGTTCGGGCTGAACGCGCAGGCGAAAATTTTCCAAGCGATGGAACCAATCGTCCCGAGGTCGCAGACGAATTGTCAGAGGTTCGCAGTAAACGGCTTTGTCGTAGTGATAGGTGGTAATGTGCCGAATTTGGAGCAACACGCTAATGTTCCTCAATGAGTAGAGTGGCAGAGATTATTTCTGTGATTGAAGCTGCAAACCGTGATCAAGGGATTGGAACTGATGCTGGCCGTTACCGTTACTGTTCGACTCAATCGGCCGCATGGCAAAAAAAGTATCATAAACCGCGTCACTGAGGTGATTGAGCCGTGACTGTAAATCGTCGACGAACTCGTGCAAGCCGCGGGCAATGATCTCGGAGGCACGGGCGTAGGCCAAACTCGCGTGCAAGTGCCCAAGCTGTTGCTCGGCGGGATTGCTAAATCCGCCCAAAGCCGCGCCGGAAATGGCGTGCAATGACTCGTTCGCCTTAGTCAGGCAATACAACACCGCCCTGGGGAATTGCCGGTCCAGAATCAAGAAATCGACGACTCGGTCAGGGCGCATTTGTCCATGACGCTGTCGATACATTTCAAACGCGCTGGCCGAACGCAACAGGGCGGTCCAGTGGAGGTCGTCGTAAGTTGTGCCCACGTCCTCGGGGCTGGGGAGGAGCATGAGGTATTTCACATCGAGAATCCGCGAGGTTTTGTCAGCCCGCTCGATCAAGTGAGCCAGCCGACTCAGATGCCAACCCTCGCCGTGTGTCATCGTGGCGTCGGTGACGCCGACAAAGTGCTGACCTGTATAACGAATCTGTTCGTAAAAATCGACGAGATGCTCGAGGCTTTGACTCTTGCCATGCGTTTCTTGCACCATCAAGTAGAAGCGATTGATGTGCTCCCACATTTCCGAAGAAATGATCTCGCGGATGCTGCGGGCATTTTCCCGGGCAGCGTACAGGCAGGAAATGATCGAATTATGATTCTCGTGATCACCGGTCAAAAAATGCAACACATTTTGCCGGGTCGGGTCGGAATAACTTTCCTGAAACTTGTCGTAGTCACCGGTGGTGAGCACCAAAGGCAACCACTGCTCGCGAGCATTGCCTGGCAGATCAAGAATCAGGTTGAGATTAACCGAAATAAAGCGTGCCACATTCTCGGCTCGTTCGACATAGCGACTCATCCAGTAGAGCGATTCGGCAACACGGCTGAGCATGTGTTATTCTCCGTCCAAGACCCAGGTGTCTTTACTGCCGCCGCCTTGGGAGGAGTTCACGACGAGCGAACCTTTGGTGAGCGCGACGCGGGTTAGCCCGCCGGGCATGACGTAGATATCACGGCCGTAAATAATGTAAGGTCGCAAATCCACATGGCGGCCTTCGAGGCCATTTTCAGTGAGAATGGGCACGCGCGAAAGTTCCAGAGTCGGCTGGGCGATGTAATTCCGGGGATTGGCTTTGATGAGGTCCGCGAATTGGGCGCGCTTTTCCGCGGTCGATTGCGTGCCGATCAACATTCCATAGCCCCCTGATTCATTGGCGGGCTTGACGACTAATTTGTCGAGATTGGCCAAAACGTAATCCCGTTGCTTTTGCTCCCAACAAAGATAAGTGGGAACATTTGGCAGAATGGGTTCTTCCTTCAGGTAGTATCGAATTATGTCGGGGACGTAAGCGTAGACGACCTTATCATCCGCGATGCCCGTTCCGGGCGCGTTGGCGAGGGCAATGTTTCCGTTGCGGTAGACATTAAACAACCCCGGCACGCCCAACATGGAATCCTTGCGAAACGCCTTGGGATCCAAGAAATCGTCATCCACGCGGCGATAGAGCACGTCGATCCGCTCGAAGCCATAAATGGTTCGCATGAACACGAAGCCATTGTCCACAACCAAATCGCGGCCTTCGACCAAACGCACGCCCATCTGCTGGGCCAAATAGGAATGTTCAAAATACGCCGAGTTGTAAATACCAGGGGAGAGAACAGCCACCTTCGGCTGATTCGACTGGCCTTCCATCAAATACTGGAGCGAATCCAACAATTTGCTACAGTAATCGACCACCGGCCTCACGCGCAATTGCTCGAACAATTGGGGAAAGGTTTGCTTCATCAATTGGCGATTCTGCAAAACATAAGACACGCCGGACGGGCAGCGCAGATTGTCTTCCAGAACGTAAAGCTGGCCAGCGCCGTCACGCACCAGATCGGTACCCGTGATATGGCACCAAATCTTTTTGGGTGGATTGAGTCCCACGCATTGCTGGCGGAACGAGGGGGCTGACAAAATGACATGATCGGGAATAATGCGGTCTTTAAGAATCTGCTGGCGATGATAAATGTCGTCGATGAACATATTCAGCGCTAAAATGCGCTGCTTGAGCCCCCGATCAAGCCACTGCCATTCCTTGCCCGACATGATTCTGGGCACAATGTCGAAGGGAATAGTACGTTCGGTACCGCGTTCGTCACCGTAAACATTGAATGTGATTCCGAGCCGGACCATCGCCCGGTCGGCGGCTTGTTGGCGGAGGCGGAGTTCCGTGACCGACATTTGCTGCAAATGGTCGCAGAGCGTGACCGCCTGTTCGCGCGGGTCGCCCCCCTCAGCAAACATTTCGTCATAGAAGCCGTCGTGAGCGTACTTAGGCGGGGTGTCTTGAGTAGCCACCGGTCTCGATTCCAGGATTTGGGAAGCAACAGACATCGAGTTGGAGCATAATAAGCGGGAAGGAGGAGGGAGCGCACTTCGAGCGCATCGCCTAATTCCTCGGGTGCAAATCGCGCGCCAGCATCCGTCACCTCGAATTAAGTTTCAAACAGTTAAGGACTTAGATTGTAGCAACTTCCGCAAGACTCGCAAAAGTGCCCGTTTCCCTTGCAGTTCACCGCACGACTTTCTTGCATAGCAGACTTTCATCAACATGGCACACCCCGCACAACTCCCCGTAAAAGAATTGGTTGCCGATTGCGAATTCCGTCGCACTCGCCGGTCGGGACCGGGGGGTCAGCATCGCAATAAAGTAGAAACCGCCGTGGTGGTCGAGCACGTCCCGACCGGCGTGCGAGCTGAAGCCAACGAGCGCCGGAGTCAAGAACAGAACCGCCAAGCGGCGATTCACCGCTTGCGTGTGAAATTAGCGATTGAGTTGCGCTGCCCCGCTGAGGCTACCAATAGCCCACTTTGGGAATCGCGCACTGCCGGTGGCAAACTGTCTGTTAATGCAGAGCACGACGAATTCCCCGCCCACTTGGCCGAGGCACTGGATGCGATCGCTCAGCTCGATTTCGATTTGGCAGCCGCGGCAACCAAACTTGGCGTGAGTAGTTCGCAATTGGTGAAATTCTTGAAAATCGAGCCTGCGGCACTGGCCTCCGTCAATCTCGCACGCCTTGAACGAGGCCTGTCCCCCTATCGCTGAAAGGCCTCTGGATAAGACTTGTATCAATCCCACACGTACCGTTCGTCAATCGCAACGCCGTACTTTTCGCAAATACTGCGATATTCGTCTTGAAAAGAAATACTGCGATGGTGCTCGCGCTGCGTCGCGATGTAGCCGCGGAGATCGGCAAGTTGCGATTGGCCTATTGAAAACGCGCCTTAGCCATTCTGCCAGGAGAAGTCGGCAAACTGTTCGCCCTTCGTCTTGATCCACTTTGAGGAGTCTTGCTTCAATTCTTGCACGAGCTTGCTCACGGTCACCATCCGCGATAACGAACACGCGATGTGAATGTGATCGTCCGCGCCACCGATACCATGTGAAGGACAATAAGTGTCTTGCAGGCCGTTACAAGATACTTGAAGAGCTCTTGTTCAATCGAAGCGTCGATCCACGGCCGACGATCCTTGGTGCTGAAAACAATATGTAGCAGAATGTCCGACAACGATTGAGCCATCAATGCCCCCTCGGAAATACTTTCGGCCTAAAAAGCCAAACTCGATAGGAAAGCCGCACCACGGTTTCAGGCCTGCAGGGTCACGCCGATGCCAACACTTAGGCCTGAAAGGCCGCGCTATGATAGCCCGGGACAAAGTCCCGGGAAAGCACCAGAGAAAAATGTTAGCCCTGCAAGGGCGCGCTTTGCGGTTGCGCGTCCGGGGATAAGCGCGCCCTTGCAGGGCTAGCGCGGTATGGTGGACCGGTTTCCCAGGACTTCGTCCTGGGCTTTCGCAGCGCGCCCCTGCGGGGCTTAACGCCGCCGCCACCCCAGCAGTCCGACGCTAGCCAACGCTCCTAACAGCACTGTACTCGGCTCAGGGATCACGCTTGCGACGCGAAAACCAATGATGCCGCTCCCGCTCGACGGGTCGAAGGCGCTCCGGTTCGCAGCGAGCAAGAAGTCGGAGTTGAAGCTCCAGTTGCCGCCGCGAACCCCGCGAGCAGACGAACTTGGACCGTTCAGCAAATCAAAATCGGTCTCTTCCAATTCAAAGACATTGCCCCCCTGACCCATCGTGCCGTAAGGACTCAGTCCACCGGCGAGCGTAATGTCCGCCGGTCCGGTGGCGAAGGATTGACCATACACGGCCGTTCCTGCTGTCGTACCACTAGCGACTTCCGTGGGAACACTGTTGCTACCCGTGGGGTAGTCATAGTAGACGCCGCCGTTCGGATCGAAGTAGGCGGCCTTGTACCATTCATCCACACTGGGAAGAAAGTACTTTGCCAGACTATTGCGGTAGAGGTTGTTCGGGTTGTAACCCGCGTCGGCTGGGTTCCAGAGGAGAATGTTGGCGTTCACGGCGTAACCAACATCCCCTGGCTGCAGGGCGAATTTGTAAACCGGCGTGCTGCCGCTAGAAATGTTGAGCCAATTTATAAACCGCGCCGCCCCGTTCCAGCTTACGCCCGTGGCCGGCTTGTCGGCACCTCGGAGAGTTTTCGTGATGCCGAGACTTCCCAAGGTATTCGCCTTCTCGATCATCTGCTCGGAGATTTCGTACTTGCCCATGCGATAGGAGTAGGTCACTGAGCCGACGGGGTTGGGAGCGCCAGTTGTATCGGCGGCGTTGCCGGGATTGCGGATTGAAACAAAGTCAATATCAAAGGTGTTGAGTCCGCTGCCGAAGATGTCGGCTGCAGAGCGGTCGGCAGCGTTGGGGAAAGTTAGTACGGTGAGAAGCAGCGCGCAGAATCGAATCAACTTCATCAGTCGTCCTTTTCAAAGTGGTCAGGGGGTAATTCCGTGGCGTAGGCTTCCAGCCTGCGAAGAAGACAGGCAGGATGCCTATCCCACTTGCAAACAAATAATGCCCACCGAGGCCAATGCCTCGTGGACCCTTATGAATTGCAGAATACTCGTTAGCGGATCTCGAATTTGTCGTTTGGACGACAGCATCTATTTTATCACGGGGATTGGCTTGCCTAATTTTTATATTGGATTTTTTTGAGGTGGCGGTCGGGTGTTTTAGCCCGCTAGGTTGTTGGCGTAGCTACCCACGAGCAATAACAGCCGGCTGACGCCGACCGCTCGCCTAGTTTTCTCCCGCGTAGTCAGCGCCGGCTCGCTGCCGTACAATGCCGACTCCCGCCAGCACACTATCGCGCGAGAATCTATGACCATCATACTTTTCGACATCGACGGCACTCTCATAAGCACGGGTGGAGCGGGTAAGGTTGCCTTTGCTGAAACCTTTCACCAGTTGTTCGGCGTTTGCGAAATCTCGAGCAATGTCGGTTTTGCCGGGCGGAGCGATCGAGCGATTGCCGAGGAGTTGATGCGGGTCCACGACATCGAAATCACGCCCGAAAATTGGCAACGCTTTACCACAGCCTTTCTCCCAAGGTTAAAGCAAGTCTTGCCGCGCTCGACCGGCGAGATTTTGCCTGGCGTGTTACCGCTGCTCGACGAGTTGGCTGACATGGAAAATGTGGCGATTGGTCTGCTCACTGGCAATATCGCCGCCGGTGCCAAGGCCAAGCTTTTGCATTATCAACTCTTTGATCGCTTTCAGTTCGGTGGGTATGGCGATGATTGGACTGATCGCTGCGACATTGCCGTTGCTGCGCTGAATGCCGCCAAGCTACATCTTAACGGCGCAGGCCAAGGTGGCGATAAAGTGATTGTGATCGGTGATACCCCCGCTGATGTGCGGTGCGCCCGGGCCATCAATGCTTACGCGGTGGCCGTTGCGACGGGGGGTGCCACGATGGAGCAACTCTCTGATGCCAAGCCTGATTTGCTCGTTGCCGATTTGACTGATGATCGGGAATTATTACTCCAAGTTGATTCGGCTATCGCAAATTAGCTGCTGTGGATGAACAAAAAAGCAACCGCCGCGAATGGAGCTTTGTCGAACGGCACGGGTTGTTGCTCGTCGGTATCTCGCCGGTCATCGCCAACCTCGTCGGCAGCATCTTCAATATTCTCTATAACCAGCAACAGATTTGGCCGATCCTGTCGGAAACAGAACGGGCGCGGTTTGATCAATGCTGGCTAGTTTACAACGCGGTTGTGTATCCGTTAGCCGTGGCCTGCTGGGTCGCGCCACTCGTCTGGTTACGCCCTGTTCACCGAAATCTGTTGCAGGGATTTGAGGTCGACTCCGCGAAACTTGTGACGGCGCAACGCAGCGTCATCAACCTCCCGTGGTGGATTCTGACAGTCGCCGGCATCAGCTGGCTCACCTGCATTCCTGTGTTTCCTTTCGCCCTCGCCACTGTGCCGGGTGAGCTCAAGCCTGAAGTCGTTTGGCATTTGGTCGCGTCATTCGTCACGGCCTCGCTCATAGCCGTGAACCACAGTTTCTTCGCCGTGGAGCTGTTGAGCCAACGTGTGCTCTACCCCGTTTTCTTTCGCAAAAGCAGTCCCGCCAACGTGCCTGGTGCTTTTCCGCTCAACATCATCGCTCACGGCATGATGTTTGCCATCTCGGCGGTGGTAAGTCCCGTGGTTTCTTTGGTGTTGTTGTTGCTAGTGCCTCAAGAGGCCCCATTTTTCGTGATCGTAGTGGGAGCAGTCGCGATTTTGTTCGCGCTGACGACCGCTTGGATGCTCGGTCAACTTGTGGTGGGTCCGGTGAGACAACTCAAGGAAACCGCCATCAAAGTTGGCGAAGGCAATTTCGATGTCCGGGTGAACCTTCTCCGCGCTGATGAATTCGGTCCGCTCATCGAGCGATTCAACCTCATGGTCGAAGGCCTGCGCGAACGTGAACGTCTGCAAGAAACCTTTGGTCGCCATGTGGGAGAAGTCGCCGCCCGGCAAATCCTTGCCCAAGGTGATGGGCTTGTCGGCAGTGAGCAATCGATTACCGTGATGTTCGTCGACGTGCGGAACTTCACGGAACATTCCGCTAACCACACACCGCAAGAAGTGGTGGCGGCACTGAATATTTTCTTTCGCGGTGCCGTGGAAACGGTGGAAACCCACGGCGGGATGGTCAATAAATTCCTCGGCGATGGGTTCATGGCCCTGTTCGGTATCGGCCCGCAGCAAATCGACCACGCGCGCCAAGCCGTAACCGCCGCGCAACAGCTTTTCTGCTGTCTGGCGGACGTGAGTGCGGAACTTGAAAAAGCTGGCTGGCCGGGGCTGAGGATTGGGGTCGGCATCAACTCCGGCCCGGCGATTGTCGGCAGCATCGGCTCGCCCATGCGGCAGGAATACACGGCCATCGGCGACACGGTAAACGTCGCCTCGCGGGTTGAGACTTTGACCAAGACCCTGGGGCACCATCTGCTCATCACCGAGCAAACCAAGGCCTTGCTGCCCCCCGAGTTCAACCCGCTGCCGCTTCCTCCGCAGGCCGTCAAAGGCAAAGGTCAGCCGCTGCAGCTTTATGCTATCAGCGAGAAATTGCCGGGAATCTCTCCGGCTTAGGACACTGTCGGCACAACTGCTACAACCGCTAAAGTTTGCCCGAGCGGTGCTTGCGGAAAAAAGCGAGCAACTGTTGCCTCCGGCATAAGCGGCTTTCGATAACTAACGCAGGTGGTGGGATAGAAACTCTTGCAACGGTTATCATGCTTCCACGGTTTATCGCTATCGTCGCGCTGTTACCGCTGATGACGTTTGGCACGGGGTGCAAATGCCCTTGTGCCAAGTGCGGCGTCCCGCGTACCCCCTGCGCGCCTTGTGTTTACTCGACCTGCGAGTGTGAATCGCCGCCTCCCGATCTGGCGAGCGAGATTCCGCTCGAATGGGTGCCGCAACCGCTGCCAGCCCCTTCGGAAACTTACGAGCTCATCAACGCGGGGACTGCCCAGTGCAATGCGGCGACCAATGCTGCGGTTGCCAATATGGTGGAGCTCGAACGCCACTGGGCCCAGGTCATCATTGAGTGCGACACGAAGGGTGTTGCCGAAAACTACTGCCTCGACCGAGATTTGCTGTCGCTCCATGCCTGCTCGGTGCGTAACGATGCCGCCGCCGCCGCGCTCACGGCTTTCTATCAACTCGCTGGCCTGGAAGCGCAGAAGCATTATCTGAACCATGCCTTGCAGGAAGTCGAGCAAACCTACACGCGGGTGGAAAACTTGCGTGAAGCGGGGCTCGAAGTTCCTGCCGGGCTTGATCGGACAACCGTCGGCAAACAATTCCGCGATCTGGAAGATCAACTTGCCCAAATCGACTTGCAGCGACTCCAACTCAACGGCCAATTGCAAACGCTGGTCGGTTGCCCACTCAACGAGCATAGCTTCTTCTGGCCTGAGATGGATTGGCAGCCGCCGCTCGACACCGTAAACGTCGAAGCCGAACTCGCCGTCGGCTTGCAAAACCGCCACGATCTGCGTGGCCTGGGGATCGTGCTTTGCAACATGGAGAAGGTCACCCTGCCCGTAACTCGCGGCGTGCTGAAATTCGCCGATTCGACGATTGGCACGGTCGAACCGCGTGACGGCTTGATTCACACCATTCGCTGCCTCAAATGTTACGAGCATGAAGTGCCCGTGCGCTGCCGACAGTTGGCGCTCTTTTACGAGGATACCGAAGCACGAGCCTCGGGCGAAATCAAAGTCGCCGCTTATAAAATTGGCCTGCAACAGAACCGCATCGTGCTCGCCCAGGAAACGGTGCTCGATTTGCGCAAGCGGCTCAACGAACTGGAAAAGACTCGTGATACCGATGAGGTGCCCGTGTTCAAAGTCAGCACCGCGCGGACCGATTTGGATCAGGCCGAAGCGAATCTTATCGAACAGGTGGTCGGCTTGAAGCTCGCCCAGGTGGAACTTAAAAAAGCCCAGGGAATACTCGCTAATGAATGTGGTTTCGTGCCTCAGCTTTGCCTCGAAGGCTGCTGTGACGGGGCGTGCATGAGATGCGAAGGTGGCCTCGTCGGTGGGGAGTGCAAGTCGGTTAAGTGCGAAGCTTGTGCGACTTTGAAGCCGAGTTGCAATCGATGTGAGTGAAGGTGACAACTTCGCGGCGCGAACAGGCACACTATGTAGGGGCTACTGGCACCTGGCCTACTAGATATTGTATTTGCGCTGAAAAATACCCTCATTTTAGTCGCTCTCGGGGGTAATTAGGGTTGGTGGGTGGGGATACGTGGCTGGCTCCGACATTCGGTCCACCATGATTTTTTTGAGCGCACACGAGTAGCCAATCCGTGGGGATTGGTTTGGGATGCGTATCATTCTTTTCAGACTTAAAGCTGAATCGCTAAGCCGCAAGCGGCTGGGAAACAAATCGTGGGCGCCCACGGGCGCAAACTGTTTGTGGCCGTTGATCGCTTTTGCTCTGGCTTTTGTTAGTCGCTTGACGTCTCTTCCCTTCCCGCACTTCTCGAGATAACCCCCCGCAGGCGGCAGGCCCTAGGGATGTTTGGTGACCAAACTTGCCGGATGAAAGTACCTTAGCGACGCCAGAACATTGGCGTTCGTATGCCACGAACGTTTATGATTATATCATCCTTCATGACCAATTCGACAACTATTTTTGGCCAGGGGTGATTTAACCATCAAACAGATTGAGCCACGAAAAAAAACGAAATGGCACAAAAATGGGGCTTGTATTTGGCCACGGATTTGCACGGATTAAACACGGATAAGAGATTGAAATCCGTGGAATTGCGTGCGTTGGCCGAGGCAAAACGGATGTCTATTGGTGTTCTGCCGTGGTAAGCTAGCTCTTAATCCCGCGACATTGCTAGAGCGGGCAACTGGGGTTGGTTGTTAAACGATGGAGTCTTTGAAGTGGCCATCAGCTCAACTGACGTGAACCGCGTTCTCCGACGTGTACTTCATCCGGCTCTTAGGAGCGTTGGGTTCACTAAGTTTAGAGGTCGCTGCGCGTGGCGATACAATAGTGATTGTGTTTGGGCACTTCAAATACAAGCTGTCGGCAACTACTTTAGTCTTGTAACAGGCTTTCCTTCGATGTCGCTGGGTGGAGAACTTTGTATCTTCTTTCCAGACTTCCCTTCGCCCGATCCAACTCGCCCAGAGAATAGGCCACCTTGCGATAGCGACGGGCAGTTTCTACCGAAGCCACCTGACTGTCAGATTCGCTATCCACTACAAGTCCAACTCGATCAGTCCGCAGACTGCGCCACCACAGTGTCACCACCCAATCACACTCGTGACGACGTGTGGTACGTCCGACCCGACGGTTCCAATGTTCAGAGTGTAGTCGAAGACATATGCCGGTCAGTAGTACAATGGGGCGTGCCACTCCTCCAGAAGCCATATAACAGCCGTGCTGAACAGATCGTGCGTCGTGGACTGGCCAAAGCGGAGCGCGACTGACTAGGCACGAAAGGATTGTCAGTGTGCGTAGCACAAGAGGCTTTAGACGGGCGAAGTCGTGTGCCTCTTGCCGCTGCGCGACACCGACACTCGACTGGTTATGCCTAAAGGTAAACAATGCGGATAGCAGTCGAGTGTCGGTGCCACCCGCAGTTGACCTTCATACCCAATTCGACTTGATATTGCCGAAGACCGGAGAGACCATGAATGAAACTGCTTGCATGAAGTGTGGATCGACAGAAATAATCCCCGACGTGCGAATCATCGATCACGGGCCTGCACTTCTGGACTTGTCCGCGACTGTCTACACCAATCCGGAGGCCTATATTTTCAAGGGAGCGATTTCGCATCGCTTGCAAGCACGAGTTTGCGGCCTATGTGGATACACCGAGTTTTATGTTAGTAACCCGCAAGCCTTGTTGACGGCCGCCAAAGGTGTGGCCTCGAAAGCCGCTGGTTCTGGCACTCGGTAGTTATGCGTTCGCTTTCCATGTGGTGAAGACGGGGACGTTTGTGGCGCGGTGATGAGGGATGCTCGCGAAACCGCAAGCGGAGGGTAGGAACGGCGATTGAGTGGGTACGCGACCGGCGGTCGCGGCTTTGTGGGCTGTCTTGGCATGGGATTCGCACATTTATGAGGGAAATTTCTTCTCATTCCAGGAGCTTTGTCATGGATTCGATCAATAGAAACCAGCCAGAGGACAATCACGCCGACCTGAGTGGTGCCGAAGCAGTCGAGCAGATCAAAACGATTGTTGATAAGGCACAAAGCTGCTTCTTTTGTAGCGTGGTGAAGGTCGCGGGTTCCACGGGTGCGCGGCCGATGAATGTGCGACAGGTCGACGATCAGGGGAATCTGTGGTTTCTGAGCCCCGTCGATAGCCATAAGAATCAGGAAATCGCGATCGACCCCGCCGTGACGCTTTACTTTCAGGGGTCGCCGCACTCGGATTTTCTTGAAATCTTCGGTCGCGCGACGATCACGCAGGATAAGGCCAAGATCAAAGAGTTATGGCATCCGACGATTGCGACTTGGTTCACCGAGGGAGTTGATGACCCGCGAATCACCGTCATCAAGGTGTCACCCAGGGATGGATACTACTGGGATACGAAGCATGGCAATGCCGTGGCGGGTATTAAAATTCTTATCGGGTCAATGATTGGCAAGACGTTGGATGACTCGATTGAGGGAAAATTGCGGGTGTGACGTGTTCTGCTTCATTTGTCCCGGGGAGTGCCATCCCCGGGCTTGCGCTTCGATTGCAATGGCTGCTTTTCTTTGCGGTTGAATTGCTTATACTTGGTGGATTCTATCACCAAGTTTGAAGGGATTCGCCATGCCGACTGTTGCCGAGGAACGGGTTCTTGTTTTGCCTACCAGTGAGTTTCATGCCTTGGGTCACTTTCAGGGTTTCTCGGCGGACCTCGCCACGTATTTGCCGGCGCTATTGGAAAGTACGGACCTGAGCTACCGGCCCCGCGGCGAGATGGAGCAAGACCCTAGCTTTAAGCAGTTGATTCCGTACATGGTGTTTCGCTACACCGACGAGGAGGGCATCGAGCGCCTGTTTCAATACACCCGCGGTGGCGGCCAGGGGGAGAAGCGTTTGCATGCCAAGCGGAGCGTGGGCATCGGCGGACATATCTCGACCGACGACGCCGACGCGGGAACGATTGCCGACGTGTATCGCGTGGGTATGTTGCGCGAACTGGAAGAAGAAATCGCCCTCGATACGGCTTACACAGAACAGTGCGTGGGACTCATCAACGACGACGAAACGCCCGTGGGGCAGGTGCATTTGGGGGTCGTGCATTTGTTTGACGTGAGCGAGCCGCTGGTGCAACCGCGCGAGACGGAGATCCTCGACGCGGGTTTTCGGCCGGTCGAGGAAATCTTGGCGGAGCTGGACCAGTTTGAGTCGTGGTCGCAGATTGTGGTGCGGGCGCTGTTTGGGTGAACACTTTAAGAATGGAACGCGGATTGGCGCGGATTTGGCGGATTCGCGCAGATTTTCTGGAAGGGATTTACAGGAGAGAGCAGAGATAGCGGAGATAAAATCAAGAATTCATATCTCAATTCCTCATCGTTGTTCTTCCTATCAATTCATTTTGCTCTCTGTTTCGTCTGCTCTCTCCTGTAAAAAAAAATCCGCGAATATCCGCCTAATCGGCGTTCATCCGTGTTCTATTTCTTTCTTTTGAGCGCGGTGCAAGCACTGCGGCTAAATGGTACGCTTAAGGGATGCCCTCCCCTTCCTTTATCTACATGGACAACCATGCCACCACGCGCGCTGATCCGCGTGTGCTGGAGGCGATGTTGCCTTATTTCACCGACGAGTATGGCAATGCGGGGAGTGTGAACCACCACTTTGGCGACGTGGCCCGTCATGCCGTGGCGGAAGCGACGGCTTCACTGGCGTTTAATTTGGGCGCTGATCCGGCGGAGATTCTGTTCACCAGCGGCGCGACCGAGAGCAATAATCTCGCGGTTCGTGGCGTGGCGGAACGGAATCAGCGGCGCGGCAAGCATTTGCTGAGTGTCCGCACGGAACATCGCGCGGTGCTGGAGCCGCTGGAGCGATTGGGCCAGCACGAGTTCACGGTGACGCTTCTCGACGTGGAGCAACACGGTTCGCCGCGCGCTGGTTGGCTTGATCCGGAAAAGGTGGCCGAGGCGATTCAGGACGATACGGTGCTGGTGAGCGTGATGCTCGCCAACAATGAGATCGGCGTGATTCAACCGCTGGCCGAAATCGCGGCCGTCTGTCGGCACAGGGGCGTATTGTTGCACTGCGATGCGACTCAAGCGGTCGGCAAGATTCCCGTGAATGTGCGCGACCTGGGCGTCGATCTCATGAGTTTCACGGCGCATAAGATTTATGGGCCGAAGGGAATTGGTGCGCTCTATGTGCGGCAAGGAAGCCCCACGGTGCGGTTCACGCCGCAGATCACGGGGGGCGGGCAGCAAGGGGGCCGACGCAGCGGTACGCTCAACGTGCCGGGGATCGTTGGCTTCGCCAAGGCGCTCGAGTTGTGCGAAGCGGAACTGTCGAGTGAAGAGACGCGGCAGGCGGGCTTGCGGCAGCGGCTCTGGGCGGGACTACAAAGAAACTTGGATGGCTTGGAGCTATGTGGTCCGCAACTGGATGCGACGATCGATCATCCGCTGCGGTTGCCGGGCAACCTAAATGTGGCGTTCGGGGACGTGGATGGCGAGGCGCTCTTGTTGGAAATGGGCACGCTGGCGGTGAGTTCGGGGGCGACTTGCTCGTCGCATGAGCCAGGACCAAGCCATGTGCTTCTGGCGCTGGGGCTGGGCGAGGATTTGGCGCGCAGCAGCCTGCGATTTGGGCTGGGGCGGTTCAATACGGCTGCGGAAATCGACGCGGCGGTTGAAATCGTGAGTTCGGCGGTGAAAAAGCTGCGGGGGATGGGATAGAGGTCGAAAAATGAACAAAAAGTTAACCAAATGTCATCCCGAGGGGGCTCGCCGACCGAGGGATCTGGCCAAGAACTCGTACATGCTTGGCAAAGCGTGAGAGTCTGGAAGCCAGATTCTTCAAGTCGCAGAGCTCCTTTCAGAATGACAGTTAATGGCACTTTTCAATTCTCCTGGATTTTAGGTGGAAACCTCGCCTTTTCTCGCGGGATTTTTTGCTATAATTTATGTGTAGGCGAATTTGTTGATCGCCGCTGAATCCTGCCACCCGCATTAATCGAGGATATTCTGATGAGCATTGTATTGACCGAAAAAGCCGCCAAGGAAGTCAAGCGGATTATTGAAGATCAGAAGCTCGAAGACGGTACCTTGCTGCGCGTTGGCGTGGCAGGCGGCGGTTGCAGTGGTTTTAGCTACTCGCTCGGCTTCGACAAGACTTACGATGAGACGGCCGATTCGAAGTTCGAATTTCATGGCATTCCCGTGGTGGTCGACAAAAAGAGCGCGCTCTATCTCGACGGCACGACGGTCGATTTCTTTGACGGCCTGGAAAAGCGTGGTTTCACGTTCGAGAATCCCAACGCGGTGAAGACTTGCGGTTGCGGGAGTTCTTTCCAGGCGTAAGGGTGCCGCGCATACACTGGTCGCTGAAGCGACCAGTCCGTAGGAGCGTTACAACCGGCATAATCCCATCGCTGCTATTTGGGCAGCGTGGAGTGCTGGCCGAATCTGGCCTTATAAGCCGCACGGCTCGTTTTTTTGAGATAGATTTCAGATAGGACATGGATTGGTGCCCCCTGGGGGTAACTCTTATCTGGATGGATATCTCATGAAAACTCTCTTGAAACGCCTCTTGGTCGAGGAAGACGGTCCCACTGCGGTCGAGTACGCCGTGATGCTCGCGTTAATTGTCGCCGTGTGCATCAGCTCGGTGGGTCTACTTTCCGCTGAGACGGGTAATAGTTTTGAGAACTCGGCCACCGAATTGAACTCGGTGCTCGGTTCTTAAAACTCTCTTCTTGGGTCCGCTAAAGCGCCACGCAGCTTGAATCGATTTCTCTACAATACGAGAAATCGGAATCGCTTGACGGAAAATTAAAGTCCACTTTCCGAGTGGTCGATTCTTATTGCTGACAGCGGTTCGGCTAGCCACATGATCGTGGTCCGCGCCTGCTTACCAGCATTTTTAAGCGGAGCCACGGCTTTTCTCGAAAGTCACAGGGGCTCTCCTCACGAACAGGGAGTTACTGCCCCAATTCCCTGGAGGAGAGCCTTTTTTAATGCGCTCTGCTACAAGATTAGCATTGCATCGCCGTAGCTGTAGAAGCGGTATTCCTCGGCGATGGCCGCGTCGTAGGCGCGGCGGACCAATTCCGTGCCGCCGAACGCTTGGACCAACAAGAGCAGCGTTGTGCGTGGGAAGTGGAAGTTGGTGAGCAGGGCGTCGACAAGCCGGAAATCGTAGGGCGGGCGGATGAAGAGATTCGTGTCGCCTTGCCAGTTCTCGACGGGCCGGGCTTTGTCGGTGCCCAGTTCTTGCTTGGCAGCGGCGGATTCCAACACGCGGGCGACGGTGGTGCCCACGGCAATGTTGCGGCTCCCTTTGCCGCGGGTGCGCGTGATTTCTTTGGCGGCGACTTCGCCCAGCTCGCCCCACTCGGTGTGCATGGGATGCTGCGTGAGGTCGTCGACGGTGATGGGTTTGAAGGTGCCCATGCCGACGTGCAGTGTGACGGCCGAAAGGTGAACCGCGGATTGTTCGAGAGCCTTGAGCAACTCCTTGGTGAAGTGCAAACCCGCCGTGGGGGCGGCAACCGCGCCGGGGTGTTTGGCAAAGACGGTTTGATAATCGAAAAAGTCGGAGTCGACGGAACGCCCTTTACGAATGTAGGGAGGCAACGGCACGTGTCCGACTTCTTCGAGGACTTCCAAAGTGGGGCGATCCCCCTCGGGCCGGGCGAGCCACTGGCCTTCGTCTAGTTGTTCAAGCAGCCAGAGCTTGATGCCGGCTTTGCCATCGCGATCCACGAGCGCGATTTGCTCGGGGGGCTGCAGGTGGCCACGGGTTTTGCAAACCAGCCGCCAATCGCCTGACGGGGTGACGCCGAGATACAAGCCCTGCCACCGTCCGCCGGTGGAGACGCGCGTGCCACGGAGTTGCGCGGGGATCACCTTGGTGTCGTTGAGCACCAAGCGATCGCCGGGCTGCAAGATGCGGGGCAGGTCGCGGATGTGAAAATGATCGATGGACTGGCGCTGACGATCAAGCACCATCAGCCGCGCGTCGGGACGATGCTGGAGCGGTTGCTGGGCGATGAGCTCGGGGGGCAGTTCGTAGTCGATCCAGGGTTCCATGCGTGCTCTTTTAGGGGCTGATAAAAAATGCCGATGCGGTTGGTTGATATTGTATGATGATGGGGAAGTTTGCCACTGGTCGCTGAAGCGACCAGTCCGGTTGAACGAGTGAAAGGTCGGATTGTACGTGCCTGAGCCTACCTGCCATATCCCGGTTTTATTGGATGAAGTTTTGGAATGGCTCGCCCCTGCGCAGGGGAAAATTTTTGTCGATGGCACGCTCGGCGGCGGGGGACACACCGAGGCCATTGCGAAAGCGGTGGGTGACACGGGATTGGTCGTGGCGGCGGATCTCGATCCGGCGGCCTTGGCACGCTGCGAAGTGCGGCTCGCAGGCTTGCCAGTGAAACTCGCGGCGGTGAACTATGCCGAGATTCCCGAAGTGCTTAGAGACCTGGGCATCGACGCGGTGGACGGCATTTTGTTGGATCTGGGACTTTCGAGCGATCAGTTGGCCGATGCCGAGCGCGGGTTTTCGTTTCAACTCGATGGCCCGCTCGATTTGCGGTTCGATCCCGAGCGCGGCGAAGCGGCTTGGGAATTGCTCACTCACGTTGGCGAGCAGCGTCTCGCGGATATTATTTATCAGTACGGCGAAGAACGTTGCAGCCGACGGATTGCGAAGAAAATTGTCGAGACTCGCCGCAACGCACCGATTCGCACGGCGGGGGAACTCGCCGAGCTGGTGCGAAGCTGCGTGCCGCGTACACCGGGGTTGCGGATCGATCCCGCGACGCGCACGTTCCAGGCGCTGCGGATCGCGGTGAATGAGGAACTCGCATCTCTGGAAGCGGCACTCGCGACGTTTCCCGCTTGCTTGAAACCCGGCGGACGATTGGTAATAATTAGCTTTCACTCGCTCGAAGATCGCCTGGTGAAGCACGCATTTCGTAGCGATGAGCGATTGGAAGTGCTCACCAAGAAACCGGTGCTGCCGTCGGCACGCGAGGAGGCCGAGAATTCCCGTTCGCGGAGTGCGAAGTTGCGGGTCGCGCAAAGAAAGTGATACTCTTAGGACGGTTTGATTACGATACCGTTCTCATCGCTTGGGGCGCTCGGCATCCGCTCAGCGGCTTGGGCGAGATTTCGCAACATGCCGGCGAAGACGAGTTGATGAAGCGGATAAATCCCGTACCAGTATAGTAGCCCCAGAAGACCTTGCGGATCGAAGATCGCCGTTTGGCGAATACTGCTTCCCTGTTTGGTGGGAGTAACTTCAAACTCCAGCCACGCGCGGCCCGGCAGTTTCATTTCGGCGTGTAATCTCAGCCGTTCTGGGGGCTGATAAAGTTCGACACGCCAGAAATCGAGGGGATCGCCTATGCGCAAGTGTTCGGGATCACGCCGTCCCCTTCGCACCCCAACTCCACCCACCAGCAAATCCAGGAAACCCCGCAGTGACCAGAGCCAATCGCCGTAGTACCAACCCGTCTGCCCACCAATGCGGCGAATTGGTGCGAACGCCTGTTCGGCGGGCATGTTGACTTCGATGGTCCGGGAATCAACGACCCTTGATCCGAAGCGCGCACCACCCCACGCGCTGGGCTTTCCCGCCGACGAATAAGCATCCGACCAGCGCGTTTCCGCAAATTCGCGATCCTCATTCACCAGCGATCGCGCAATGGCATGTTGAAGCGACCGCGGCCTGACTGCGAACGTGGTCGCAGCCAAGTTATTTGAGACAAGTGTCGGATTACGCAGACTTTCAACCAGTTTGCGTCCCATGCGGGCGTAAAGGGGAGTAACCAACCCCAACCACAAACTTGAGAGGTAAGGCGTCAACAAGGGCACAGGAATCATCCACCGGGTTAACCCGCGCTGGCGGGCGTACTCCTGCATGATCTGACCGTAAGAGACCTGGTCGGGGCCCCCGATCTCGTAGACTTGCGACGAACCGTGAGGCAATTCAATTGCCGAGAGTAAGTATTCCAAGAGATCCTCGATCGCGATCGGTTGTGCCTTCACCTGTACCCACCGGGGACAGATCATGACGGGCAAGCGTTCGACAAGTGTGCGAATCATTTCAAACGATAAACTGCCAGATCCGATGACAATCGAGGCACGGAATTCACAGATCTGGCGATGATGGGCCCGTAGGATATCGCCTGTTTCTTGGCGGCTGCGCAGGTGCTTGGAGAGTTCGTGATCGGGGTTCCCCAAGCCGCCTAGATAGATGATCCGTTTCACTCCAGCGGCAGTCGCAGCCACGGCAAAGTTCTCTGCCGCGATGCGATCTTCCTGTTCAAAATCCCGCTTCGTACCCATCGAGTGAACGAAATAAAAGGCCGTGTCGACTCCGTCGAGCGCCGCGGTCAGCGAAGCGCGATCGAGCACGTCAGCGACGACGATCTCGGTGGTGGAACCTACGCGATCGCAAAGTGCCCCGGGGCGGCGAACGGCGCAGCGAACCGCATAACCCTGCTGTTCCAACCGCGGCAAGAGGCGACCACCGACATAACCCGTCGCGCCGGTAAGCAAGATACGCTGTTCGAGCACCATGGAATGGTCTTTCGGGTTGGTTGAAATAAATCGCAGGCTCAGCCCTTGACAGAACTAGGTAACCGGATTTTTACTGCGGTTGTCACTCAAGTGTACGTTTATTCGCCTAAGGTGGTTGGGACCGCATGGCCCGAACGGCCTCGGGAAGTTGCTGGTTAATGGCTACATGCGGGTCAAGGCGGAAAGTGATATAATACTGGGATCACCACATTTGGAGCATTTCAATGGTTCGTATGAAAGATATTTTCGCGTTAGGGGCCTCGCTTCTGGCAGTCGCCACCGGTTGCGGCGAAACCGTGCAAGGGGTGAGCCAGGAGAAGTCGGCGCTGAGCTTTAAGGTGGAATCGCTCGACGGCCAGGAAGTTGATCTCAGCAAGTATCAGGGCAAGGTCGTGATGATTGTGAACGTGGCCAGCAAGTGTGGCCTCACGCCGCAGTACGAGCAGTTGCAGGCACTTAACGAGAAGTACGCCGACAAGGGTTTGGTGATCCTCGGGTTCCCCTGCAATCAGTTCCTGGGGCAAGAACCGGGGACGGCCGCCGAGATTGGTGAGTTCTGTCGCAAGAACTATGGTGTGACGTTCGACATGTTCGCCAAGGTGGACGTGAAGGGCGATAAGGCCAGCGATTTGTATAAGCTCCTCACCGCGCTCGACACCGAACCCACGGGAGCCGGCGATATCAGTTGGAACTTCGAGAAGTTCGTGCTCGATCGTAACGGGTTTGTCGTGGGGCGGTTTGGGCCTCGAACCAAGCCGGATGCCCCCGAGATCGTGGCGCTCATTGAAAAGCAGCTTGAGAATGCTCCTCAAGATGCTGCAACAGTTGCGCCTGTGGCGAGTGAGAAATAATTATCAACAAGCGTTAGCGAACGGGTGGCAGCAACATCGGTTCGTAGCCCACGGGCACGCGGGCCGTTTGGGCGGGGAACGATTGCGGCTGGGGAACGATTGGCGGTATACCGGTCGAGGGGTACGAAACCATTACGTTTTCACCAGGCAAGTAGGGCGTCGGTGTGATGTCGTCGTTTGTGGCAACGGGCGCACTGACTGCCATGGGCGAGCCGAGCGCTGGGCCAGCAGCCGCTTGCTGACTGGGAGCCGCGCCCGTGAAGCTGGCGAGCAATGTGCTGGCATCGGTCATCTGCGGATTCGCGGCCAAGGCTTTTTGCAGGAACGAGACCGCTTCCGGTGTTCGGCCGCGCTCGGCGAGCAATACAGCCATATTGTAGTTCGCCACATCGGGTTTACAGACCGCGGACATGTGCGTCACGGCTTGATTGACCTGATTCATTTCGATCAACACCTTAGCGATGTTGTTGCGATAAAGCTGCTTTTGGGGATTGATCCGCACCGCTTGATCGAGCGATTGATAGGATTTCTGGAGCTCGCCGCAGCGTGCTTGGCAGAGGCCCAGGTCGTTATAAGCCCGAGCGTCTTGGGGATGAAGACTCACGGCCTGCTGATACACCTTGAGTGCTTCTGGGAGATTGCCCTCGCGATCTTCCATGCGGGCCAGGCCGAGCATGGCGTCGAGATTCTTGGCATCCAAGCTGAGCGCTTTTTCGTACATCGCCCGAGCATGGGCGGTGTTGCCCCCCTGATCGCTTATTTGCGCCATCGACACATAGAGCGCCGGCGTGGTCGGACCGCTGGCGAAACCGAGCGAGATCGGATCCGTTTTGGAGATGTCGGCCAATTCTGGCTTCTTCTTGGGAGCCAACGATTTGAAAGGCGCAGTGACCTTGTCGGTCCAGCTTGTTTGGTTGGCCACGGAGGGCGCGGTGGTGTTCTTGCTCTCCGAAAAGCCGGGAATGGCGCAACCCGTCACGGCGGCCAACAGTGCCACCGTCATCGGTGCCAAATTCATGTACCATAATGATCGCACGACTCCACCCTCCTTGGTGAAAGTTCGATCCGCCTCGAAAAGATTCGTCTCCAACAAGTTCCCGGCCCAGAGATCGCTAGGCAGGAATTTCCCTCTTGATTGGTGTGCCACGCTTGGGGGCAACTTCTTATTGAGCTGCCGTCGTCGTGCCGCCACCCGAGTCAGGAACGAGCACGGGAGCGGGTTGATTCTCTTGGAAGCCGACAAAAATATGATCCACGGAGCCGGCCGTGTGGCCCTCCGAAACAATGTGTGTATCGTTCACGAGCACCGGTTCAACCTGCGGACTTTGATTGCCGGCCCAACCATGAACGGCGGCAATCCGCGAGGCGGTATCCGATTGGGTGTTACCACGTTGCACGTAAATGGTGCGACGATCTTGCGGGGCTTGGGTCAAAATCCACTTGGCCTTCAATTGGCCCGCGGAGGTCAACTCGTTGGTGCCTTCTTGAAAATGATAATCGCCGAGCAAGTTCTGGCGACGCCAACCGTTATTGATCATGGCCGTGTACGCACTGTTCACGGCACAGCGGGCGGTGGGAATGTATTGCGCGGGCCAGAGGTTGTTGGCGTGGTAGCCCGCCTCACAGCGCCAGCAAAAGCCGGGATTGCCATGCCAGGTGCCAGACCCGTTGGGGCCGCACTGTCCGGCGTGGCATTGCCCCGAATTGCAGGGGCAATCCTGAGCGCTGACGCTGCTACTGCTCAGCAAGAGTGAAAACACCAACAGGGCCAAAGCGGAGTTTTTCATCGTGGGGGTCCACCAATCGAGTGAGTCAACCAGGACTCGCGACGAAATCAGAATGGCGGGGTCGAGCCATTCTGTGCGAGCCATCCTTTGCAAGCCATTCACGGCGAGCCGCGCCTCTGGGGGGCACGGCATCCTTCGTCACTATCGACTGGAAAAACCGACGAGCTACGGTACTTCTGGAGAAACCGGTTTTTCTTGCGCAGCTTGCCTATTGTATTGCCGTCATTCCCACGGTGGGAATCCAAGCTGCTGCCCTCATCATTTCCCACATTTTCTCGTCCCAGAGGGACGCCCTGATAATAGCCCAGCAGTTCACTGCTGGGAAATTGTCGTAGTGATCACAAGTCCCGTAGGGACGACTGAATTCCGAACCCCGCTTTCAATCGTCCCTACGGCACTCACTTGGCACGTTGTCTTCGGACCCAGCGATAAATCGCTGGGCTATTGTCGTGTGTCCCTCCGGGACAAGTGGCGGCGAGACCCCAAAATGTGGGTCATGATGAGGATGCTGCCACTGGTTTCCCGCCTGCGCGGGAATGACAATGCGGGGTCTACTGCGGATTCATCGAGGGGAACAGTTCGTTGATCATCGTGATAGCAGCCGGACCGACCAGCACCACGAAAATCGCCGGGAAAATGAAGAGCACCAGCGGGAAAATCAGCTTCACGGCGGTCTTGGCGGCCTTTTCTTCGGCCATTTGCCGGCGGCGGGTCCGCATCGAATCGCTCTGCACGCGGAGTGCTTGCGCCACGCTCGAACCAAACTTATCGGCTTGAATCAAAATCGCGGCCAGGGCCTTGAGATCGTCCACGCCAGTTCGGGCACCCAGATCGTGAAGCACTTCATTGCGGGCGCGACCCATCTGGAGTTGCAAATTACAGAGGCCAAACTCCTCGGCGATGATGCGGTAGGACTTTTTCATTTCCTCGGCCACCTTGCGCATGGCCTGATCCAAACCTAAACCAGCCTCCACGCAAACGACCATCATGTCGAGCGCGTCAGGCAGACCGTAGAAGATATTGTCTTGGCGACCTCGGGTGATGAACCAAACCACGATCGCAGGCGCAAAGAACATGACCAAGCCGATGCCACCGGCATAGGTGAGCGAGTCGATGTTGAATCCACGAGTAAGCACCACCGCGCCCCCGCCGATCAGAAAACCGCCAACCAGGCCGATCATCTTACAGGCCCAGAAAACCTCGGAGGCCTTCGAGCCGCGGAAACCGGCTTGATTGAGTTTCGAGCGGGTCTTGCTGACTTCTTCGGTCGACTTGGGCTGCAATGGCTTTGACAAGGCCGGCGACGCCATCTCGAACATCTTGGTCATCGCGCCAGAGCGTCCCTTGCCGTCGCGTAAGAGGTCGGACTTGCGGGAGTTCGGATCACGAAGCTCCGCGAGACGTTCCTCGGCACGCGGTTTGTGACCCGCGAAAAAGTCAAGCAACCACCATATGGCCGCGGCAGTCGCGCCAAAGATGGCCAGTTGAATGACCAAGGGGGAATCCCAAATGCTGGAAGCGAATACGCTCATATCAGACTCGAATGTTAACGATTTTGCGAATGCACAACGCCCCGAGCAATTGCATCACGATGCCGCCGATGAGCATTTTCTTGCCCAGCTCGTCGGTAAACAGAAGTGAAAGATAATCGGGATTCATGCGATAGACGGTAACGAACAACAACGGCGGCAAGGCCAACAAGACGATGCCCGACAGACGGCCTTCGCCCGTGAGGGCTTGCACTTGGCCCCAGATGGCGAAACGCTCGCGAATCAGGCGGCCGATCTTGTCGAGAATTTCCGCCAAGTCACCACCGGTCTGCCGTTGCAGAATCACGGCGGTGACGAAAAACTTGAGGTCGAGGTTCGGCACGCGATTGGTCAAGTTGTTCAAAGCTTCTTCAAAGGGAATACCCAAGTTTTGTTCTTCAAACACGCGACCGAACTCCGCGGCAATGGGGTCGGAACCCTCTTGCGACACCAAATGGAAGCCGGCTGCCAAGCTGTGACCGGCACGCAACGCGCGAGCGACAAGTTCCAAGGCTTCGGGCAGTTGCGCCGCGAATTTGCCGAGCCGCCGCTTGCGCCGGAATAACAACCAGAAAAATGGCAGCGAGCCGAAGGAAATACCCACCAGCGGAGCCAGCATGACATTCAAACCCGCTACGCCCACCAACACCGACGAACCAACGCCCAGCCCCAAGCAGATCGCCACGAAGCTCGCGACCGACATCGTGACTTCAGCCTGATCAAACAGCAGCGTGAGATTCAACCAATTGGACAGCGCCATTTCGAAGGCGCTTCTCCCCAGACGTTCCTTGGAAAGCATCTGGGCGATTTCTGAGAGATTCGCGGGATCGTTGGAAGCGCCTTTGGTCAGCGACGCGAGCCTGTCTTCCATTTGCGAGACCGACTGATCGCGAAAAAACACCGCGATCCCCACGATCAAGGCAAAAACGCCGATAAACACGGCGCCTATGATGAATACACTTGGAAGCATGATCGACTCGCCAGGATTTGGTTGATCGGATGTGTTGTTTCACGGAAAAATGCTCGCCGGGGCCCCCCTCTAGCACCCCGGCAAGCGCGTACTGTTTTAATCTGTTTGGGTATTAGTCTCGCAGCATGATTCGTTCGCGGAAGGCACTCGCCGGCAGTCGCACGCCGTGGGATTCCAGTCGAGGAATGAACGTCGGACGAATCCCGGAAGCTTGGAAGTAGCCGACGGCCCGACCGTTGCTATCCACGCCTTCTTGCACGTAATTAAAAATGTCTTGCATGACGATGGTGTCTTGTTCCATGCCGACGATCTCAGTGATCGCGGTTATTTTGCGGGGACCACCGGAAAGCCGGTTGACCTGCACGATCAAATCCACGGCATTAGCGATTTGCGAACGCATGGCTCGTGTCGGCATGTCAAAGCCGCCCATCATGATCATCGTTTCCAAACGGGCGATTGCGTCGCGGGGCGTATTGGCATGGCAAGTGGTCAGCGAACCATCGTGACCGGTGTTCATCGCTTGCAACATGTCGAGCGTTTCCGGCCCGCGGCATTCGCCGATGATGATACGGTCGGGTCGCATACGCAAACAGTTGCGCACCAAGTCGGTCGCCGAGATGCGGCCCTTGCCTTCGATGTTGGCGGGACGTGTTTCGAGGCGGACAATATGGCTCTGTTGAAGCTGCAATTCCGCCGCGTCTTCAATCGTCACGATGCGGTCGTCGTTCGAGATGAAGCTGGAAAGGGTGTTAAGCAGTGTCGTTTTACCCGAGCCAGTACCGCCGGAAATAATAATGTTTAAGTGAGCCTTCATGGCCCCTTCCAGCAGCATCACCATCTCGGGGGTCATGCTTTTGTAATTCAGCAAGTCTTCGAGCTTGAGCGGATTCGAGCCGAAACGGCGAATCGTCACGCTGGGGCCGTCGAGGGCCAATGGCGGAATGATCGCGTTCACGCGGGAGCCGTCCGGCAAGCGAGCGTCGACCATCGGGCAAACTTCGTCCACGCGGCGACCGACTTTCGACACGATGCGGTCGATAATCTGCATCAAGTGCTTGTCGTCGCGAAACGTGACGGTCGACTTGGTCAGCTTGCCACTCTGTTCAACAAAGACGCACTTCGGCCCATTGATCATGATTTCGCTGATCTTGGGGTCTTTGAGCAGCAATTCGAGCGGGCCCAGGCCGAAGGTTTCGTCGAGCACTTCTTCGACCAGCCGGTCGCGTTCGGTGCGATTGAGGAAGGTGTCCTCGGTATCGCAGAGGTGCTCGACAACGAGCCGAATTTCGCGGCGGAGCACGTCGCCCTGCAACTCACCCACATGGGACAAATCGAGTTTGTCGACCAACTTGGAGTGAATGCTTTGCTTGAGTTTCTCGAACTCGTGCTGCTTGTCCTGGCCACCGACGGGCGGCATGGCTGTGTTGATTTTGGTCATGAGTCGATATCCCTCAAATGCCGAATCGCGTGAACCTGCACAACGGGAGGGGACTGCTGGACTAGCCAGCAGTGGCACCCGATTGCGTCAAGAAAAGATAGCTTACGCCCCGCAAACTCGGGGTCTGCGGGGTAGGTTCCGCAGGCAGACCCTCAGCTACGTTAGGGAGGAGAGGGTTATTCCGATTATGAGGGAGCTATTAGCCGCGAGCGGCAGCTTGCGGTGAATGATCTTTAGGAAGAAGTACTCAGAGCGAACACCGAGGCTTGCCAGGGGGGCACGTCGAGATAGAGGCCGCGGGAGAGTAGATCGTTGCCGGCTCGCTCCAGCATGGACGAGCCGAGCAGATCACACAGGAACCAAGTCTTGTCCCTTAGCTCGACAAATGGCAATCGCACGTAGCCCTGGCTCTGGTTGTCGGCATAGTTGACCGCCACAACGTAGCGTTCACCGCTCGAACCTTGCCAGCCGCAGGCGATCAGGCAATCGGAAGTCCAATTGCTCTCCCAAGCAGGGACACATTCGAGCAACTGCCAGCTACCTTCGCGGAACACTGGCCGTCGCAGCACGGAGAGTAGTTGATCGTAAAAATGCTCCAGGGCGTTATCCACCGGCTCAAGCGGCCCGCGATTGAGATGGGGCGAGATGCGCTTGTGCTTGCCCGTGAGTTGACCCTGTTGAAAGAAACGCAGGCCCGGGGAGAGAAACGTGAGTACCGCCGCCGCTTGGTGAACCGTCGGAGAAAACACGGCGGCGGCTCGTGGCTCGTCGTGGTTTTCGAGGAAGCGGGCCAGCTTGTCTTGATAATTAAGGCCCGCGTAGAGATGCTCGCGAACAGGCCGAGCGATCTTGTCACGCAAGCGGTCGTAGAGCCGCTTGTCGTAGGTGTAATCGAAGCCTTGTTGCTGGAGCGTCCATTCCCTGTCCCAGTAGACCTCGGCCAGGAAGCAGAATTCTGGAACTTGTTTTCGTACACACTGAATCGCCTGGGGCCAGAACGGCTCGATGGGCAGTCCCCAGGTCTGCTGAAAAATCTCGGGCAGGACGAGCATCGCCATGTCGCAGCGCAAACCATCGCACTGCCCAGCAATACGCGTGAGTTCTCCCAAGAGGGCGGCCTGCATGTCTGAATTCGCGTATTTGAGCTGAAGTGTGTCGGGCCAACCGGGGAAGTAAGGATCGCGGCCGTGGGCGAAGATGCGTTGATCGGTTTTCCGTGCGACCCTCACGTAATTCTCTGGCGAGTGAGCCAAGTCTTGTTCCGTCCCCACGATGTAATACTCGGGGTGCTCCTCGACCCAAGAGTGATCGAGGGCCGTGTGGTTGGGAACGAAATCGAGCATCAGTTTCATCCCGCGTTGGCGGAGCCGTTCGCGCAGCCGCGCGAGGGCCGCATCGCCACCCAACGCTTGATGGACGTGATAGTCGGTGATCGCGAAACCCGAGCCGGCGATGTCTTGCTCTTGGAGATCAGGTAGTGTCTCCTCGAATTCCCGCCGCCATTCAGGATTTTCTCGCGAGACTTTTTGGCCAGCCAAGCCGGTCTGCCAAACACTCAAGAGCCAGATCCAATCGAAGCCTTGCTTGGCCAACAGATCGAGCTCAGAGTTGGGAATTTCATCCAACGTGGCCGAGCGACCCAGCGTTTGGGAGAGCTCCGTCAACCATACACGCGTGTTGATCTGGTACAGCGCGGGATAACGAACGGTTGCCATGTCGAGTGGCCTTCACGATGAGGAATTATCGGCGGTGCTGAGTCTCTCCCTATTCTACCAAGCGACACCGCCGACCGGGGACGGAATGGCTGGCTAGGCAAAGTTCGGTTGGCAGACGAAAATAGGCCCGACGACTCGCAGTTGCTGCCGGCGCTGTTGAGAACCGTGATATCAAAATGCTTCGGGGAGTTTCAGCTTGAATATTCGATCTTTTGTGCAGCGGTGTTATGCGTCGTTCTCTTTCTGGGGACTCGTCGTGGCAACGCTGTTTTTTGCCGCGTCGCTCACTCCCTCGCTCTTGCCCCGGCATTTTGCCGTGCAGGGGGTCCTCTCGGGCATCGCACTGGCAGTCGGTTATGGCGTGGGTGTGTTTTTGGTGTGGCTCTGGGACTATCTGGAACTCCCTAAACCCAGCGAGAAGCTGAACCGCTTGAGCAAGCAACTTACCACCTTGGGGGTGGCCGTGGTGGCCACGACGTTTTTGTGGCGGGCCACCATTTGGCAGAACTCGATTCGACAGCTTATGGAAATGGAACCCGTGGCGACGGCGTATCCCTGGCGGGTGGCGCTCATTGCCTGCGTCACGGCTGTGCTGCTCATCTTCGCGGTGCGTGGCCTGATCAAGTGTTGGTTGTATGTCGATCATCAAATCAATCGCGTGGTGCCACGGCGGATTTCGTATGTGCTAAGTACACTAGCGGTTATCTTCATTGTGTTCCTGGTCGCCAATCACGTGGTCGCCAAGCTGGCGTTGGATGCCGCGGATCGGGTGTTCCTGCAGATCGACAAGTATGTGGATGAAGATGTCGAACAGCCCGCCAGTGCGCTCGCATCGGGGAGCGCTGCGTCGTTGATCGAGTGGGATTCGATTGGGCTGCAAGGCAAAAATTTTATTACGACGGGGCCCACGCAGGAACAAATCGGTGTATTCGCTGGCAAGGAATCTGCTCAGCCGCTGCGGGTGTATGTCGGTGTGCGCACGAAAGAAACGCCGCAGGAGAGGGCCAAGCTCGCACTCGAGGAGCTGATTCGAGTGGGGGGCTTCGAGCGTTCGGTATTAATTGTTGCCACGCCCACCGGCACGGGCTGGCTCGATCCTGGTGCCGTCGACACGGTCGAATACCTGCACGGCGGTGACACGGCCATCGTGAGCATCCAGTATTCTTATCTCCCCAGTTGGATCACGATTCTGGTCGATCCACGCCGTTCGCGCGATTCGGCCCACGCGCTTTTTGACGAAATTTACGGCTACTGGAAAACGCTTCCCAAGGACAGCAGACCGAAACTTTATTTGCACGGCTTGAGCCTGGGTTCGCTCGGCTCGGAAGCGAGCGCCGATTTGTTCACAGTGTTTGAAGACCCGATTCAGGGTGCCGTCTGGAGCGGCCCACCGTTCCCCAGTACGATTTGGAACCGCATCACCAAGAATCGCAATACCGACTCACCTAGTTGGCTCCCCCAATACCGCGACGGGTCGATGGTCCGCTTCACGGCACGCGAAAACGCCTTGGAGCAATGGGGCAAACGCTGGAGTCCGATGCGATTTGTGTACATCCAACATGCCAGCGCCCCGATGATCTTTTTTTCAAAAAGTTTGCTTTATCGCAGCCCCGCTTGGCTGGTGGGCGAACGCGGGCCCGATGTCTCGCCCTACTTGCGGTGGTACCCCATCGTGACCTTCCTGCAAACGGCCTTTGACTTGCCGATGGCCACGAGCATCCCCCACGGCTACGGCCACAACTACGCCGCGTCGAGTTACATCGATGCGTGGATCGCCGTGACGGAGCCGACGGGGTGGAGCGATGAAGATGTGCAGCGTTTGAAGGAGAGGTTCAAAGAGAAATGATTGCAGCAAACGTTCGGGCACAGAATTGACCGCGGGCTGCCGCCTGCGGCTGGAAGAAGTAGTGTTTTAATGTTCCTTAGCTACGAGTTTAACCGCGCTGCTATGCCTATTCGCGAGGAAATCGATTATTGGCTAGGAGTGTGACCTCGTACGTCTCGCTGTCAAAGGTCGCCTGGAAGAACTCCAAAAAACCGGCGTACCCCAACAACGCGACTTCGTCCTCGGGTTCATCAGTTTCCAAAAAGGCAACCGTGGAACGCCAACGGTACGATTCGTCACCCTGAGAGAGTTCGAGCGTGACCTGTCCTGGTACAAGTCTTACTTCGTGGCCACCAACAGCGGATGCCTTGCTCATCGCACCGTAGTTAAGTTCGACTCCCAGCAACTTAGCGAGGCTAGCGGGAAAAACCGTTTCGTCAGAGCCTGTATCGAGCAGGGCTTGTATCGACTCGGTGCCGCTTGGACCACCAACGAGAATGATTGCTTCGGGGCGGTAGACAATACCCTCTGGAACCGTGGGCGAGGGCTCTATTTCGTAGCTCGCGTAGCGAAACCTCATCGTACCCCACCGAGAAATCGAACGTCCGCGCGGGGTGCCTTTGCCATGATGGGGTCGACTTCACCTGCGGACTCAGCCGCCTGACGGGCCTCATCAAGAGTGCGACCGCTCGCCACGATTTTGGTTTGTTCGTGGTTCCAAGCAATCCAGCGCCCGGCATATTCTCGGGGAACCAAGGGCAGGGGTTGATATGCGGCGGTCATAGTAGTCTCCTTTATCCCACTATCATACCGTGCAGACGGCATGCCAGGGAGTGCGGAGAAGATATTACTGCTATTAACTCTTCGCCGGCCACATATTTAGCCAGCGGCGGCTCTTGGAGTTTTTTTCGGCGGACTCGCCTTCTTCGCGCTGCTTGCCACAGACGGCGTCGCCGAGTTGCATGATCGAGGCGGTGATGCCTGCCTTGGGGGCGTGTTGGACGAGGGGTACGCCGTTGTTGCGCACTTCGACCATCACGCGATAATCGTTGGGAATCTGCCAATAGATTTCGCGGCCGATGGTTTCTTGGGCCTTCTTGAGGCTGATCTGGCCCGTGTCTTGGCCGACGCGGTTGACGATGATCCGCACCTTGTTCCGTAAGGAATCATCGCCATCGAAGGTCATCATCAGCCGGACCACGTTACGCAAGCAGGGGAGATCTAACTGCGTGATCATCAGAATGTCATCGGACATGTAGATCGCCTGCATGTCGAGTTCGCCGAAGCTCTTGGAGAGGTCGATCGCGATGTGCGAGAACGAGGTTTTCAGCAAACCCAGCACGCGCTGCAGGCTGTCGGCCGTGATGAGTTTCACGTCCTCGAGCTGCACGGGCCGGGGCAGTAGGGACACGCCGGACGAATGTTTGGTGAGCGATTTCTTAAGCAGTGTCAGGTCCAAGCGAGCCACATTTTGTGCCACGTCGGCGAGACTGTATTCAGGTATCGTGTCGAGGAACACATCGCAGTCCCCCAGCGCTACGTCGAGGTCCACGAGCACGACCGAGTTTTCGCGATCCGAGGCCAAGGCGCAGGCCAAGTTCACGGCCACGCTCGACGAACCCACACCGCCAGTGGCTCCCGCCACGGCGATCACTCGGCAGCCTTGGGGTGAGTTTTTCTGTTCGTTGGTCCCTTGTCGCTTAACGCGATTTAAGGCGGAGACCAGGTCTTCTTCCTTCAAAGGCTCGGTGAGAAACTCTTTTGCCCCGGCCCGCATCGATTCGAGAATCAAGCGCCCGTCGGTCGAACTGCTCGTCACGAAGAGCGTGCAATGGGGGGCCTTCGCCAGGACTTCGGTGATCAACCGGGTGGCCTTTTCAGGATCGCTATCCATGGCCACGATGCCGATTTCCGGCTTCGTTTGATCGACCACGTCGGCGAAGAATTCGTAGCGCGAACAGTCTGCTTCGAGCCACACACTGTCGAGCCCCAGCAAAACTGCCTTGAGACTGTCGCGCGTGGCGTCGCAGGGATCGACGACCGCAATACGAAGCACATTAGCCATGATACAGATTCAGTTTTCCCGGCCAGCCCCAGCCATCGCTGTGAGGCATACCGAAGAGGTCAACATAGGAGGCAAGACTGACTCGAACTCCTCTTATCACTGCTAACGTAGCTTATTTTTCCATGTCGTAGCCAATCGGTCCGATCAGTCCCGGCGTGGACGTGGCGCTGCGGAGTGGCTCCGAAAGGTTCGGAGTTTGCGGGGCCTGCCGATTGTACTGGGCGACCGGCCGGGACTCCTGCCAGGGCGACGGAAATTTGATGGCCGCGGGGTCAGGCATCGTCTCTTGGACAGGCTGGCCTTGTGGCGGAGTTGCCGATGACGCGGGTGGTTGCGCTGTTGGCGACTGCATGGGCAGAGGCGGCACCTCGACGGCTTGGTCGGTACCAACATCGCTGTAAGCTGGCTGGTAGTCCTGGGAGCCCTGGTATTGCTGTGACTCGTACTCGTTGCCATAAGCTTCTACTGGAGCTGGCGCGGGTGCGGGGCCATAGTTTTGCATCCCGTCGCTCGTGACCATGTAGCCACCTGGCTGCGGGTTGTTGTAAGCCGTGGCACAATTCATCACGCAACCATTGGGGGCACAGGGGCCGCATGCCGGCACTTCCAAGTGACCACCGAAGTAGAGTTGGCAGTTGTTCGGCGAGACGGTTTCCATGCCCGGTCCACATTGCGGAACTTCATGGGGTTCCATGCCGTCAGCGAATTCAGGCGTGACCATGATCAAGAGTTCCACTTCGTTGACCACTTCTCTGGTATCGCGGAACAGGGCACCCAGATAGGGCACATCACTGATGTAAGGAATGCCACGCTCTTGGGCCTCAATGCGTGTCTGGACCAAACCAGCCAGCGCCAAGGTTTGACCGGCTTTGAGTTCTACACCGGTGTCGACTTCACGCACTCGCAAGGCGGGCACATTGAAACCGTTTTGTTGCACGCCGCCAGCATCGTCGCGCTCGCTGATACGAGGGCGAACTTCCAAGCGGATGTTGCCGTTGCCCAGCACAATGGGCACGAAATCGACTTGAGTACCAAATGGCTTGAATTCAATCGTGCTTTGCCCCAGACCTGAGGGAATGATGATGGGGAATTCGCCACCGACGTTGAAGCGTGCGGGGCGACCACTCACGGTCGTGATCGACGGGTCAGCAAGAATCTTGGCGACTTTGTTTTCTTGTAAGGCTTTGATGAATCCCAAAAATACGTTGTCGTCGTTGAAAACGCCGAAGGCGATATTCGGTTGACCAACTAATGAAGTCGCGGTGGTACCATTTTGGGCAATCGAGAATTGCGTGAGCAGACCTGAAAGGTCGGTCACAATGCCGCCGTTGGCACTACCGGCGGCAAAATTCACACCTAAGTTGCGCAACTTCGTGCGCGAAACTTCCATCACCTTGACTTTGAGCAAAATCTGCTGCACGCCACCGACGGTGATATTGTTAACCACCTTGGGAGCGTAATCCTCGGCGAGACGCAGAATCGGGCTCACGACTTCGGGACGCTCGACATAACCTTCGAGCACCAAGCTGTTGGTCAGCCGCACCACTTTCACGGACGATTCGGGAAACAACCGCGCGAGCGCCATTTCCAACTCGCGGACATCGCCGTAGATGACCACGTCGACCGTGTACACTTGGTCGTCTTCGTCCCAGAGATTCACCTGCGTCACGCCCGGCTTACGGGCGGCCAGTTGCACTTGGTTGGCGCTGATGGGCGTGACGGTCACCAATTCGGGATTGTTGACCACCATGCGAGGAATGCGCTTGTCGAGCGTAAGAATCCGACTGGTGTTGACGGTCATCTCCATGCGCTCGCTGGACTGGGTGATGTTGCGCACCACCTGCGGTTGAGCCAGCACGGGGCTACCGAAACAGCACAAGAGCGTCATGCTCACGAAAGTCGTCAACGACAACCGCTGGGCAGCGAGAGTCGTGCGCGGGTTGGATTTAACGTACATCCTTGTACTTCCTTCGCCTGGAGTGGGCCGACTCGTGACCGCTTTGCACGGGCAGCAAGCCAGCTTGGGAAAACCAACGCATCCTTGCGCAGTTTTCAGTTCAGTTCCTATTTGTCTTCCAAATCGATGGGAAAATCCGCACCCGGACTATCGGGCACAAAATCTCCCTCGCCCTTGCCTTGACCAGCGCTGTCAGCTGCGTCGTCGGGCGCATCGTAATCGCTGTCTTCGTCTTCTTCTTCCTCGGTTTCCAGAGGCTCACCGGTGGTCGCGTCGAAGTCGATCTTGCTCACTTCGTTCGGATAAATGATTTTCATCCGGAAGGGAGGTACAACCTCAACCACGGGAACTTGGGCCAAGTCTTTGCTGATCGTGCTGTCGGCCCCTTCTTCGTCTTTGTCAAATGCTTCGCGTTCTTTTTCCCGGCTGCCGGCATCGCTGCGAGCAAAAATATCTTCGAGCGATTGCTCGGCATCATCGACAATCTTGTTGTCGTCGGGATGTCGAGGAATGAGGCTGATTTCGCCCATGTTCTCGGCCGTGGTCATGCGGCTGGCTTGCTGTGGGGTGACCACGAGCGAAACCGTCTTAGCGACGATCCGCTCTTCGGTTCCTTCGGAAGTCCGCTGGACGGCTTGATCCACCGCAAAGACGCGGATGTTTTGCAGAATAATTTTGGTAAAGGGATTCGCGACCCCGTTTTGTTCGCTACGTAGCACGAAGAGTTGCACGTCGACGCGGTCACCGGGGCTGAGCAAACCAGCCGCGCTCTTGCGAGCATCGACCGACACGGTCTTGAGCCGCATGCCTGGCGGAATACCGGCAATCGGATCGTGAGTTTCGCCCTTGGCCAGGAACTTGCCGTCGTTGAGCGGTTCGCCCTGAAAGATGATGGTCTTGGGCCGTCGGCCTTCGATTTCATCCCACTTGGTCACGGCACCGACGGGCACCTTGTCCTTGGGCCATTCCTGGAGGCTGACCATGCCGTCGTCGACGGGGTCGCCCAGGTTGATGTTATGCAGCGCCACATAGATGGGCACCGTTTCGATGGCGGCTTGATTCTTGTTCTGGCTGTCGAGAACCTGGCTGATGCCAATCGAGGCCACCAGGCCGCAGCCGAGCGCAAGCAATAACAAAATGAGCGACTTGGGACGCATCATACCCCCCTGGCATGAGGTCGGATTTTCTGGGTCCGTCGACTGCCCCGACACGGTGTCGTGAGCAACTCGAAGATTCGTTGAAGAATCCTCGCGACGATCTACATTCCTACTCCCGAGGAGGCTCCAATCTTACCTCTCGGCAGCTTTTCTTCCGCGGCGCAAATCCAGCGACTCGCTGAGTCGCGGACCATACACCTTGTCAGAATTTTCGGCAGACCCAACCTAGACGGATCAACTATTTGATAAAATTCGCGGGTTCTTTCGGTTGTGCTGGCACTCGCATTTAGCTCTGAGTCGAGAGACAAGAGTCCAGAGCCAGAAGGATGGCTCTAGACTCTTGTCTCTCAGCCCTCAGCTTTCCTTAAAGTTGCATGCCGTGCCAGGCGAAGTAGCCGATCGAGCCGATCGCGATGGGAATTCCGTAGGGCAGCAGGAACATCCGCGGCTTGCGCTCGGCGGCGATCTCGGCCAGCTTCTCGGGATCCTTCACGGTAATAATCTCATTAAAAATGCCCCAGAACTGATCGCGGTGTTTCGCCCAGCTCTTGGTCCACAACACCATGCCGACGGCAATGATGGCACCAACAATCGCCGAGACGGCAAACGCATAGAACGTCGCCGAGGGCCACATCCAGGCTCCAACCCCCGCTAGCAGTTTCACGTCGCCGGCACCCATGCCGCCAATCGCATACGGCGGGAGCAATAAGGCCAAACCGACGGCCGTGCCGCACAAGCTGAAGCCCAAGCCTTCCCAGCCAGCATACGGCGAGAACGCGGCGCTATACACCCAGCCGCTCAAAACGAATGGATAAGTGATCCAGTTGGGCACTTTGAGTTGGTAGCCATCAATCACGGCGGCCACGATCAACGTGAAGGTCACGAACCACACATGCCAGGTGTCGGCGAACCAGGTCAACAGCTCTTGAGAGTTAGACATTTGCACGGCCCATTTTTACGTGAGTATTGTGAATTTGATTTCGTTCGCGGCAGTCAGGCTCTACGCACGTGGCACGACAAAGAATGACACCACCACGGTGAGCATGGCCACGCCGTAGCAAGCCAACTGCAACACGCTTTCGAACATTTGTTCGGGAATCAGGCTAAACATGGTGACGCTCTCGCAAGCCAAAGGAATCCTGGTGCGCGGAGAAACGCGCCAAACCGATGGCGTGTCTCTGCCGAAATCTAGGTCATGAATTGGGGCCGTCAGGTAAAAAATCGGTCTGAGCACGTCGGACTGGTCGCTTAAGCGACCAGTCCAGCAGAATCATTACAACGCAAAAAAACCTCTCGGGACCGAAGTCCCGAGAGGAGTCGTTAACATTCTTGTGTGTATTGGCTCCCTGAAAGGGTGGCCCACACGGATCAGCTACCAGACAACTGGCCAGCCACACCCGTAAAGGTGGCGGCGGCGTTGGTGCCGACCGATCGGATCGCTGTCAAGCAGACGATCACAATCAGCGCGAGCATGACGGCATACTCGACGGCGGTGGGCCCATCTTCCGAGACGAGGAAACGTTGCACCTTCTTAGCGAAACTCTTCATAGCATTCCTCCAATTCCCGATGTCGCAGTTTTTATGTGCGACACCTTTCAGGTTGTCAGGAGCTCCAATTCAGTGCTCCCGTTAATTAGCCCTCACACCACTCTTCCAGCTTCCAAGCCTCAGAGCCTGCATCTCGTAGTGTAAGAGCCGGACATTTAACAAGTTTGCGCGTCTCATCTCGTTTGGGCTGTTGCATCCGCTGCGTCGCTATTCTGCATCCTTTCGGCAGCCAGGCTAACGCCGATTCTTTCAAACCGTCGTCCCTCGGCTTTGCGCCCCAACCTTGCGATTGGTTTGCCTTTATCGAGGATGATGACGCAGCAGGCTCGATTCTGCTCGGCCTCTCTCGCCTATCACTTCCGTGAAAAAACCGAATGGTTCAGGAGAAGAGAAGATTCGCAGGTGGCGCCTGCAGCGCTCACCTTTTGAAGCTCGCTAACAACCTGTCAGTCGAACTTCAATTGAAACCTATGTCAGATTCGTCGGGAGTCAAAAGCATTCCCTTGTTGGGGCCACAATTTTTCTCGAGGGTTGGCCTACAACCTGAACACCCGGCAATTCCCGCAGGATATCCGCCGATTCGTCGAGAAAAACAGACCCTTTTGCTGCTTTTTCACAACCTAAACTTGTGCGTGTGGTGAATGGGAATCAATCTCTCGCCAAGGCGCGAAGACGCAAATTAAAAAACTTGATTTCTCTTTGCGCCATCGCGCCTTTGCGAGAGTCAAATCAGCGATCTATGGACAAAAGTATCAAACACCTTCGTTCAATCGACTGCTGCGGCTACCGCGCGGACGGTGCGTGGGCTGCCGAGCCGACGACGCTAGCGTGTCTCGCACTGGCTACGCATGGCGAACACACCGCGGCAGAGCGGCTCGCCCAGCAACTCGCCGACGTTCAACAATCCAACGGCGCAGTGACGGCTAACAGCGAAAGCGACTCGCCCGCTTGGACCACCAGCCTCGCGATTTTGGCATGGCTTGCCTGCGAAGGTTATCAAGGCAATATCGACCGCGCGGTGGAATGGACCCTCGCCACGCACGGCAAGCCCGCGCCCAGAAATCCTCAGATTGGCCACGACCCCACGATCCTCGGTTGGTCGTGGGCCGCGGAGACCCACGCCTGGATGGAACCAACTTGTATGTTTGTGATCGCGCTCAAAGCCGCCGGGCTAGGTGATCACGCGCGAACGCGCGAGGGAGTGCGACTTGTGACGGATCGCCTGCTCCCCACGGGGGGCAGTAATTTTGGCAGCACCCTTGTGCTCGGCCAACCCACGTTACCGCAGGTGCAATCGACGGGGCTCGCCATGCTGGCCCTCGCTGGGGAAACGAACTCCGACCCACGCGTGGAATCGTCGTTGCGTTATCTCGCCGAGAATTTGATTCCCACGACAACGACCGCTTCACTCTCCTACGGCTTGCTCGGGCTCACGGCCCATAACCGCCGTCCGCCGCACGCTGAAGCGTTGCTCGCCGGGGCGTGGGAACGTGAAGTCGATCGCGGACAGAGCGCGTACAAGTTGGCACTACTCGCGCTGGCCAGTGTTCCGAACACATCATGGCTGCCGAGTCGCACGGAGATTCACGCATGAACGCGCAACAAGAAAACACAAATCCCAATCGCCGCACGTTTCTCGCGGCCAGTGGCCTCGCAATCGCCGGTTTCGCGGGAACCAAACTCATCGGCAACGCTCTGTTGCCAAAAGCCGAGGTCTTCATCGCCCGTCACCAACGCTACGACGGCCCCCTGGTGCAAACCATCCGCGACGGCCTCGCCGCTTGCGGCTTAGCGCCCGCCCACTTCACCAACAAGCGCGTCCTATTGAAACCGAACCTCGTGGAACCCACGCGCCTCATCCCCCACATGACCACTCACCCCGCAGTCATCATCGCCGCTGCCGAGGTGTTTCGCACCTGGGGCGCGACGGTCACGGTGGGCGAAGCCCCCGGCCATGTTCGCGACACGGAAATGGCGCTCGTGGAATCGGGCGTGAGCGAAGCCCTCGACGATGCTCGCCTCAAATTCGCCGATTTGAATTACGAAGAAGTCGCCTGGCGCGTGAATCGTGGTCGACTCAGCCCACTCAAGGGAATCTACTTTCCCCGCACAGTCTGCGAGGCCGACTTCGTGGTTTCAATCCCCAAAATGAAAACCCACCATTGGGTCGGGATCACCTGCTCAATGAAAAACTTTTACGGAACTTTACCAGGAATCAAATATGGTTGGCCCAAAAATGTGCTGCACCATAATGGAATCCCCGAGACGGTCGTCGATATCAACGCCACCCTGCCCCGCTCACTCGCCATCGTTGACGGCATCGACTGTATGGAAGGGGACGGCCCCATCATGGGAAGCCTCAAACGGATGGGACTTGTGCTGGTGGGAACCAACCTCCCAGCCGTCGACGCCACCGCCGCCAGGATCATGGGAATTCGCCCCGAGCGAGTAAGCTACCTCGCCCTCGCCGCCGACCGCTTAGGCCCGATCGCCGAAGCACGCATCACCCAACGCGGCGAACGCTGGCAAGATTTGGTGAGCCCGTTTCAGATTCTCGATGAGCCGCATTTGAGAGGGTTAAGAGCGGAGGGTGGGGAGTTGGTGAGTTAATACGCAATAAGGGTGGCAGCACAAGAGGCTTTCGATGTGACGCCCAAAACCTCTTGTCACACTCGACACCAACACTGATGAAACAGGGTGTGGCTTTCCTAAAACGACCGCAACGTCGGTTCGCGTTTCCAAATGCGATGCTTTTTCGCCTGCGTGATGAACTCGGCAAAGTCGGTTCCTGCGAGTTTGAGCACCCCTTCGTCGGTGCCGATGCCCGCTTTTTTAATCAGCGGCTCGGCGGCGGGAGTGTAGCCGATCACCTTCAAATGGCCAAAGGCATCGCGGATCCAGTCGATGGCTGCCGCTTCTTTGAGGAACGTCTCGACTTGGTCGTCCGCCGGGGCGACGATTACGCAATCGAACAGGGCCGACGGGGCACCGGCCAGAAAATCGTCGGGGGTCACTTCCTTCCCTTGATTGGTCATGATCGGTCCCGACTTTGGCGCGATCACCGCCACTTGCGCGCCTTCGGCTTTCGCGGCTTTGGTCAACGCACCGTAAAACTTGTCGGCAACGCCGGCGGTGGTGAGTAACGCGATCTTCTTGCCCGCAATTGACTGAGGTGCCTTCGCATACTGCGACAGTGCCTTCGACGGCTTGGCATTGCGCGGCACAACGGCAGGTTTGAGCGTGTCGGCCATCCCTTCCATCCCGAGATTCTTGGCCACCTGGTCGCCGAGTTTGGTATCGATGAGTTGCAGGTGACCCAGCATACGCTTTTTTACGGCTAGGTTTTTCACCTTACCGAGTTCAAATGATAACCCGCCGACGATGTGCCGCTGTTCCGGCTCGGTCATCGACTTGAAGAACAGTGCTGCCTGGGAATAGTGGTCGGCGAAACTTTCGGGCCGGGTCCGCATTTTGTCGCCGGCTTCCGGTGCCGGAAAGCTGACGAAGCCGGTCTTGGGATTTTCGCGGGGCGTTGTGGGATCGAGGCTGTTTGGTTCGTAGTTCGCGCGGCCCTGCTTGGGGACTTCCATTTGCATGTGGGCATCACGCTGTAAGTTGGCCATGGGGCACTTGGGCGCATTGATGGGAAGCTGATGAAAATTCGGGCTGCCCAGCCGCGACAACTGCGTATCGAGATATGAAAACAACCGCCCTTGCAGCAATGGATCGTTCGAAAAGTCGATCCCCGGCACCATGTGCGACGGGCAAAACGCGACCTGCTCGGTCTCCGCGAAAAAGTTGTCGACGTTGCGGTCGAGCACCATCTTCCCCAGCGGCGTGAGCGGGACAAGCTCTTCCGGAACTAGCTTCGTCGGATCAAGCACGTCAAAATCAAACTTCTCGGCCTGTTTCTCAGTAAACACCTGCACTGAGAGCTCGTACTCGGGAAACTCGCCGCGTTCGATGGAGGTCCACAAATCGCGACGATGGAAATCGGGATCAGCGCCGGAAATTTTCACTGCTTCATCCCAGATCAAAGAGAAAGTTCCGAGCTTGGGCCGCCAGTGAAACTTTACCAGTTTCATGTCTCCCTTGGCGTTCACCATGCGAAAGGTATGCACGCCGAAGCCTTCCATCATGCGGAATGAACGGGGGATGCCCCGATCCGACATCACCCACATCAGCATGTGCATACTCTCGGGCATGAGCGACACGAAATCCCAAAACGTGTCGTGAGCCGATTGAGCCTGGGGAAATTCCCGGTCTGGCTCAGGCTTCACGGCGTGAATCAAGTCGGGAAACTTCATCGCGTCTTGAATGAAGAACACGGGAATGTTGTTTCCCACAAGGTCGTAGTTGCCCTCGCTCGTGTAGAATTTCACCGCAAACCCGCGCACGTCACGCGCGGTATCAAACGAACCCTTGCTGCCGGCGACAGTTGAAAACCGCACAAACACCGGAGTCTTTTCCACGGGCTTTTGTAGGAACGCCGCTTTGGTGAGATCGGCGTGCGACTTGTACGGCTGGAAATAGCCATGCGCGCCGTAGCCGCGCGCGTGAACCACGCGCTCGGGAATTCGCTCGTGATCAAAATGCGTGATTTTTTCACGCATCACGAAATCTTCGAGCAACTGCGGCCCGCGCGGGCCGATAGTGAGCGTGTTTTGATCATCAGAGATGGGAAGGCCCTGATTGGTGGTCATTCGCGCGGCCGCGCCACCAGAGGTTTGATG
>JAWXAV010000183.1:0-15443 GCA_034439695.1 Bythopirellula sp. | reverse complement strand
GAACCCCATTTACGGAGATTAACTCTGCTTCCTCTACTAACTCCTGTTCCATAAAATTTGCGCACGCCGCGCAAAATTCGACTGTTTGTAACACGAATAAATTTGATTTGGGCCAAGGCATCCAGGTCTGACTTCATCTGGATAGCCAATGTGTGTGGTTGACCATCATAAATAGTCTAGCGGCAATGGTTTACGTCGCTGACTTCACTTGCAGTGGCTACCCCGACACCTGGATACTGGGCAGGAGTTGACCCCCCATAGGTAGGGCCTCGCAACTTTTTGGGACAAGTAGTTGGCAACCTTAACAATGCCAATGTAAACTCAGAGTCATAGAAAAGGCGGATTGGGCCAGATGTGACTGGCCTATTAAGATCGAGTTCGATTGGGAAGGTGGTAGTTCGCTCATGATGAAGACACAACTCAGAAGTTTACTCCTCGCCCGCGGTACCGGGCTCTTATCTTGTCTCTTACTAGCTGGCTGCTGTACTGCGTTAACTGAGTCGGCATGGGGCAAATCAACTCCGGTCATTTGGGACAGGCCGGTGGTCGTGACCGTGACTGGAGTGAGTCCCGAAGACACATCGCAAGGTCGCTCCGTGCGATTTGAAACTCCGATAGCGAGTGACAATTCGTTCAAACTTGTTGGAGCTGAGTCAACCGGTAGTGCTTGGGATCTCGATTACCTTAACATACAAGGGAATGCCGACCCATTTACGAGTCTCAACTATGCCGTCACTAACAATGCTGCCGTCCCGCTCCTGTTTAGCATAAGCGTGACATTGCCGATTGTCCCCGAAGGCCCGTTGACTCTCCACGGCGGTTCCATAGGGGGCGCGCTCACGGATGCTAACTTTAATGGGATAGCGACCGTCGCCACGTCAGCAGGGGTTCCTTTTTATCGTGGGCAAATTGATGGCGCAACCGTATTGAGCATTTATCCCCACCTGTCGACCGTGACTGTCGGCACTGCGGGTGGCACGTTGAATCTGCCGGCCCTTAACCCAGGCCTGCCTGGCCCCACGCTCCCCAGCGGTCCGGCAACAACCACGATTGGCATCATCAATCAGTTTCTCCTGTCGCCTGGCGATCAGTTTTCCGCTAACAGTTTTTTCGTGGTTATCGGCGTACCCGAACCAAGCACAATCGCGCTCTTGGGCATTTGCTTGTTAACTCTGGGGAATCGTCGATCACGCTAGGGCCAGTGATTGCAACGATCAAGCGAACGCCGTCCTTGAGGGCGGCGTTTTTTTGGTCCACGCTCGCGCTCCACAGGGCGCAGTCGCACCTCTCGGGGACGCTAAGCCGCGAGCGGCTTGTTCACGGACCTTCGGTTGTCGAGGGATCTGCCGTCGACGATGGTTGTTCGCCTGTGAGTGCCTTCGCCAGTCGCACCAATTCCAAAAACTCCGCGCGGTAGCCGTGGGGGTCGTTGCCCAGTGCGGATTGGGCGATTTCTAACACGGCATCATAGGATGTGTCGCCTTGATGTTCGGAATGGCGGAGCAACATGCCGAAGCTGGCGACCGCGGCGGCGAATTGGAAATCTTTGGTCGCCGTGGCAAACGATTCGCCTTTGTCGGTGATGGGGAATTCGAGCTTCGTGCTCGTGTCGGCGTCGGGGAGTTTGTAGCGGAGTTTGAGGGTGAGTAATTCATCACTAGCCGCTTGCGGCTTAGCGCTATTTTTCTCGGTCTCCGCTAAGCCGGCAAGCGGCTGTTGGTATTTCAAGGGATCAACGCTTTGCGGGGCAACGTCTTTGCCTGTCGGCACGATCTCGTAGAGCGCGGTGACGGTGTGACCCGCGCCGATTTCGCCGGCGTCTTTTTTGTCGTTATTAAAATCCTCGGTCTTGAGCATGCGATTTTCGTAACCGATGAGGCGGTAACCGGCGACTTGGGCGGGATTGAACTCGACCTGGATCTTCACGTCTTTCGCAATCGTGATGAGCGTGCCGGTCATTTCCTCGACGAGCACCTTGCGAGCTTCGGTGAGATTGTCGACATAGTGGTAGTTGCCGTTCCCCTTGCCGGAGATGCTTTCCATCATCGCGTCGTTGAGGTTGCCCCGGCCGAAGCCGAGGACGGTGAGGAAGACGCCGGACTTGGCTTTTTCCTCGGCGAGTCGGGTTAGCTCATCGGTGTTGGTGACGCCGACGTTGAAATCGCCGTCAGTACAGAGGATCACGCGGTTGGTGCCCCCTTCGATGAAATTGTCGGTGGCCACCTGATAGGCGAGATTGATTCCCGCGCCGCCGGCCGTGGACCCACCAGCGCGCAACTGATCGAGCGCGGCGAGGATGGTTTCTTGTTCGTTGCCGCGAGTGCTGTTGAGGGCCAAGCCTTCGCTGGAGGCGTAAACCACAATGGCGACGCGGTCGTTCTCACCCAGCTCGCGAGTAAAAACTTTCATCCCTTCGACCAAGAGGGGCAGCTTGTTGGGGTCGCTCATCGAGCCTGATACGTCGATGAGGAATACGAGATTGGATTGGGGCCGTTTTTCACGGTCGATCTTTATTCCCTTGATAGCAATCCGCGCGAGCCGATGTTCGGGATTCCACGGGCAGCCGGCGATTTCCATATTCGCGGCGAAGGGCGTATCGTCGGTCGGGCCGGTGTAGTCGTAAGCAAAATAGTTGATCAGCTCCTCGATCCGCACGGCATCGGGCGGGGGAAGCCGCCGCGATTGCTGGAGAAACTGCCGGACATTGGCGTAGCTGGCTGTGTCGACATCGATAGAGAAGGTGCTCACCGCATCGGGGCCAGTGGCGGTGATGAAGGGGTTTTCGTGGATGGGGGTGTATTGGTCGCGGAATGCGAGCGTTTCTAGAGGAAGAACTAAATCTAAGGTTGGGTGGACGCGTACTTCTCCCTCAGCCTTTTCACGTCCGCGCTTGAAACCCCAACTGTCCGAGAACTTATCACCGGCTTCGAGTTCGGACGATTCATTGCGCGATCGTCCGGACAAGTCGACGGCACCGTAACTCTTCTTACGGGCCGCTAATGCTTGCCACTCTTCAGCGTCAGGATACACGACTGGAGGAGCAGACCGTGCTCGCCGTCGAAGTTCGGCTTCAATCTCGGCGTCGTTAGAATAAGCAACAGGGCCTGATAAAGGCTTTTCTTGTGCATAGGCGTCGTTGATGAGTCCATTGAGACCCATGTTTTCGCTAGGTACAAAACTATCGCCGAAGGCTTCGGAATGAACCTGTGTTTCGCTCCGTGATTCACTGGGAGCCCTCGGCTGTTCGCGAACTGTGCGACTCAAGTATTCATCAGCTTGTGCTGGATCGGTCGCAGAGGGGGCAAGTGGTTCCGAAGCTTCTTCGGTGACGACACCGAGGCGTTCTTCTTCCTCTTCTTGGATGATGATGTGAGGGGTGACGGCTATCATGACTTCGTCTTTGGCTTTGGCTATGTCGGCGGGGCTGGCTTTTGGCCAGAGTGCTCCGTCGGTGTCTATTGTGAGAGGGGCTTGTGGCGAGGCTTGTTCTTTGGCCAAAGCTCTGTCGAGTTTTTCGGTTTGCACTTGCGCGAGATTGTCGTGATCGCTAAGCCGACGAGCGGCATTTCGTGCTGGCAAGGACAATCCAATGACAGTGGCAATGCAAGCGATTGTAGCGGCTAGGATGGCCCAGGATCGCAGACGGGGCGATTGCTTTATTGTGGCGGTACTCATGGTCGCGTTTCCTTGCGCTAGAGTGACGGGTTCCGTGGCGGTGAGTTGTGCTGCCGCGAGGATTCGTTCCGACAGATCGGGCGGGGTTTCGTTGCCCAAGAGTTCGGCGAGGCCGCGATCGAGGAGGGCGTCGGGGTAGTCGTGGGGTTCGGTGTGCGTGTTCATGGTCTTTTCCGTGTGACACGTTGTGTCACGGCTCAGATTTTCTTTTCGATGCAATGTCTTAGCACTTCTCTCGTGCGACGAAGCAGAGTTTTGATGCCGTCGGGTTTCATGTCGAGTTTTGTGGCCAGTTCCTCGCGGCTGAGGTGGTCGCGGTAGAAGCCGTCGATGCAAGCTCGTACGCGACCTTCGAGTTGTTCCAAACAATCGGCCAAGGCGGCCAGGAAACCGCTCGTGCCGCCGGAGTCGATTGCTTGGCTCCACACTTGTTCGGCGGTGGCGAGTTCCACGGTGCTGATCTCGCGGCCTTGCCGTCGGCGGGCCATCAACAACTGGTTGCGGGCCACGGTACGCAAGTACGCCGCCGTTTGCTGGGGGCTTTGTTCGGTGAATTCCGAGCGGGCGACCGCCAGGAAGGTTTCCTGCGTGAGGTCGTCGGCATCGCTGGCCGCGGCACCCAGGTAACGCAAATACCGCCAAACGTCGGCTTGATGTTCGCGGACCAGCTCGGCCAAATCCCTGGCGGTTAGCTTCATCGTCGGTCGCTCGCTGAGAAGTGCGGACATGCCACCTTAAGTGCCGGCGCGCTGTGAGAAGGGTTCAACATAATCAAGAAATAACCACAAAGGCACGAAGGACACGAAGAATTAAGAGATTTCGTTTCAATAATCTTTGTGACCTTCGTGCTCTTGGTGGTTAATAAAGGCTTTTATTCCGCTAGCATTTCGTGGAGCCTTGCCAGCGCGCGGGAGATCATGACTCGGGTCGCGCCGTCGGTCTTGCCGATTTTTTTCGAGATTTCTTTCGACGAGAGGCCCACGAGGTAACGCAAGCGGAGGGCTTCGCGCTGTTCTTCGGGGAGCGTGTCCAAGGCCGCGAGCATGCGGAGTTGGCGTTGGTCGCGGGAGAAGGCGTCGCTGGGGGTGGTCATGCTGGCGGCCAGTAGGTCGGCCAAGCCCGCCGCGGCACTGCCGTCGGGGATCGCGGCCTCGCGGCTGGCATCGCGCTTTTGGCTGGCAAAGAACCGACGGTGGGCGTCGATGATTTTTCGCTCGCAGATTTGGAAGAGCCAATTCAGCGGATCCCAACTCGTGAGATCGGTTTGGGGGAGCGTCCGCACGGCTTCCATGCTGGCTTCTTGCAGCACGTCCTCGGGTTCGAGCTTGCGTTGCAACTGCGTGCCGATGCGGCTGCGGATAAAGGCCAGCAAGGCGGCTTCGTTGGTTTGGAGAAACTCCACGAGGGCGGCTTCATCGCCCGTTCGCAGTCCAGCGAGAATTTTTGTATCATGATCGTGCATAGTGTTGTCAATCGAAGATATTTTACCACGAAGGGCACTAAGGACACGAAGAAGAAAATTGACAACTTAAGAATCGGCTATCATTTTTCAATGTTCCATAATGTGTGAACATAATAGCAATTCCTTCGTGTTCTTCGTGGCTTTGTGGTGAATATCATTCTGCCGCGTCTTGAACCTCGCTTATCAAATCCATGAGTACCAGTCATTTTAGCCGAATGAGCCCTGCTTCCGATAGCAAAGCTGCTCAGATTCAAGAAGAGCGCTGGGATCGGATTGCCGACGCGATTGATGCGCTCTCGGGGGCCTGGGAATCGCATTTTGCGGGGTCGCGGACCGAACCGCGGCTGGTCGATTTCCTGCCAGTGGGTGATGTGGAGTTCGCCAAGGTGGCCCTTCCCGAGTTGGTGAAAGTCGATTTGGAGTACCGCTGGCAGTATCACCGTTCGCCGCGACGAGTGGAAGAATACGTGGCCGACTTCCCCACGCTGGGACCGGTGACCGAGTTGCCGGTCGATTTGATTCACGAAGAACTGCAAGTGCGGATGCAAGCCGGTGACCGGGTGACGGAAGCAGAAATTCGTCGCCGCTTTCCGCAGCAGGCGACCGCTCTGTGTGAACTGGTGGGGGGCATGGCGGTCGCGGGCTCGCCGACTTGCACCTACTATGCGTCGACAACAAAGCGAAGTGCCGACCCAGGTGGTGGTGCCAGTAGAAACAAACCTAGTGCCGATAAACCTAGCGCGGAGAAACCCAGCGGCGATAAACCCAGTGCTCCGTCGAAATTTGTGGAGGAGATCGAGCTCAACTTCGAGTCGGGACAAACGATCGACGATTTTCAATTGCTCACCGAGTTGGGGCACGGGGCGTTCGCGCAAGTTTTTCTGGCCCGGCAGATTTCCATGGAGCGGCTCGTCGCGCTAAAAATCTCGAAGCATTCGGGGAGCGAACCGCAAACGCTCGCGCAGCTCGACCATTCGCATGTCGTGCGTGTGTTCGACCAGCGGGTGAGCGGCGATCCGCCAGTGAGATTGCTTTACATGGAAGTCGTGCCCGGCGGCACCTTGTTCGACGCGGTGAAACGGGTGCGTGGCACGCCGCAGAAACAGCGGACTGGGCAACTGCTGCTGGACGTGGTGGACGAACATTTGGGGGCAAGTGGCGCGGCGCGGCCTGATGCTTCGACGCATCGGCAATGGCTCGCGGAAACCAGGTGGCCGCTCGTCGTGTGCCGTTTGGGAGCGCAACTCGCCGAGGGTTTGGCCTACGCTCATTCGCGGGGGGTGTTGCACCGCGACATCAAGCCGGCAAATGTATTGCTCTCGCCCGAGGGGATGCCGAAGCTGGCCGATTTTAATGTGAGCTACAACGGCGGCCGCGCCGACGAAGATCCCGCCGAGGCGTTTGGCGGTTCGCTCGCCTACATGTCGCCGGAGCAATTGCAGGCGTGTCATCCCGTGCTGGGCGGTTCGCCGCAGTTGGTCCGCGATCAGAGCGACGTGTATTCGCTGGGAATCTTGTTGTGGGAACTGCTGTGCGGCTTACGGCCGTTCGACGATGGGCCGAGCGAAGGGGGTTCGCTCGCGCAGATACAGAGGATGATCGATCGTCGGCACTACGCGGACTTCCACGAATTGTGTCAGGCGCTTCCCAGCGATTGCCCAGAATCGTTGCGGCAGGTGCTCGTGAAATGTTTGGCATCACGCAAAAGCGAGCGCTACCAAACCGCCGCCGAGGTGGCGCGGGCTTTGCGACTTTGTTTGCAGCCGCGTTGCTGGAAGCTGCTGCAAGAACCGCGGAGTGTGTTTTCGAAATTCATGCTGTCGTTCCCGATTCCGACGGTGGTTGTGGCGGCGTTATTGCCCAACGCTTTGGCGGGATTCTTCAACCTGACTTACAATCACAACCGCATTCAGCAAATGAACATTCAAGGATTGAAAGAGCGCTTCGACACGGTGCAATTGTGCGTCAACAGCATTGCGTTTCCGTTGGGAGTCATCTTCGGCATTTGGGCCATTCGTCGGGTGGCACAGATGTTGGATCGTGAGAAGCCGGTGCAGTCGGCACAAGGGGGTAGGCACATTCTTTTTTTTGGCTGGTTTATGTCGCGGTTGACTTTGGTGATGTGGAGCGTTTCAGGGTTGATTTTCCCCGTAGCGATGAACTTCGGTCAAGAAATTCCTGGCGTGGTGGGCTTCTATTCGCACTTTTTCATGTCGCTGGCGCTCTGCGGGATCGCGGCGGCGGTGTATCCCTATTTTCTGCTCACCACGCTCGCCGTGCGGATTTACTTTCCCGCTATTGTGCGTAACGGCGTGGTGGCTGGTCCGAGGTGGCACGATCTGATGAAGCTGCGCAAGCTCAACCATGTGCACTTGGCTTTGTCGGCGCTCGTGCCGATGTTGGGAATTTTGTTGGTGTCGTTCAGCTCCGCGATCGAGCAGCAGTGGGCTTTGAAGGTGGTGAGTGGCGTGGGGATTATAGGCTTCGCGGCGATGTACTTATTGGTGCGCTATATTGAGAGCAATCTGGAAGCGCTGGAGAAAATTGCCGTCGATACGCCGCGAGGGATGTAAGGTATCTCAAAATAGCCGCGATTCAACGAATCGCAGGGACCGCGACTCTACGCTTCTCTCGGCAGCGGGACGCTGCCGGCTAACTGGGGATTCTTGATGTCGCGCAGGAACGCGACTTCAAACACTTCGTTGCCGCCGGAGGTGAATTCGAGCAGGCCCTCTTGCTTGCCGGTGTTGAGATTCACCAGGGCCACGCCGGCGATGAGGTTTTCATGGCGCTCGCGCACCGGTGGGGCATCGAGGATGTGTTGCGGGCGAATCTTCGAGAGGCCCACGAGCGCGTATTTGCCGACAAAGCACAAGCCGCGCGTGAAGCCGGGGAGGGCGCAGAATTCGGGGCAATCGCCGGTGGTCGGGTCGAATTGCGAAAGCGAACCGTGGCCCGAGTTGCAGAGCCACCAACGGTCGCGGTAAAGACGTGGTGAGTGAGGCATGCACAAACCACGCGCAATGATTTGCCGCTTCGGAATATCGAGCAGTACGCCCGATGTGAAGCGATCTTCTTTCCGCCAGTCGTTCCGTTCATCGGTTTCACAGAACGCTGTCGCCATCGTGGGCTTGCCGTCTGCCATTCCCAGGCCGTTCAAGTGGCAGCGGTCTTGAGCGACCATCGTCGAAATAAACGGTGGCAACCAGCAGTGGACAAAACGCTTGGCGTCAGACACCCTCGCGAGGCCATTGAAGCGGGTGTTGACGAAGTAAAGCCCCCGCTGACCGAAGGCCAGGTCGTGAGCGTTCACTTTGCCGGTTTGATAAGAGCGAATTGGGGCAATGGTGGTGTTATCGTCGGAGAGAGAGAATGTAAGAATCTGTTCGCGGACCGCAAGGGCGAGGCGCCGGCCGTTGACCGCCATTCCCATGGGTCGAGCCAATTTGTGCGCGTGGAATTTGAGTTTTTGACCCTCGCAGCCCACGAGCACCAGTTTGCCCGAGGTGTAGGTGGTGATCGCCACGCTCCCGCCGCTCGCGCGGAGCCAATCCGCCATCTTGCCATGAAAGCGGCAGCGTAATGGCGGCTTGCGAGTTTTCTCGGCGGATTCATCGGTCTGTTCAGTCATGGAATTGTTTATACAACTTTGGCAGGTCGCGAGCGGTTGCAAAGTGATTGTCTTTAACCATTTTCGGAATAATTAACCAAAGAGGACACGGAGCTCACGGAGAAATTGTGAAAACGTCCTATGATTCTTTCTTAACTCTGTGATCTCCGTGTCCTCTGTGGTAAAAAATAGTTCTTATACAATTCTCACGGAGTTTTGATTCACGATGAAAGTATTGCTATCAGGCGGGGCGGGGTATGTCGGTTCCCATGCGGCACGGTTGCTGCAAAAGCAGGGGCATGACATTTGGGTGTACGACAATCTCTCGGAGGGCCATCGGGCGGCGGTACCCGAGGGACGTCTCCTTGAAGGGGACTTGCACGATCGCGAAAAACTGACGGCGACCCTCAAGGAGAAGAAAATTGACGCGGTGATGCACTTTGCCGCGTCGTGCTATGTGGGGGTCTCGGTCACGAACCCGGCGGAGTATTACCACAACAATGTGGTGGGCACGCTGTCGCTGCTGGAAGCGATGCGTACCGCCGGCGTGAAACGGATCGTGTTTTCGAGCACGTGTGCCACTTATGGTGTCCCCGATGTTGTGCCAATCACCGAGGCCGAGAAGCAAGCGCCGATCAATCCCTACGGGTTCACCAAGTTGGTGATCGAGCACGCGCTCGCCGATTACGCACACGCCTACGGCTGGGGTTATGCGGCCTTGCGCTATTTCAATGCCTCGGGGGCTGCGGAGGATGGTTCGATTGGCGAAGACCACGACCCCGAAACGCATCTCATTCCGCTTGTGCTCGATGTGGCCCTTGGCAAGCGTGAAAGCATCAAAGTGTTTGGCGATGATTATCCCACACCGGACGGCACCTGCATCCGCGACTATATTCACGTCGACGATTTGGCGACGGCCCACTTGGCGGCACTGGAACAGTTGCAAGTAGGGAGCGCACTGAAACTCAATCTAGGCACGGGCAACGGTGCGAGCGTGCTCGAAGTGATTGAAGCCTGCCGGCGGGTGACGGGCCACGCGATTCCCATGGAGATCGTGCCGCGCCGCGAGGGGGATCCGCCGGCACTCGTGGCCGACGCGAGTTTAGCGAACAAGGTTCTCGGCTGGCAGCCGAAGTACCGCGAGATCGAGGCGGTTGTCAAAAGTGCCTGGGGTTGGCACAAAGCGCATCCGAATGGGTTTAAGGATCGGTAGTATTTCGTGGCATTGCAGGGAGCTTACGCAACCCCGCTCGCCGTGGGTTCGACAAGGGTGTTTTCTTCTTCGTCGCAGGTGGCTCCTTGCGAGTGATGAATTTGCTCGATCACGCGCATGTGCCGCCACTTGCCTCCCATGAAGCGCAGCAGATAAACGCCTGCCAGGGCAATGAGCCACAGCACGATCAAGACCCAACATTCGTAAACGCCAAGATGGAAGACTTCCACGGCCAGATAGCTGGTGACGGCGAGCGTGGTCGCCATCAACAGGCTCACCAACATGATGTAGGTGGTATCGCCGGCACCCTTGAGCGCCGAGACAAAGATAATCTGCGTGGCATCGAACATGTTGTAGGCCGCCACGAAATAGAGCAGCACGATCGCCATGTGCTGCAGTTTGGTCATGTATTCTTCGTCGTATTGATCGTCGAGAAAGTTTTCGAGGAACAGGTTGGGAAAGACCACATAGAGCACAGTGATGAGCCCCATATAAATCAAGCCGATCTGATAGGTCGTCCAGGTCGCGCGGTTGGCGAGGTCGTCGCGGTTTTCGCCGAGGCGTTGTCCAACCAAAATCGAGGCCGCGATTCCTAGTCCCCAGACGGGCATGAACGAAACGGTGTTGATGCTAAACGCCATGGTGGTGGCTTGGGCTTCCATGTCACCGAGTCGGCCGATGAGCATCACGAAGATGGTGAAGCCCGTCACGTCCAAGAGCATCTGTACGCCGCCGGGGCCGCCGTAGTAAACCAAGCGACGGAAGAGCGGGAGTTCCAGTTTCCACTCGTTGGTATGGAACTGGGCGACATGGGATTCTTGCCGCAGCAAGAAAAAGTAAATCAGCGGCTTGAGCCAGAAGCCAATCACAGTGGCCCACGCCGCGCCCGCGATCCCCATTTCTGGAAAGCCCGCGTAACCGAAGATCAATACGACATCGAGCAGCAGATTGACGACCACGGCAAACAGGTCGATCAACATGACCACCCACGTCATGCCGCGGCCGCTATAGAAACAGGAATACGATGCGGCGAGCGCCATGGCGGGGCCGCCCAAGCAGAGGATTTGATAATAGATAATTTCTTGCTCGGTACTTTCCGCGCTGTGCCCCGCTTGGGCGAAGATCAGATTGGCGAGCGGAATCGCAATGAATGCGACGGGAAACGAAAACATGGCCAGCCAGTTGCCTTGCCAGACGACGGGTCCAATGCGCTCGGGTTGGTTGTCGCCGTGGTATTGCGAGACGAAGGTACTCACATAAGTACACATGCCCATGAACACACAGAAGACCGCAAACCAGACGATGCCAGCCGAAAAAGAGGCCGCCATGGCTGTCGGTGAGTAGTGCGCGAGGATCGCGCGATCGACGTAGGTCATGACGGTCCACGACATGGTCGAGACGACCATCGGCAGCGCGACTTGCAGGACTTCGCGCCCACCGCTGGGCCGGTGCCACCAGGAGGCTTCGTTCATCGTCAGTTGTCTGCTCGCCGAGTCCATTCGTCACCAGTAGAGAGAGTCTGCGCATTAACGGGAGGAGGGATCGCAAATTGTAGACGATCAACCTGGGGAAAGACACCGAACAAGCCGCAGTGGCTTGCGATTTCCCTAAGACTTAATAAACTGGTAAGAGGTTCGCGGTGGAGGCATCATTGGTTGAGCGGTAGGCTGCCAAACTCTATGATAGGGCCTCACTGCCGCTTTCTTAGCCGATAATGTTTGTACTTGGAATGTTGCCAGCATGAGTGTTGCTACCGCTTCTTCTCGCCCCACGATTTCACCACTCCCCGACAAAGTACGGGACTATCTCGCGGAACTGGGAAAGCGCACGGGAGGCGATATTCGCACCGATAGCTTTAATCGCGTGCTGTACAGCACCGATTCGAGCATCTACCAGGTGATGCCGTATGCGGTGGTATTGCCCAAGAATATCGAAGAGCTCCATGCGGGCGTGGAGCTCGCGGCGAAGTACGGCGTGCCGATCTTGCCACGTACGGGCGGTAGCAGCCTCGCGGGGCAAACCGTCAATGAGGCGGTGGTGTTCGATCTCAATCGGCATTTGGATCGCGTGCTCGAAGTGAATGTCGAGGAGCATTGGGTGCGCGTGCAGCCGGGGGTCGTGCTCGATCACTTGAATGCGCATCTCAAGCCAGACGGTTTGCAGTTCGGCCCAGACCCAGCGAGCAGCAATCGTGCGGGGATGGGGGGCGTCGTTGCCAACAATTCCACGGGAAGCCATTCGATTGTCTACGGCATGACGGCGGATCATCTGTTGGAGACGGGGGTGTTTCTGGCCGATGGCAGCCGCGCGCGCTTTGCTCCGGTGGAAAAGGATGCTCTGGCAGCAAAGTGCAAACTCTCGGGCCTTGAAGGCCAAATCTATCGCGAATTAGCGGCACTCGTGGCCAGCGAGGCTAACAAGCAAATCATCCGCGAGCATACGCCCCGGCATTGGCGGCGGTGCGGCGGTTACAACTTGGATCGGCTCGATCCCACGGGCACGACTTACGCGATCCCGCCCGATCCGCGGTTCAATTTGGCCAAGCTCATGTGTGGCAGCGAAGGAACACTCGGCGTGATGCACGAGTTGAAGTTGAAATTGGTCACAAAGCCCAAGCTGTCGACGCTGGCCGTGGTGCATTTCGACAAGCTCTATACCGCGCTCAGTTCGGTGCCAACGATCTTGGAAGTTGGGCCGACGGCGGTGGAGTTGTTGGATCACATGGGAATCACGCTCTGCCGCGATGTGCCCGACTATGCGCGCCGGTTGCGGAATTTTATTGAAGGGTTTCCGAATTGTGTGCTGATCACCGAGTTCACGGGCGAGAGCGATTCGGAGCTGGCGGCGAAGTTTGCGAGACTGCGCGAACATCTCTCTTCTCAGGGCGTGCCATTCACCGCGATCACCGAGGCCAAGACCGCTGTGCAGCAAGAAGACATATGGGTGGTGCGTAAAGCGGGGCTGGGATTGCTGATGAGCGTGAAGGGGGATCACAAGCCGATTCCGTTTATCGAAGATGCGGCCGTGCCGGTGGAGTATTTGGCGGATTATGTCACGAAGATTGAAGACTTTTGCGCGGGACTCGGCACGCAGGTCGCTTATTACGCCCATGCGAGCGCGGGTTGTTTGCACATCAAGCCACTCTTGAACACGAAAGCCGCGGAAGAAATTGCGAAGCTGCCTCAGATCGCGGAGTTCGCGGTGGATTTGCTCCATGGTTGCGACGGCGTGCTGTCGAGTGAACATGGCGATGGCCGCACGCGCACCTGGCTCAACGAGCGGTTTTTTGGCAGCGAGTTGTACGGGTTGTATCGCCAAGTGAAGCGGATTTTTGATCCGCAAAACTTGATGAATCCTGGCAACGTGGTTGACGGCCCGGCCATGACCGCGCATTTGCGTTACGACGATCAATATGTGGTCGAACCCCTCAAAGAGCATCTCGACTTCTCGGCGGATCAGGGTTTTGCGCGGGCCGTCGAGATGTGCAACGGAGCGGGAATTTGTCGCAAGTTGAACACCGGCACAATGTGCCCCAGTTTCATGGTCACGCAGGAAGAAGAGCACAGCACGCGTGGCCGGGCGAATCTGTTACGGGCGGCGATGTCGGGCATTTTGCCGCCGGAGTCGTTCACCAGTGAGCGATTGTACGATGCGCTCGACTTGTGTATCGAGTGTAAGGCTTGCAAGAGCGAATGTCCCTCGTCGGTCGATATGGCCAAACTCAAGTTTGAGTTCCTGGTTCATTACTACGAAAAAAATGGCAAGCCGCTGCGAGCCAGACTGATGGCGGATATTGCCCGCGCGAGTCGTTGGAGTTCAGGAGTGATGGCACCGCTCGTGAATGCGATGCTCTCGAACCGAATGGTGAAAGTGATTTTTGAAAAAACATTGGGAATCAGCGTCCAACGGCAATTGCCGCACTTTGCCCGTGAACCGTTCACGACTTGGTTTGCGAATCGCAAAGCGCCGGCAGCCACCGGTAAGCAGGTGGTGTTGTTCAACGACACGTTCAACACCTACAACTATCCCGAGGTGAGCATCGCTGCGACCGAAGTGCTGGAAGCGGCGGGGTATGACGTGCTGCTGCCGGGGCACTATTGCTGTGGACGGCCAGCGATTTCCAAGGGTTTTGTCGATCAAGCCCGCGCTGCGGCAAAGGATTGTGTTGAAAAACTGTTTCCGTTTGCCGAACGCGGGATTCCCATCGTGGGACTTGAGCCGAGTTGTTTGCTCACGCTGCGGGATGAGTTGTTCACGCTACTCCCCGACGAAACTCGAGTGGCCGTGATTGCCGAACATTCGTTTTTATTTGAAGAATTCATTGCCAAATTGGCCGATGAAGGGACCCTCCATCTCGACATCAAGCAAGCGCTGGGCAAGGTGCTGCTCCATGGGCATTGCCATCAAAAGGCGCTGGTGGGGACGGCACCGTCCAAGCGCATGTTGTCGGTAGCGGGTGGCGAGGTGCAGGAAGTTGACTCCGGCTGTTGCGGCATGGCGGGGTCGTTTGGGTATGAAGCGGAGCATTACGACGTGTCGCTCGCGATGGGTGAGCGTCGGTTGTTGCCCGCCGTGCGTGGCGTTGGTGAAGAAACAACGATTGTCGCGGCGGGGGTGAGTTGCAGGCAACAGATCAAGCACGGCACAGGGCGGCAGGCTCTCCATCCGGCCGAGGCGTTGCATGGGGCGCTGTTTCCGGGACGCTAAGCCGCGAGCGGCTAGGGGTAGCGGCCTGTGGCTTTGAGGGCTTTGGCGTATGGTGAATTCGGTGAGTGGCCAGGATGGAGTGGCCAGTTGTCATACGGACTCACGAAGGGCCAGTGTTGTTGGGGCAATCTTTGTTTCACCGGATTTTGTTCAATATATCGAATCGTGCGACGCATCTCGTCAGGGTGATCGAGAAACACTTTCCAGCCACCGCGTGTCCAAAAGGGATGACCAGTCGGACGCAATCCCTCCAGCCGCTTGCGGCTTAGCGTCTGCAATTTCTCAATCATGTTTTCAGTCAGATCACGATGTTTGCGAATCAGTAAATGCAAATGATCGGGCATGATCGCACAGGCATAGCAAGTGTACCCACACTCTTGAATCGCTGAACCCAATGCCTCCGCGACGATCTCAAATTCTGTCGGTGTGAAGGAAAGCAGTTTGTGTTGCAGTAGGCCATGTGCCTGTTGGTAGAAAACACGAAGGTCGCAACCTGCTGGTTGGATGGTTTTGCGTCCAAAATGAATTTTGCCAAGCTCATGCATGAGATCATTGCGAATTGCTTGAGATGTTGATCCGCGCGGATCGTTGGGGAGCCACCAGCCGTAGAGTGTCCACATGATGTGGTGGCCGATGATGATCGGTTGGCGGGGCATGCCGTTAGAATAATTCGGGGGACGCTAAGCCGCAAGCGGCCGCTTGCGGCTTAGCGTTATGTCGATGGCGTGATTCCCGCGATTGTGAGCAGCGCGTTGACGATTCCCATCAGGCCTTCT
>JAWXAV010000182.1:0-5993 GCA_034439695.1 Bythopirellula sp. | reverse complement strand
CATTCGCTTCGGCTACGCCTCAGCGAACGAAGCAGGCTGGCGTTGGAACAGGTCCAACACTAACTTAAGGATTGGTTCCCTACCCGGGGGCAGGTCACAGACCCATCGACGACTGAATGAAAAAGTCTTGCGATTTATGGGGGCTCTGTTGCAAACCGAAGCGGTTTCGTGGATCGAGATGACTGATATAATGCAGAGCTAGTTCTTGAAATGACATGAGGCAGTTTCAAAAACCGAGGGCTAGCGCCCTGCGGCTGATGAAATCAGCCGCCACGCGCTAGCGTCCGGTTCTCTGTCGCGATTTTGGAACGGCTCATAGTATCACGGCTACCTCATGAACAATTTGATCATTGATCGTCTCGCACAGTGCTTGCTGATCTGTTTGATTTGGCTGCTTGCCACCTCCGCGCATGCCATTCCCGAGAATCAGCCAGGCTTGGAATCAGCAGAGTTCATTTACGAGACGGCTGCCTTCCCTTCGTGCCATGCCGCGACTCTCGCGGAATCGAAAGACGGCCTGCTGGCCGCCTGGTTTGGCGGAACGCACGAACGACATCCTGACGTGGGGATTTGGATTTCGCACTACAAAGACGGGTCATGGACCGCGCCGGTCGAAGTGGCCAACGGTGTGGAGTCGTCCGAGGTTCGCTACCCAACTTGGAACCCCGTGCTGTTTCAACCGCAGTCGGGTCCACTCATGTTGTTTTACAAAGTCGGACCATCACCCTCGGAGTGGTGGGGCATGGTGATGACCTCCGACGATGGCGGGCACACTTGGTCAAAGCCTACGAGATTGCCTGCCGGTGTTTTCGGACCGATCAAGAATAAGCCCATTCAATTGGCTGATGGCACGATCATTTCACCTTCTAGCACGGAGCACGCAGGTTGGCGGATTCATTTTGAAATGTCAACCGACGGCGGGAAAACATGGTCAGCAACTCCGCCGGTCAATGACGGAGAGAAGATTCGCGCGATCCAGCCAAGTATCCTGAAATACGACAACAATCGGCTGCAAGCCATTGGTCGGACCCGTTCGATGGGCATCTTTCAGATTTGGTCGGAAGATGGCGGCAAGACGTGGGGTGAAATGTCGCTGACGACGCTCCCCAATCCGAGTTCGGGCACCGATGCAGTGACGCTCTCCGATGGCCGACAATTGTTGGTTTACAATCACAATCCGCAATACAAAGTGGGTCGCACCCCGTTGAACGTCGCGGTCTCGAACGACGGTGAAAATTGGCAAGCGGCGTTAGTCTTGGAAGATGACAAAGGCCAGAATGGCTATTCCTACCCCGCGGTGATTCAGACGGCCGACGGTAAAGTTCACATGGCCTACACTTGGCGTCGTGAACGGATTAAGCATGTGGTCGTTGACCCGCAGAAACTCCAGTTGCAACCCATTGTCGACGGCACTTGGCCCGGCAAGAAACCGGGTGAGTATTGAGTTTTTGGCCGCGTTGTGATTCTCTCACCGTTAGCAAGTCGATTCCATGACCGAAAATCAGTCTCCCCAATTTCATGGGATTATTCCCCCCGTCGTCACTCCACTTGTCGATGCCGAGCATTTGGATGAGAAGGGACTTGAGCGGCTCATCGAACACCTGATTGCTGGCGGTGTGCATGGTTTGTTTATGCTGGGGACCACGGGCGAAGCACCGTCACTCGATGACGATTTGCAGCGGCAATTGATCGAGCGGACGTGTCTGCTGGTTGGGGATCGGCTGCCCGTGTTGATGGGGATCAGCAACACATCGCTGAAGAAGTCGATCGATGCGGCCAAGGTCGCGGCGGATAACGGTTGTGCGGCGGTGGTTGCGGCGGCTCCGTATTACATGCCTCTCGAACAGTCCGAACTTGTCGGCTACTTCCGCCAGTTGGCTGCCGAGGTGCCGCTGCCGTTGGTGCTGTATAATTTTCCGCTGCTGACGAAAGTTTCGTTCGAGCCAGAGACGCTTGTTCAATTACTCGACGAACCGAACATTGTGGGTATCAAGGACAGTTCGGGCGATCTCGATTACTTCGCACGGATTGTGGCGGTGGCCAAGCAGCGGCCCGGCTTTCGTTTGCTCGCTGGGAAGGAAGTGAATTTGGCCGACATTATTGAGTTGGGCGGACATGGCGGCGTGACCGGCGGGGCCAATGTTTGGCCACGGCTATTTGTCGATTTGTACGACGCTGCTGTAGCAAGAAATTCTATGCGAGTTGCCGAACTCGCGCCGCAAGTCGTTGAGCTGGGTAAGATTTACGCAGTGGCTGGCAACCATTTTTCAGCGGGTATCGCTGGAATCAAAATGGCGTTGGAGGTGCTGGGGATTTGTGGCAGCACGCTCGCGCAGCCAATTCAACCAGTGACAGCGGAAGACAAGGAACACATCAAAGAGATCATGAGTTCGCTCAACATTTCGTAGCGAGGTCTGCTGTTGACGAACAACTCTTCATCATACTTTTCAGGGCCAACAGGGAATATACGTCATGCGTTCGATCAGGTTGTGCCTATTCATTGTCTCATGGGGGCTGTGCAGCTTCGTTCTCCCAAATCTGCAAGCTGCAGAGGAATCAGCCGCTTGGCAAGTTGCCGAACCACGCTGTGAATACTCTATTGATCCATTGGGAATCGATACAGCGCAACCACGCTTGTACTGGCAGTTAGTCGGTACGAAGCGCGGGCAACGTCAATCGGCGTACCAGGTATTGGTGGCTTCCGCCGCGAACTTGCTGGATGAAGACCAAGCGGACCTCTGGGATTCTGACAAGCAGATTTCCAGCCAAGCAACGCACGTGCCGTATGGCGGCAAGGACTTGAAATCGTCGCAGCAAGTGTTTTGGAAAGTTCGCGCATGGAATGAATCTGATCAACCTTCGCCCTGGAGTCCGGTTGCGACTTGGACGATGGGGATCATTAACGACGACGATTGGCAAGCCAAATGGATCGTCGCACCCTGGCAAACCGAATCGGTCCTCATGCGCCGCGAGTTTCAAGCCAAGCCGGGCATCAAGCGCGCGATTGTGCATATGTGTGGTCTGGGACATTTTGAAATGAATCTCAATGGTAAGAAAGTGGGGGACAATCTGCTTTCGCCGGGTTGGACAAAATACAATCGCACGAGCCTCTACGAAACGCACGACATTACTGGTCTTGTTCAGCAAGGAGATAATGCCATCGGTTTGGTGTTGGGCGATGGCATGTATCACGTCGAGCGACGGAATCGGTTCAGCAAGTTCCAGGGAAGTTTTGGCCCGCAACGAGCCTTTGGTCAGATTGAAATCGAGTATGTCGATGGAACTCGTGAGGTGATTGGAACCGATGAAGCTTGGCGAGTCCAGGCGGGACCAGTGACCTACAACGATGTCTATGGCGGCGAAAATTATGATGCTCGTCTCGTTCAGCCGGGTTGGGACAGCCCAGGTTTCAACGATCAGGCTTGGGCACATGCGGTGGAGCTTGTGCGACCGAACGGAGAATTGCGGGGGCACACTTCCAGTGCGCAGCCGCTGGGTGAGATCGAAGTGATTGAGCCTATTTCAATCGCCGCCAAGAGCGACACGATGGATGTGATAGATTTCGGACAGAATGCGTCCTTCATGCCACGAATCACCGTGACGGGGCCCGCGGGGAGTACGGTCCGGCTGACTCATGCCGAGGTGCTGGACGAGGAAGGTAATATTGACCGCGGCACTTGCGGCGGAAATCGCGGCGGTGCTTGGTGGCAATATACCAAGGGAACCGACGGCGAGGAAACCTGGTTCCCACAGTTTTTCTACGCGGGTTGTCGTTATCTGCAACTCGACAAGTTTCCCGCCGTAGAGGGTGACGAGTTGCCAAAGCTTAAGAAGATTGCAGGAGTGGTTGTCCACTCGACGGCTGAGCCGCTCGGCGAGTTTTCCTGCTCGAATGAACTGTTGAATCGGATTCGCACGCTCGTACGGTGGGCGCAGCGATCAAACATGGTTTCGGTACTCACCGACTGTCCGCACCGCGAAAAACTTGGCTGGTTAGAGCAATATCACCTTAATGGGCCGGCGATTCGCTATGAGTTCGACGTGAACCGCATCTTCGGCAAGGGCATGCGTGACATGGCCGACTCACAGACAGATGCGGGGTTGATTCCCAATATCGCCCCGGAATACACCGAGTTTGATGGAACCTTTCGTGCGGCTGCGGAGTGGGGGTGTGCATTTATCGTGGTTCCCTGGCAGCAGTATCTTTTCACGGGCGACACGAGCCTCATGCGGGAGTATTACGCCGGCATGGAAAAGTATATGGACTATCTCGCCAGCAAGGCGGACGGACACATCATCGAGGAAGGGCTCGGCGATTGGTACGACGTGGGACCGGAACGTCCTGGTTTTTCGCAATTCACGCAGCCACCGATCACGGCCACCGCGTTTTATTATTACGATGCCAAGTTGCTTTCCCAAATTGCGAAGTTGCTTGGCAAAGATGCCGATGCCGAAAAGTATGCGAAACTAGCTACGGACATTCGCGTGGCTTGGCTCAAGAAGTTCCGCAATAACGACGGCACGTATGCCACGAATTCGCAATGTTCCAATGCCTTGGCGTTAGTCATGGAGTTAACCGAGCCAGCGGATCGCGACAATGCTCTGGCGGCTTTGGTAAAAGACGTTCGAGATCGAGGCAATGCGATGACGGCTGGCGACGTCGGCTTTCGTTATTTGCTACAGGCACTTGCCCAAGGGGGCGAGTCGCAAGTGATCTACGACATGATTAACCAGGACGAGAAGCCTGGCTACGGCTATCAACTCAAGAAGGGGGCCACCAGCCTCACTGAAGCCTGGGATGCCAATCATCAATCATCACACAATCATTTTATGTTGGGCCATATCACGGAATGGTTTTACAAAGATTTGGTCGGCATCGATTGTGATCCCGAGAAACCAGGCTTTGAGAATGTCATCATCAAGCCCACCCCGGTCGGCGACCTTACTTGGGCTGAAGCGACTTATGATTCACTCCGCAGCAGAATTACGTGTCGTTGGGACCGAGACGGTGACAAGTTCAAATTGCGATTTGTGATCCCCGCGAACTCGACCGCGACGGTTTTTTTGCCAGCGCGTGAGAATAGCGCAGACATGGAAAGCGGCGAAACCGCAAGCGAAAGAGATGGCGTGAAATTCCTGCGCCGCGAGGGGGAACGCAATGTTTACACCGTTGAATCGGGTGAATATGAGTTTGAAAGCGAACTCTAAAAAGTTTCCAAATAAATTCCAGCTATTTGCTCTCGAAGCGATAAGACCCGCTACCGACTTTGTAGATCGCGTGATCCCCTTCCCTGCGGATGAATTCAACTCCTTCGGCATCCGCTATGGGAGTGTCGCTCTCGGTTACCTGATCGGGCTTTGTGGTCGGCAGATAAACGGTGGCCGTGGTGTTCGCTGGGATGGTGATTTGCCAGTCAAAGGCTTTATCTTTTTTCTGCCAATGGCTGCGAATCATGCCATAGGGTGACAAGTAGCTGGCCTTCACAAACGTAAGATCACCCACGGGTTGCGGTCGCATGATGATGTGCTTGAACCCCGGCTGTTCGCTGTCGGGACAAATGCCTGCGAGGTCTTCAAACAGCCAAATCACCAGATCACCCACCAACATCACGTGATTACCGGAATTCATCGCGGGGTCGGCTGTGTTGCCATTCCAGAGTTCCCAGATCGTGGTGGCCCCTTGGGAAATCATGTAGCCCCAACTCGGATAATCTTCTTGCGCGGCAATCGTGTAGGCGAGGTCCGACCGGCCATTGTCGGCCAGCACACGATTAAGAAACTGCCCACCGATCAGTCCCGTGCCGATATGTCCTTTGGTTTCGACAGTGATTTTATTCACCAGATGCTCGAAAACTCGTTTGTGCATATCCTCGGGGACTAAGCCAAAATACAACGGCAAGACGCTCGAGGTTTGCGAGCCGTTGTCATAACAACCTTTCTCGCGATTGAGAAACTTGTCGTTAAAGGCGGTTTTCATTTCTTCCGCCAGCTTG
>JAWXAV010000181.1:0-7242 GCA_034439695.1 Bythopirellula sp. | reverse complement strand
CATTCGCTTCGGCTACGCCTCAGCGAACGAAGCAGGCTGGCGTTGGAACAGGTCCAACACTAACTTAAGGATTGGTTCCCTACCCGGGGGCAGGTCAGTAAATCGACATGAGTTTTTCTACCTGGGTATTCCGCCCTTGTGAAACGAAGCATGTGACACCACAAAAAAGTAGCTCTCTTTGCAGACCAAATTAAAATGCCAGTTTGTAAAGCCCCCGCTTACGGCATTTTGTTGGCTGTTTCTTAGATAACTTCCTTGCAATCGGACCAACTTCAGGTGAAAACTGGATGAAAAACGCTCAGGTCGTTAAGCGAACAGTCGTTTTCTGTGCACCCTCCGTGGCAATCCCTACGTCGAACTCGCCGCCATCTTTTGCCAAACAGGCTCGCACGCTATGCTAAATCGACTTTTCCAGGGTTAATCTAGTCAGCTTCGGATTGTGCATGCTCCCCAAAAGTTCACGACTTGGCCTTGTTCTCTTCGCGATTTACTTGGCGCTTTACAGTGGCTTCGTGTTGCTCAATACGTTTGCCCCCGACACGATGGAAGCAACCCCTTGGGCGGGAATCAATGTCGCTATTCTCTATGGTTGCGGACTGATCCTGGCGGCTGTCGTGTTGGCGTTGATCTACGGTGTTTATTGCGGCGTGAGTGAGGAGCAATCCAGTGAGGAACAATCGTGATCCATGTCACTTCGCCGATTGCCGTCCTGTTCTTCTTGGGATTCGTGGCAATCACACTCGGTTTGAGTTTTTATCTGGGCAGTCGCGCCAAGTCCTCTCAGGGGTATTTCACCGCCCATGGACAGATTCCCTGGTTCGTTAACGGCATTGCCTTTGCCGGGGACTACCTTTCCGCCGCGTCGTTCCTCGGCATTTGCGGCATGATCGCCTTCTACGGTTATGATGGGTTTCTTTACTCGATCGGCTATCTCGCCGGCTGGGTCGTCGCGCTGTTTGTTGTCGCGGAACCGATGAAGCGCTTGGGAAAATTCACCTTTGCCGACGCATTGAATTCTCGCTTTCAATCACGGGGCATTCAACTCGCCGCGGGGGTGAGCACGCTCGCCGTCAGTGTGTTCTATTTGATCCCCCAGATGGTGGGCGCCGGTGTCTTGATTCAGCCACTCTTGGGAATGCCACACTGGGCAGGGGTGCTGATTGTGGGTGCCACCGTGATCGTGATCGTCGTCACGGCCGGCATGGTCTCGACCACCTGGGTGCAATTCCTCAAAGGGGCGCTGCTGGTGATCTTTAGCACGGTGCTCACGGTGATGGTGCTCAATCGCGGCTTTGACGTGAAATCCGGCGGGAACGATGGCCACGACTTTCGCACACTCGGCCCCATCGTGGGTGAACTTCCCAACGCCGCTAGCGGCTTAGCGGAACTAGCCGGTTATGACTTACTCGACACGAATGGCAAAATCGGTTTGCCCCCTTTCTTGCGAACTTCCGACAAGGAAACCGGCGAGGTCGTTTTTTGGTTGATCGACAAGAAAAGGAATGGCGAGACATTCTTACGAGAATCTCAGACCCTTTCCCAAAGCCCGAGCGGAGAATTGTTCGTCAACGGCCTTCCCAAGGGAACCGGTCCCGGTCAGGCGTCTTTGCGACCCGTCGGATTCTTGAGCAAACTACCCGAGGGCAAAACCTCGACCGGTCCGCTGGGGCCGCTCACTTTTTTCAGCACACTCCAGCAAAGCGAAGTGGTTCTTTGGCAAAGTCGGAAGATCGTCCAGCCAAGCGAGAGCAACAATGCACCCGATGTATTGACCGTTTTCTCTCCGCAGCCCACGCCCGGTAGCCAAGTCCTCCGCCCGGGGGAGTCACCCACCTTCAAGGGGATTCGTAGCGAAAAGTTCGCCGACAAACTGAATTTCCTCTCGTTGATGCTCGCGCTCTTTTGTGGCACCGCCTCGTTGCCGCATATTCTGATCCGCTACTATACCGTGAAAGACGCCGCCGCCGCGCGCAAAAGCACCATCGTCGGCATCGCCTGCATCGGCTTTTTTTATATCCTGACGCTTTACATGGGTTTGGGTGCCATGACCAGCGGTTCGCTCGACGTGAGCGACAGCAACATGGCCGCCCCGCTGTTGGCGCGTGGCTTGAGCGAAACCCTATTCGCCTGCATCTCGGCCATCGCGTTTACGACCGTGCTGGGCACGGTTAGCGGTCTGATCCTCGCCTCGGCCGGGGCCGTGTCGCACGATCTGATTTCCCTGCTCACCCACGAAAAACTCACGGAGCATCAGCAAGTCCGCGTGGCAAAGATCGCTTCCGTGGTGGTCGGCTGCATCGCGATCGTGTTGGGAATTCTGTTCCAAAAATTTAATGTGAGCTACCTGGTCGGTTGGGCGTTCAGCGTGGCGGCCTCCGCGAATTTGCCCTCACTCGTCATGCTCCTCTTCTGGCGCGGCACAACCAAGCAAGGAATCATCGCGGCGGTCTTAGTGGGAATGTTCAGTTCGCTCGCCTGGATTCTCGCCAGCGCCGACACCTTCACCGCACTTTACGGGCTCCCGCCGGAAAACGCCCTCGTGCCGTTCAGCCAGCCCGGGATTGTCACGATACCACTCGGATTCTTGACGCTGGTGGTGGTGTCGCTGTTAACGAAACCAAAACTTGCCAATTAAGAAAATGAATTGAGTATGACTCGCACCTCAGTAATCTTCGACGTCGACGGCGTTTTAATCGACTCCTACCAAGCCCACTACCAGAGTTGGCTCAAGATGTTCGCCGAGCATGGCGTGTCGTTCACCGAAGCGGAATTTCGCAAGACGTTTGGTCGTACAAGTCACGACATCATCGCCGCGTTATACGGCGCGGAACTGAGTGACAATGACATCTGTGCCTGGGATGACCGCAAGGAAGCCCTCTATCGCGACATCATTCGCGAGCGTTTTCCGGCCATCGATGGTGCCGTCGAACTGCTCGATCACTTGCATAGCGCTGGATTTCGTTTAGCCGTCGGCTCGTCAGGCCCACCAGAAAACATTGCACTCACGCTCGAATGTTTGCAACGTGCGCCGATCTTCGGGGCCGTGGTCACTCGGGTCGACGTCACGCGTGGGAAGCCCGATCCCCAGGTCTTTCAAATCGCCGCCGAGCGATTGGGCGCGCAGCCTACTGAGTGTGTCGTCGTGGAAGATGCGCCTGCGGGGATTGAAGCCGCTAATCGCGCTGGCATGGCCAGCGTCGCCCTCACCGGCACGGCCACCCGCGCGGAACTGGCCCACGCCGTATTGGTCGTCGACAGCTTGCGAGAACTCACGCCCGAGCGCTTGCGCAGTCTCTAATCGTGGCTTTCGCCGGTACGATTCACTCCCAAACGCGCAGCAATCACGGCTGCGGCCAGCAAAATACTCCCGCCGATAAACCAAGGCCGATGCGGCTCCAAGAAACCGTAGCTCATCAACAAGATTCCCAGGAAGCCCGAAAAACCCGGCCCAAATCTCGCGAGGATTGATGAGGTTGAAATCTTCATGGGTCTTGTTGTTCTTGCCAAAAGGACGGCTGATTGAATCAGCCGCAGGGCGCTAGCCTTCAGTTTTTTAAACTGCCACCATTCTAAGTTGGAGATAGAATAGCGATCAATCCAATAAAGTTGCACTGAAACAAGAATCGTAAGCCCATGCCCACCCCACGCACACGACTCGCTCCTTCACCCACGGGGGCTTTGCACCTCGGCAACGCCCGCACGTTCCTCGTGACTTGGGCGCTAGCGCGGCAACGCGGTTGGCGGATCGTCATGCGGATCGAAGACCTTGACGGTCCACGCATCAAACCCAGCGCGGCAGTGGAAACACTCGACATTCTGCGCTGGCTGGGAATCGACTGGGACGAAGGCCCCCACGATCAACTTGCCGATCTCGCGCCCTACGAAGCGGCCCTCGCCAAGTTGGCTGCCCAGGGCGATGTTTACTGTTGCACCTGCACGCGCAAGCAAATCGAAGCCGCCGCGCTCTCCGCGCCGCATGGCGATGAACACGAACTGCGCTATCCGGGCACTTGCCGTCCCCTGGAAAAATTGCCACTCGCAGTCTGTGAGCTGGCGCCCGGCGAGGCGGCTTGGCGGCTGAGAGTTCCCCCGGGCCACGTCGGTTTCGCCGATCAGTTCGCGGGCTGGCAAGAGTTTGACGTGCAACAAACGATCGGCGATTTTCTGGTTCGCACCAAGGAGCAGCTTCCCAGCTATCAATTGGCCGTGGTGGTGGACGACGCTCGCCAAGGCATCGACCAAGTAATCCGTGGCGACGACCTTCTCAGTTCCACGCCTCGGCAAATGTTGTTGTACGACTTGCTGGGATTACAACCGTATCCAGCCTATACGCATCTGCCGCTAGTGGTCGGCGCGGATGGTCGTCGCCTCGCCAAGCGCCACGGCGATAGTCGGCTTTCCCATTACCGAGAACAAGGGGTAACAGCCGAGCGGATCATCGGGCTCCTAGCCGAGTGGTGCGGTTTGGGACCGCGTTGCGAAATGACTGCCGAGGAGTTTCGCGACCGCTTCCAACTCGAAAACATGCCGCGCGAACCGGTTGAGTTTACTGCTGAGGACGACTCATGGTTGCTAACAGCCCGTTGAAGAACTGTGGCTGGCTCGCCGCGGCGAGCCGGTTTTTCGTTGTGGATTCTTGGGCCACAGACCTTGTCCTTACCCACATTTTTTGGGTCTCCTCGCCACTTGTCCCGGAGGGACACACGACAATAGCCCAGCGATTTATCGCTGGGTCCGAGACTGGCGATCAATACGACAGTTTTCCCAGCAGTGAACTGCTGGGCTATGATCAAGGCGTCCCTCCGGGACGAAAAAAAGTGGGTAAGCACAAGGCCACAGACCCCGGCTACAGCTTTCTTCAACGAACTGCTAAGGTGCCAAAAAGCACTAGTCAGCCCGACGACGGAGGACCACGCCTGCGAGACAACTACCAATGAGGACCAGCGACGAAGCCTCGGGGCAGATCGGACCCGTTCCCAAAATGGCCTCGTCACCCACGCCTTCACCGCTGACGAAACTACCATCCGTTCTTTTGGCAGAAACTTGAAGGGGATACAGTCTGATTCCAGCTCCAGCCCCTTGCCCGGCACTCCACTCCAAAAATGCCGAACCTAACAGGAAGGGCACCCCAAGGGGCTACCCACCTCGCCAACATTACGCCGAGGATCCTGAGAATTGGTTAAGGCTCCGGGCCTCTGGGAAACCTGAATGTCTTGAAGATCCTGGCTGTCTACTCCAGCATCAGCATTTTGAAGGAAGAGAATCGTGAGACCTCCCGGGGGAGGTCCATTGGAGTCGACTATGGGGTTGTTTGCGGTCCAACCTCCAGCATCCGGATCAGGAACAAGAGTGCATAAGCAGGTATCGTAATCAAAACTGAAAGTAGCCGAACCAAAACTATCTTCTCCTGGAGCAAGCGAAAGCACGCGCATCATCACATCCACCTGCACCACGACCGGCACAGTATAAAAAGACTGCGGCGGCAGCGGATTAAATGCCGTATCGAAGAACGCGCTCACGACAGGCTTCACGTCAATGACAGCCGCCTGAGCATTAGCAGCAGTCAAGCTCACCAAGGTGGCTGCGACAAAAAATTTCATGCGCGGTAGTCGAGCCATAAGAACATCCCGAATGGTTGAGAAAAACAGGGGGCGTAAAAACGCCCCCCCTTCGCGAAAACCCCCGCGATATCGAAACAGAAAAGCAGCGGTCAGAACGCGCCCTGCCGACGAAACGTACTCAAGTTCACGCCCACCAGCGCGACCAACCCCAGCAGGAAAGTGGCCGGCTCAGGGATATCGTTGGGAATGAGATCCTTGGTCTTCACGTCAATCTCGAAGGCTTTCTTATCGATGAATGCCCGCGTGGCGGCTCCCGATGTGGCCGCGAACAGATTGTTATCCAACGTCACGTTGACCTTTGTCGTATCCAAGGGAAGTCCCAGATTGACGGTGCCCGTCCAGCCTGAATTGTAGGAAGTCCCGCCGATAACGCTCAACTGATACTGGCCACCCAAGGGTGTAATGCCCAGGAAGGCTTGAAAGGAAGGCAGGCTCACTGGCGCGCCGGCGATTTCCACGACCTTCACAACCGCGAAAGCCACGGCTTCGGTGTAAGCATCGCCGCCAAAAGGCGCGCTCAAAGACGTAAGACCATTCTCGGTAATGCTGAAAGAGCTGATGGCGAAACCATTCTTGGCCCGAATCATCAAACTCAGCTTGCCATCGGTTTGATCGGAAGCCAGTCCATCCAGCGAGGAGGCGTTAAAGTTGCTCGTCGTGGGAAAGATCAGCGTGTCGCCATTCGCGCTCGGTTGCCCATACAGCGGCTCGGGGTCACCCGTGGGAGACCCTTCCGTGATACCCGTGAAGACGACGGTCGCCCCCATGACGTTCGAGTGAATGACCGTCGCCTGGGCGACAGGGGCAGCTATCAACAAACAAGTGATGATAACGAAAGAAGAAAAACAGTGTAAAAATCGATTCATGAGGTCTTCTCCGGTTGTATTCCACCAAAATATGCTTTGGTCAGTTGAGTAAGTCGCTCATCCCTGGCGTCTATATGGTTCACGTGGCAACAATTAATTTCTTTGGGGCAACAAAAAAAACGACGCGCGAATACTTCCCACAAACAAACCTCGCGCAAGTGCGCGGGATTTGAGGAAAGAATTCGAGCGTCGTTCAGATAATTAGCAGTCTTCTATGGGGTATGTCTGGCGTTGTTTGGCCTGCAGAGCAAGCCGCCCGGGGGGCCACTCACTCGTCGGCACGTCGCTTTTTGGATTCCCTCCTGACCCTCGCTTGAGGAGCCAGAAATGAAACCACAAAAAAGCGACAGCCTGAAACTTCTCGCGCATTGCAAACCGCAATGTTGAAGAAGAATCAGGCTGTCGCTCGGATAATTAGCGTGTCTTGGTGTGAGTCGAAGTGTCAGTCAGTGACGCGAATTAGGTCTTACTCAGTTAGGTTTTCGGTGTTTTTTGAGAAAGCGCAAGCTCTCAACACCCTCTTTTATAGGCACCCGCGATGGACAAGTCAAGCAGCGGCGAACAAAAATTTTGCCCCAGCCTCCCATACCCAGAGTAGGGGGCGTGCTTCGTCGCGTTTTCGCCTGTTTTGCAAGAATAACAGGGGATTTTTTGCAGCTAGAGCGGTTTTCATGTTGTTGTAGCGTTGATTCCTGCCGCTTGGAAGAAGCCTCGGCAGTCTTGTGCAGTCACGCCCTTCATCGCTCTGCCGATTG
>JAWXAV010000180.1:0-29988 GCA_034439695.1 Bythopirellula sp. | reverse complement strand
GCGCGGGTTTCTGAGCCAGATATGGGAATCGCGAAGACGCAAGCGGATGGGCTTGCGGCTGCACCATCATCCCCGACACCTCCCGCTAAGCTGCTAGCGGCTCCGAATGAACCATCGCCGATTTCCAAGGCAATCGCCGAGGCCATGCCTGACAAGTTGAAAGAGTTGGCGGCTGGGGAGGCGAATACGGGAGCGAGTCCTGATTCAGCAAGTGAAAACCCATCGCCGGCGGAGCCGACGGAGAACGTTGCTAGTAAGGAAACAACCACCGAGCGACGGGAGTTGAATACGGGCAGCGATCAGGAAGGAGAAGCTCAAACCGAGAGTTCGAGTGAGAAGGTGGCTCGGGATTCGCAGCCGCCTCGCGAAGACGCTAGCGATACGCGAAGTGAGCAGATGGCTGATAGTACGCCGCCGCCCCCCAATGACCGTGCGATGAATCAGCTTGATGTGCCCGCGCCGTCGCAGTCTTCGACCAGCAATCGCATGAAGTTGAAGATTGACGAATGGGCTGGTAGTTTTGCGGGTCAAGAGCGAGCGCAACTGGAAATGGCGATCGCACCGCAATTGTTGGAGATCGAACAGCTTTTGGAAAAGGCCGAGAATCTGTCGCGAAGCGTGCTCGATGCCGTGGATGCGGGGAGCGAATGGGAAGCGGCTCAGGGGCGTGATATCGATAGCGCGGGCCAGCAAGTCGCCCAGTGTTTGCAAATCGTGGAAGAACTTGAGCACAAGACGCATGGCACGCCCTACGCCTTTGTCGGTTTGCAATTGGTGAACATCAGCAAGGCCCACATGCAACCGGCGCGGCGGGAGTTTTGGAAATCGCTGCAAACCGACGGGGCAACCCGTGTAACCGCCACCCGTGATGGCTGGCAACACACGGTCCGAGCGCGAGAAATGCTCGTGGAACTCACCTCGAAGTTTGAAACAGCGAAACGCGAATATGCGCTGGCCGAATCGGTCGAAAAAGTGAAGAAGATGTATCAGGTGTTCGTCGAAAACTCGATGGCCCTGTTGAGTCCCGACGGCGAAAACGATGGCAGTCCGTATCGTCGCAAGCGGGTCGAGTTCGAGCTCGATGAAGAATATCTTGCCCGCCTTCAGGAAGTGATTGAGATGCGGAACAAGATGCGGGCGGAGCTTGCCAAGATTTTGGCGGATGACCCGCGATTGCTGCGGCGTTTCCTCGATTCGCAGCAGAACCGCCGGCTTGTGCTGCGCCACGAACTCGAAGAGATGCTTGAAAGCCAACGCGAATTGAACCGCGAAGTGCTGGCTTGGTCCGATGTGGATGAGGCGACGAAAGCCGATTTACAGGCGATGATGCTCCAGCGACACACGGAAACGGTCGCGGACTTGGCGGTCGATGCGGCCGTGCTGCAAGATCGTTTCGAGACGTGGTTGCCGCTAGCGCAAGAAATGAACAACGCGGATGTGCAAACCGCCGCGCGGTTGTTGCAGGACGTGGCCACGGCAACGCAGGAGCTAAGTTCGGATGCGGAATCTTACATTGCTCAAAACCAACAAGCCGAGTTGAAAGAGCCCACGGAAGAAACTGAGACCACCGATCCGGCAGGTGAAACCGTTGCCCCGGATGCTGAGATTTCCGTGGAAGCCATCGCCGCAGGCGCGCAAGCGCTGCACGACCAGCTCACGAATTTGGAAGTTTCGCTCCGTCAGTTGGGTTTGCAGGAAGATCGTGCCGATTTGGCGGTGTTCGCCGCGAATCGACTGTTGGAAACTCGCAAGCTGATCGCGTTGTCGTCGGAGTGGATGCGGCAGCTTAAACACCATCAGGAAGGCAATTACCAGAATGCCGCCGAGGTGGAGCAGTATCGACTCGCGACGCAGACCGATGCGATGGCCGGGAAGCTAGCGGACTTGGAGCAACAGATGGCGGCCTTATTGCAGCGGGTCGATAATAAGATTCCGGAGAACATCGCCCTGAAATCGCGCGAACTGTTGGCCGCGCTCGACGAGCAAGCGGCTCCCAACCAGTTGTCGGCGGTGTACGCGCTGCGACGCAACCAGTTACCGCGAGCGGTGGAACGTCAGGATTCGGCGCTCGAAGCCATCCAACAAGCGGGCAAAAACTACGACGAGTTGATTCAATTGGCAATTAAGGAACTCGACAAGTTGCCTGTGCAAGACCCAATCGCGAGTTTGCTTGAAGACCCCACACTCGATGAATTGCTGGCGGGTCTTGACCAAGAGTTTCCGATTGAGGAATTGTTGGGCATCCCGAATCGGCCCTCGAATTTGCAGATCAGCGGGGACATGATGCGCATGGGGGGAGATAATTCGGTTGCCACCGCCAGCAATCGCCGCATGATGATGAATCAACTCCTGCAGCAACAGCGGATGCGGCAACGTCGCTTGGACCGTGCCTATCGCCGGGCGGTCGCTCGGGCGCTCAAGGAGGCCGAGTCGGTTGCGGCCGACGATGAGCAATTGGAAATGGCTCGGGAAACAGTTGATTGGAATGTGCTGTTGTCGCAGTTGGGCGATGACTTGCAGCAGGGTGCCGACAAGGCGCCGCCGGAGCGTTACCGCAAAGCGATTGAGCAATACTTCCGCCAGATCAGCCGACCAGAAAAAAGTGGCTCAGCGGTCGAATAGGTTTGTGAATTGGAACCATTGATGCAAAACTCAAAATACAAGTCGATTCTGACTCTTGTCGTGTGTTTGGTGCTGTGTTTGTTCAACACGCTGCACGCTGCCGAATATGAACCCGTGGCCGACGACGTGTTGACCGAGGCGGAATGGGAATCGGTCGACAAGGCGGTTGAGCGTGGGCTGGCTTGGCTGGCCTCGCAACAACAGGCGGATGGTTCGTTTCCGACGATGCCTTTTGGGCAGCCCGCCGTGTCGAGTTTGTGTGAATTGGCTTTTCTCGCCCACGGGCACCTGCCCGGCGAAGGTGAATATGGCGATCAGCTTTCCCGGGCGGTGGATTATGTCGCCGCTCGCCAACAGGAGAATGGCATCATTGCGCTGGTCGCGCCGCGAGGTCCGACGATCAGTCGCCAAGTGACTCATGAAGTCGGCACGACGGCCAGCTACAATCATGCGATTGCCTCGTTGGCCCTCTGCGAAAACTACTCGATTGGTGGCGCGGGAGTGGCCAAACAACTCGATCCCGTGATCAATAAGGCCCTGGCCGCCACCTTGGCCATGCAGAAGTGGCAAAAACGGCGCAAGGTCGATGAAGGGGGTTGGCGGTATCTCAACATCACAGCCGAGATCAACGAACCACTTGATTCGGATCTCTCGGTGACGGGTTGGCAGCTTATGTTTTTGCGTTCCGCCAAGAATGCTGGGTTCGATGTGCCGCAAGAACCCATCGACGAGGCGGTGGTTTACGTGCGTCGCTGCTTTATTCCCAAGTACGGCTCGTTCCTGTTGTTTTCCTCCGAAGCAGATCATCGCACTCGTGGCATGGCGGGGGCGGGGATCTTGGCTTTGGCTCACGCGGGGCTGCACGATGCGCCGGAAACAAAGCAGGCGGGTGATTGGATTTTGAAATACAGCTTTACCGACTACAACGTCCAGGAGAAGTTTGGAAAAATTGGCTGGGTGGACGACCGTTATCACTACAGCGCGTTCAATTGCTGCCAGGCGATGTACCAATTGGGCGGTGATTACTGGCGGAAATTTTTCCCCCCGCTCGCGCGGACTTTGGTCGCCAATCAACAGCCCGACGGCTCGTGGCAGCGCGAGTGTCAAGAAGACGGCCAATACGGTAGTACTTACACGACGGCTCTCGTGTTGTTGTCGCTGGGTGCCCCGAATCAACTGATCCCGATCTTCCAGCGCTAAGGGGTGCGTGCCTCATGCCGCGAGTTTTGCTGTTGTGTGGTTTGCTGCTTTTTTTATGCAGCCCTTGTTACGCGCAGGAGGATAAAGATGTCCTCACCGCGAAGGAATGGGAGGCCGTGGACCTGGCGGTCGAGCGCGGGTTGACTTGGCTGGCGAAGCAGCAGCAACCTGACGGTTCGTTTCCCACGATGCCATTTGGTCAACCCGCGGTATCGGGCTTGTGCGAAATGGCGTTCCTCGCGCACGGGCATCTTCCTGGCGAAGGTAAGTATGGCGAGCAACTTTCGCGAACTGTCAACTATATCGCCGGCTGTCAGAAACAGAACGGCCTGGTGACTTTGGTCGGTCCACGGGGTGCGGCGATCACTCGCCAAGTCGACCACAACATCGGCAGCACGGCGAGCTACAACCATGCGATTGGTTCGCTCGTGTTGAGCGAGAACTACTCCGTCGGGGGGGCCGAAGTGGCCCAGCGATTGGAACCAGTGATTGAAAGATCAATTGAAGCCGCGCTGGAGATGCAGGGCTGGTCGAAACGCCGCCAAGTCGACGAGGGGGGCTGGCGATACCTCGACGTTTTTAGCGGCGAAGAAGAGGACTTTGATTCCGATTTGTCGGTGACGGGTTGGTATCTCATGTTTCTGCGTTCGGCCAAGAATGCTGGGTTCGACGTGCCGCAGGAACCCATCGACGACGCGGTGGGTTATGTGCGGCGTTGCTTCCAACCGGAGTTTGGCATCTTCCAATTGATGGCCACGCGCGCGAATCGACGCAGCCGGGGCATGGCGGGGGCGGGTATACTCGCGCTCGCCCATGCAGGTGAACATAACTCGATGGAAGCCACGGCGGCGGGCGATTGGTTGTTAAAATACAATTTTAATCAGTACAATGTGCAGGAAGAATTTGGCCGATCAGGTTGGATCGACGACCGTTATCATTACAGCGCGTTCCAATGTTGTCAGGGGATGTACCAATTGGGGGGCAACTACTGGCGCGAATTTTTCCCCGCGTTTGCACGCACGCTCATCGCCAATCAGCAGCCCGATGGTTCTTGGGTGAAAGAAAGTCATTCTGCTGACGCACAATATGACAATGCCTACACCACGGCCCTGGTTTTATTGTCGTTGGGGGCCCCGAACCAGTTGCTTCCCGTCTTCCAGCGGTAGATACTAGAGACAGTTTCAAAAAACCGGGGGCTAGCCACCCAGAGGGTACCCGGCGGCTGATTAAATCAGCCGCCACGCGCTAGCGTCCGGTTCTCGCTGGTGATTTTGAAAGTTTATGATACGACTTCTCTTGATCTGCGGGTTCTTGACGGCGTGGGTTGGAGACAGTTCCGCGCAGCAAAGAGATTCGCGCTGGGCACGCGAGAATGTCGAAGCCGACGTGCTTTCGGCTGACGAATGGGAGGAGGTTGATGAAGCGGTCGATGTGGGCCTCGATTGGCTGGCCCGTCAGCAGCAACCCGACGGCTCGTTTCCCACGATGCCTCATGCTCAGCCGGGTGTGACGAGTCTCTGCGTGTTGGCGTTTCTTTCGCATGGGCATCTCCCCGGCGAAGGGCAGCACGGAGAAGCCTTGGAGAAAGCGATTGACTATATCGCAGGCTGTCAGAAGCGGAACGGCTTGCTGGCCTTGGTGGCACCCAACGGCGACTATCTCAGTCGAAATATCGACCATGATATTGGTTATACCGTGGTCTACAACCATGCGATCGGCGCACTGGTGCTCTGCGAAACTTATGCGATGGATGGTGCCAAGCGAGCCCAAGAACTTGAACCCGTGATCAAACGCGCATTGGATGCAACCTTGGAAATGCAGAACTGGCCGAAGGACCATGCCGTTGATGAAGGGGGTTGGCGTTACCTCGATGATCACGATGACCGCGATTCCGACCTTTCAGTGACGGGTTGGCAGCTTATGTTCCTCCGCTCGGCCAAGAATGCGGGCTTTGACGTGGCCGATGATCCGATCAGGCGGGCCATTGTCTATGTTCGCCGTTGCTTTCGCCGTGATGTTGGCAGCTTTTCCTATAAAACCGGGCATGAAAATCGTGTGACGCGGGGGATGTCCGGCGCGGGTGTGCTAGCTCTCGCTCATGCGGGACTGCACGGCACGCCCGAGGCCAAGCTCGCGGGCGACTGGGTCCTCCGCAGCGGTTTCGATGAATACAACGGCTACGGACGCGTGAACGGGAGCCGCCGCGAAGATGACCGCTATCATTACGGTTTGCTCACCTGTTGCCAGGCGATGTACCAACTGGGAGGAACACCGTGGCACGAGTTCTATCCTCCGACTGTAAATGCATTATTGTCGGGTCAGAGTAGCGAGGGTTCTTGGCTGCAAGAAAATCACCATGTCGACCGGGATTTTGGCACGGCTTATACCTCGGCCATTTGTTTACTGGCCTTGGGAGCACCCAACCAGTTGCTTCCTGTCTTTCAGCGCTAATTGGCTTCTCTTATCAATTTGCCCAGCATGTTTCGGAGGTCGCGGATCGGCCAGACGGGCCCCCGTGCTTTTCCTTAGCGGACCCGCTAGGTACACTTGATTAGCGTAACCGTATGAGGCGGCATGGTTTGGCACGAATGTGAACTAGAGTTCCCGGGATTCATGTATGCCCGAGTTGGTTGATCCGATTGATGATTTGCAAGTTGAGCTTGCCAAGCTCCGCCAGAGCGAGTGCCAGCTCAAGGAACGCCAAATTGTGCTGTTGCGATTGGCGTTGTCGCAGCAGAATCCGAATCAATCGTTTGACGCCAAGCTGCGCACCTTTACCAAGGAAGTCGGTAACTTTCTGCAGGTCGAACGCACGAGTCTGTGGTTTCTCGACCGCGACAATACGTCACTGCGTTGTTTGAATCTTTACGTGCGGAGCGAAGATCAACATTTTTCCGGCGAGGAATTGCGGACGCGAAAGTTTCCGCGCTATCTCGACTTTCTCTCACAAGAAGGGGTGATTGCGGCGGACTACGCCCGCACCGACGAGCAAACCGAGGAATTCGACAGCGAGTATCTCACGAAACATGGCATTACTTCGATGCTGGATACACCGCTCAGGGTCGGTGATCGGCTGCGTGGCGTGCTGTGTTGTGAACATGTCGGCACACCACGCCATTGGACCGAGGATGATCGGCAGTTCGTCATATCGCTCGCTGACTTGGCCTCATTGACGTTGGCCACTCATGACGTGAGCCGCACCGAGGAAATGTTGCGGGCGCTGCTTGATTCCGCCGCGCAAGGAGTGGTTGCCGTCGACGAGAATGGCAAAATCGCGCTGGTCAATTCGCTCATCGAGAAGATGTTTCTTTACAAGCGCGAGGAATTGTTGGGCCAGCCACTGGAGATGTTGATTCCTCGTGATCTTTGTGATTCGTATCTCAAGTTTCCGTGCGACAAATCCACGGGTCGGCATACGCTTGTGCCGCCCGTGGGGAAATACTTTCATGGCCAGCGCCAGGATGGCAGCGAATTCCCGCTCGAAATTGCCCTCAGCGACGTGCAGCTTCATGACGAACGGATGTCGCTGGCGCTGCTGACCGATGCCACGCAGCGCGCGCAAATCGAGCAGCGCCTCAAAAAGAGTGAGGAACTTTATCGTAGCGTCGTGGAAGATCAAGTCGATTTGATTGCTCGTTATACGCCCGAGGGAATTCGCACTTTTGCCAATGACGCTTATTGCCGCTTTTTGGGACGTACACGGGAGGAGTTAATCGGCCATCCCCTCTGGGAACACATCCCCGTCGACGACCATGATCGCATGCGTGAAAATTTTGCGCGGCTGACGAAAGATCATCCGGTGCTATATTACGAGCATTGCGACCTCACTTACAACGGCAAGGTGGTGGTAAATCAATGGATCGACCGGGCTATTTTTGATGCCAACGGCGATCTCCGCGAGATTCAGTGCATTGGTCGGGATGTGACCAAGCAGCGGGCGACCGAGGAACGGTTGACCGCTGCCGAGAGGTTGGAGTCGATTGCGATGCTGGCCAGCGGCATCGCGCATGACTTTAATAACCTGCTCACGCCCATTCTGATTTACTCCGAGAACTTGCAAACGCGGCTCAAGGACGGGAGCATCGAGGCCAACCAAGTCCAGCAAATCCATCTGGCTGCGGATCGCGCGAAAACGCTCGTGCGTCAGATTCTCACTTTTGGCCGCAAGGGCGAACGTGCGGAGAGGCTGCCCACCGCCGTGACGGCCATGCTCAACGATGCCTTACAGTTGATTCGACTTTCCGTGCCCGCGCATATTCGCTTGGAAACTCACATCGACGAGGATTGCGGAGTGATCATCTCCGATGCGGCGGAGTTGTATCAGGTTCTCTCGAATCTGTGCAGCAATGCTTGCTATGCCATGGATCAAGGCGGAATTCTCACGGTCACGGCCCAGAAGAAGCATTTTTCGAGCGACGAACTTCCCGTGGGGGAATACGCTCGGATTACTGTTGTGGATCAAGGGCGTGGAATATCCTCGGTCGATTTGCATCGTATTTTCGATCCGTTTTTTTCGACAAAGCCCGAGGGCGAGGGAACAGGGTTGGGACTCTCGGTGGTTCACGGCACGGTCAAGGATTTAGGGGGGTCGATCAAAGTGGAGAGTCGCGTCGGCGAGGGGACCACGTTTATGGTCATGCTCCCCTGCACCACTCAAATGCCCACGACTGCCGACCAGGAAGGCAAGCTCGCCGAGCTCGCAGAGATGAAATCGCATGTGCTGTTGGTGGATGACGACGACTTGGCGCTCAAATCGATGCAACTCGTTTTGAAGCAGCTTGGCCATCAAGTGACGGCCTGTAGTTCCGCGCAGGAGGCGCTGAGTTGTTTATCTCAAACACGCGAGCCTTTCGACGTACTCCTTTCCGATTTCACCATGCCCCGCATGTCGGGATTGGAGCTCGCCGAGCAGGTTCATAAATCGCACCCCAGGTTGCCGATTCTGCTCATCACCGGAGATGCGGGGCAAGTCGATGAAGCAGCCGCCAAAGGGGCGGGTATTGCGGGATTTATCGCCAAGCCTGCCGGCTCACGGGAATTAAGCGCGGCCCTCTCGCAAATCACGCGATCACAACCCGCTGCGGTGGTCAAGCCAATGGTCATAGCGCAGCAGCATGTGTTGGTGATCGACGACAACGAACTGGTGCGTGAATCGTTGTTGAGTTTGCTCAAGACGATTGGTTTCTCACCCCATGCGACGGCGAGCATCAGCGAAGCACGGCAATTGTTGGAGCAGCAGCCGGTTGATGCCGTGTTGGTGGATCACCATCTCGACGGGGAAAACGGCTTTGAAGAAGCACCGCGACTCTTCGCCGATTCGCGGGCTGCGAGTGGACGTGTTCCCCTCTTGATCGGCATGACGGGGTCGGAGTATTTGCCCGACGTTTCCGAGCACCAACTCGACGCTTTTCTCACCAAGCCCTTCACCGCCGAGCAACTCCGCAAGGTCTTGCTGGGCGGATCCACACAGTCACGCTAAGCCGCCAGCGGCGACTCGTTTTTTTGATAAATGTTTTATTCTTGCTCTTCGTCGCGGCCGCGATTGCCGCGTTGGCGGGGATCGAAGCGGTTGCCGGGGCCGCCTTGGCCGCGGAATTGTTGCATGCGTTGGCGGGCGGCTTCCATATAGAGGCGGACTTCCTTGGCGTTGAGCGCGCCGTCGCCGTTGGTGTCGGCCCCTTGCATCCTGCTAGCCATTTGGGGATCCACAGCGTTGGCTTCGCTAGCCGAGATCAAGCCGTCGCCGTTTTGGTCTGCTGACATAATTTGCTTGGTCATGGATTCGGCGTTCCCTCCCATGCCACGGCCAAAATTACCGCCTGGGCCTCCAGGACCACCACCACCCATGAAGCCGGGTCCGCCGCGCATGTTGAGCAGTGCTTGTCGCAACTCATCACGACTGATGGCTTGATCGGCGTTAAGGTCAGCACCCGTCAACATGCGGGCCATCTCCTCGGGGACTTCATCGATGGTCAGTTGATCATCGCCGTTGGCGTCGTTCTCCATCATGCGGTCGATCATTTCATTGGGATCGCCGCCCCGACCGCCAGGGCCACCGGGTCCGCGCATGGGGGACGCTTCTTCCAGCGAGATGTTGCCATCGCCGTCGGCGTCGAGAGTTTTGAGAGCTTTGAGCGCGGTGCGGAGTTCGCGAGCCGTGATCAGGCCATCGCCGTCGGCATCGATGACTTCAAACATCGGATTGGGGCGCGGGCCGCGCGGGCCACGTTCGCCGCGTTCGCCCCCTTCTCCCCGATCAACTCTGCCGCCTCGGCCACGGAATTCCCCTTCGCCTTCTGCGGGGGAACCATCTTCTTCGGAGAAGCTTTCGGCCGGGGCGTCGTCCTCGAATTGAGCGTGCGCGGGGATCGCGAAGACGCAAGCGAGTAGTGTCAACGCGAGAGCTGCCGTGGTGAACGTGGGGATACGCATGTTTTTTCTCCCGAAAGTGGGGGCCTCTGAAAAAGTCGTCATTGAGAAAGTGTACGCCAGTCTAACCCCATTGCGTGAGGCGAGTTTCGGCGAAATTAGTTTCTTAGAGAGAATTGTGGAATTAATTGGCCTGAACTGTCAATTGCAGCAGCGAATTAGCGACTTCGTGGTTGCTAGAAAACCTCGCCTCTTTGTGAACCACGACGGCACGACGGACACTACGAAAGCAGAAGAATTCGTTGTGATCGTGGTGTCGTCGTGGTGATTTAATTCCTAAAGCGGCGTTTCGCGGCATACGTCACCAGAATCGGCAGCGCGATCGAGAGACACAACGCGGCGGGTAACCAACCCCGCTCGCTGGCGGTTTGGCCGAGGAAGGCGTAGGTGGCGGCGATCAAAAGATTGCTGGCGATGAGCGTCGGGAGAAACGTGCGCCAGCTCATTTGCAGCGTGCCGACCAAGAGCACGGCGGCTTCGGCGAGGATGGGAAGCGGTCGGGTGATAATGACTAACCACAGGCCGTGGGTGTCGGCGGCGGTTTCGAAATTGGTGAGTTGCTCAGGATTGGCAAAGCGTTCGGCAAGAGGTCGGCCCCAGCGGCGGGCGAGTGCGAAGGCGATGATGCCGCCGAGGGTCAAGCCAAGGGTTGAGGCGCTCGTGCCAACAACGATGCCAAGTTGGCTACCCGCGAGTGTGCTGATTGGACCCGAAGGAACGGGGAGGAAGATGTCGGTGGCGAGGATGGCAACGACCGTGAGGAAAAGCGCGGTGGCTGATGGGGGATCGCTTTTCACGCGCTCGGCGAACGCGCTAAAACTCTCACCCGTGAAGGCGAGCAGCACCAACGGCAGAACTAGCACAAGCGCCACGAGCAGCAAGGGTTTGGTAAGCGGAGAAGTCATTGTGGCGAGAGTAGGGTCAACACGGTTTTTGATTGTGGTCGATGAGATTGTATGTCGGCGCGGGGATGTGTGTCTTAAAAAATTTCCCCTCCCTTGCGGGAGAGGCTATTGGAGATTGTCCATGGTTCAGTCGGGCGGTAATGAGCGGCTCACGGCGTTTGTGAGCACGGTGGTGGCCGTGGCGATTTTAGCGGCGGGGGTGAAGGCGCGTCAGGGGAGTTCGCCGGAAGTCACGGACGTGGTGCAAATGGGATCGGACCTGCGGTTTCAGTTCGAGATGAGTTTGCGGCACAATGAACGCGAACGGGACGCGCGGTTGACACAACTTGACGCGGTGATGGCCGAGTGGCAAGCGTCGACGCAGAGTGATGCGGATCGCGCGGCGTTGGTCACTTGGCTCCAGGAAGCCGGGGCAAATTCTTTGCCGGGAGCGTTGAAAGAATTGCCTGCGCAGCCGGAGTTCTCACGGGTGCAAACCCCCGTCGAGCATCAAGTGCTGAAAGCCGTGATACCGCCCGTGGAATCGGTCGCGAAACAGCCTCAGCGAGTGGAAACGCCAGTGACACCCACAGCAACCGATCCGCTCGAAGAAGAGATCGTCGCCTTGCGTCAGCCGCAATCGCTCACGGCGGCAACGCGCGAACAGCCCGTGGCCAGCACGTTGGAAGTCGCTCCTCGGCCGGGCTTGCGAGAGCAGCCGAAGCTGGTGGAAGAAAACCTGCTGGCTTCGGTTTCGGTTTCAAAAGAGTCTGACGAACCGATTCGCGTCAATCTGATCGAGTTATCAGCGCGGATTGCCGGCTATCACGACAGTCTCAACGAAGTAGATACTGCGCTACTACGAATGGAAACGGCCAATGTGGACACGCTCTCCGAGCAGATTCAGCGGCTCGAAGCGCTAGCGCGCGATTACAGCTTCTTGGATTTGTATTACGAATCGCTGACCGACGCGGAACGGCGGAAGGTGCTTTCGCCGCGGACGATGGAATCGACAATTACTGAGGTCGAGCGGCAACTCAACAGTAGCGAGGCTGTGCTGGACGGCGATTTTTTGGGTTCGTTCGACAAAGCGGCGGAGAGAGAGATCGCGGCGCTACGGGGGAAGTTAGCGGGGATACGGGAGCGGGTGGAGCGGTAAACGTCATTCCCCGCCTAGGCACGAAACAGCAGCCAAATGGCAGTCCCACGCTCTAAGTGGGTTCAAAATGACCAATTCACCGAAAAGGCGTCGATTCTATCGGTCAGCCGTAATTCTTGGTAGGATAACACTTTGCTTCTTTAAAAGTGTACTTGGTCCTTGATAACCTCCCTAACGATTTAGGGGCGATGGGACAGTCTCAATCGTAATACGGCGAAGTTTAAGTCACACCATACGACTGGCCGCGAGTTACGCCATCGCGCAACGGGATGTGGTCGTCGCCACCGACGACAAACGGTGGGTCGAGTGTAAGCTTCATGGCTACGCCTAATCCCTCGATGCATGAATTGGCCCGGCGGCTGCTGGCCGTGGAGGCTGGTGCGGAGAGCTCCAAGGGGTTGGAGGCGGCGCGCCTCTGTGAAAAGTTGCGCGTGTCACTGATCCGACTTGCTGGCACGGACGGATTCTGTTCACTCTTGAAGCGGGCCTTGGCCTTGTCGCGCGCGGAAATCCCGGCGCTGCACACAGTCAAAATCAATCCCGACTGTTCGATCGCAGGATTATCTGAATTGGCTGTCGAGGCGCGGCGCGCCGGCAGTGATGGCAAGGATGCGGCCGCGATGTTGATTGGCCATCTCCTCGGCTTGTTAGTCACGTTCATTGGCGAAATGCTCACACTGGGTTTGGTACTCGAAGCTTGGCCCGGCTTAGAGTGGGACGAATAAATTTTCAAAGAATCAAGGCACTTTATGAGCACGCAAAAAGAAAAACGAGTTGAGATTCGGCAATTGCCTACGGGTGTGCCAGGCCTTGATGAAATCCTTGGCGGCGGACTGCCCGAGTACTCGTTCAACATCATTGCCGGCGCTCCTGGTAGCGGCAAGACGACGCTGGCCCATCAACTGATGTTCGCCAACGCCACGCCCTCTTCTCCGGCTTTGTACTTCACCGTGCTGGGTGAGCCGGCCATTAAGATGCTGCGCTATCAACAACAATTTACCTACTTCGACCAGTCACAAGTGGATGATGCCGTCCGCTTTGTCAATTTGAGCCAGCTTGTGCTGGAAAAGGATCTCGGCGCTGTGCTGGATGCCATCATCCAGGAGGTTGAGGCGTCGCAGGCCGGCATCGTGGTGGTGGATTCCTTTCGCACCGTGGTCCGCAAGGCGCTCTCCCGCGCCAGCGAGATGGAACTGCAAGGGTTCGTCCAGCGGCTGGCACTGCACCTGACGAGTCGGCAGGCCACCACCTTCCTCATCGGCGAGTATGTCGAAGGAGAGCTGCGCGACAACCCGGTTTTTACGGTCGCCGACGGCTTGTTGTGGCTCTATCAGAGCGTGGAGCGCAACTCGATCGTCCGCAAAATGCAAATCATGAAAATGCGCGGGCAGGAGTCGGTGCCTGGCCTGCATACGTTCCGCATCACCGAACATGGTCTACAAACATTCCCGCGCACTTTTGGCCTCACCGATAACCTGTCTGAACACGTTAAGGGGGGGCGGCGTCTTTCGACGGGTGTCCCGGAACTCGATCTCCTCATGGGCGGCGGCGTCCCCGAAGGGGATAGCCTACTCGTGGCCGGACCCTCGGGCGCGGGCAAAACCGTGCTGGGCATTCAGTTCCTCGCCGAGGGTTTGAAGGAAGGTGAGCCGGGCATCGTCGCCATGTTCGAGGAGCTGCCCAATGAGTTCATGCAACGGGCGGCCTCGTTCGGCTTCGACCTCCAGGAGTACGTCGAAGATGGTTCGCTCAAGTTAATTTACCTAAGGCCGCTGGACCTGTCGGTGGATGAGACGGTTCACGAAATCGTCAATGCCGTGAAAGCCATCGGCTGCAAGCGGCTGGTGATCGACTCGCTCGTGGGCTTTGAGATGGCGCTCGCGCCGGACTTCCGCACGGATTTCCGAGAATCCCTGTACAGGATGATTGGAGCGCTCACGCGGTTGGGCGTGACCATCATTAGCACCGTCGAGGTCGAGGAAGACTTTACCTCGATGGGCCTCTCGAACTTCACGATCTCGTTCCTGGCCGACGACATTGTGCGTCTGCGCTATGCCTCGATCAATGGGCAATTGCGGAAACTCATGATGGTGGTGAAGATGCGCCGCAGCCGGCATTCGATTGACATGTGTGCCTACGAAGTGACCGACAAGGGCTTGTCGATCGGCGAGCCGATGCGGGGCTACCGTGCATTAACTAGCGGTATCCCGGGTCCGTGGTCGCAGGAGTCGGGTCAGAACGATCCCGAACTGCTGCCCCAGCAAGTCGCAGTTCCTGTCTCCCCCCAGCAAAAGCCGCTGCCCCGCTCCAGCAAGGGTGGCAATACGGGAAGTAAAGAGAAATGAGCAGCACATCCACGACGATGAGTCCGCCCCTGGATCGGGAGCAAGAGCTTCGCGACATGAACAAAGCGCTCTTGATTTCTTCGCTCCGTCAACACGAATTGACCGAGTTCGCGGAGCAGGCCGAAGTGGCGGCACGCTCGTCCAACGACCGGTTTGAGTGCCTGTTTCATGTTTCGCCAGTCGGCATGTACCTTGTCGACGCGGAGCTTCGTATCCGGCTGGTGAGCCAGAAAGCCCGGCCAGTTTTTGGTGATCTTCCCTCCTGGGTCAATGGCGGGGAGTTGATCGGCAGCGACTTCGTCGAGGCCATCCACATCCTGTGGCCACCCGAAGTCGCCGAAGGGATTGTGGCTCGCTTCCGACAGACCCTCGAAACGGGTGAGCCGTACCTTTCTCCGGAATTCTCCGAGGAGCGTTTTGACCGCCACGTGCGCGAATGCTATGACTGGCAAATTCACCGCGTCGCCTTGCCCGGTGGTCAGTACGGCGTGGTCTGCTTTTTTATCGATATCTCCGCGCGGGTCCATGTCGAACAAAACTTGCGCGATTCGGAAGTTCGCTATCGTCGCCTGTTTGAATCCTCCAAAGACGGCATTCTGATCCTTGATTTCGCGAGTGGTCAAATCGTCGATGCCAATCCCTTTATGAGCGAACTGTTGGGTTACGCGACGGATGTGTTCCCGGGCAAGGAGCTGTGGGAGATCGGTTTGTTCAGGGACAAATTGGAGAGCGAAGCCGCAGTGGTCGAATTGCAAAAGACCGGCTATCTGCGCTACGAAAACTTGCCACTCAAATCCGCCCGCGGAGAGCCGGTCGAGGTCGAGGTCGTCGCCAACGTCTATCGGGAAGGCAACCACAACATCATTCAGTGCAACATTCGCGACATCACCGAGCGGAGCCGCCTGGAGCGGACAACACTCGAACAAGCGACAGCGCTGGCCGACCTGCACCGCCGCAAGGATGAGTTTTTGGCCATGCTGAGCCACGAGCTGCGCAATCCGTTGGCACCCATTATGAATGCCGTGCAATTGCTCGGCCTTCAGGAAAACGAAGACCAACTGCAATACGAAGCCCGCACGATCATCGAGCGCCAAGTGGGCCAATTGACTCGGCTAGTGGATGATTTGCTGGAAGTCTCGCGGATCACCACGGGCAGAATTCACCTGAATAAAGAGCGTCTCGCGCTGAATCTGATCGTGCAACATGCGATCGAGACGGTACGCCCCCTGATTGGACAACGCCAGCATACCCTTGAATTATCGCTGTCCGCGGAACCTGTGTGGGTCTACGCCGACGCCGCCCGGATGGAACAGGTGGTGGTGAACTTGCTGAACAATGCCGCCAAGTACACCGACGTGGGAGGCCACATTTATCTCACCGTCGAGCAAGAGGCCGGCGAGGCGATAATGCGGGTTCAGGATACGGGAGTCGGTATCAGTCCCGAGTTGCTCCCGCGCATCTTCGAACTGTTCACACAGGCAGAACGGTCCTTGGATCGCTCTCAAGGGGGGCTGGGCATCGGATTGTGTTTGGTGCGGCAACTCGTCGAAATGTAGCGAGGTGAGGTCGAGGCTTACAGTGCTTTGGGGCAGGGTAGCGAGTTTGTCGTGCGGCTGCCGGTCTATGAGAGTACCCCCTCATTGTCCGTGCCCGCCCCGCGACAGACAGAGCCGAAGAGCAATTCCTTGCGCGTCTTGGTGGTGGATGACAACGTGGATGCAGCCAGCACTTTGGCCATGCTCCTGAAAGCTTCTGGCCATGAGGTGCGGAAGGCCCACGACGGCCCCCCTGCCCTGGAAATAGCGCTCGACTACCGGCCACAGGTTGTGCTCTTGGACATCGGCTTACCGAGCATGAACGGTTTTGAAGTCGCCAAACGCCTGCGCGAGCAACCGGAACTCTCTAGTGTCGTCCTGATCGCCATGACGGGCTATGGACAAGACTCCGACCGAGAACAATCGCGCGACGCGGGGTTCGATCACCACTTGGTCAAGCCGGCGGATTTTAGCCAGGTGCGCGAAATTTTGTCGGCGATTAAGGCGAAGTGATGGCCCTATCGGCAGGCGGCATGCGTGGCGGCCCGGCAGGGGCTCAAGAACGGCCTAGATCAGAAAAAAATCTTGCTGGGGTGATGTTCCGGGGTTAGGCTATAGCAATTGTCGCTCGTGAAGACCGCTCGGCTGCGCTGCGCGTCGCCTCGCGGCTAACGGGGGGTTGCTTGCGGCAGGTTTGTGGCAGGCTTAAACTGCAAATTATCGAATGCGCTTCGCGGGTGTAGTTCAATGGTAGAATGAAAGCTTCCCAAGCTTTAGGCGGGGGTTCGATTCCCCTCACCCGCTCTGGTTTTTCACGGGCGGTATTTAGAGTAGCACGAGTCTCCGACTCGTATTTCACGAAGACTACGACTCGGAGAGTCGTGGTACAAAAATTGGCGATGTTGCGATTTGGCAACATTTTTGGCCGAAATGGCGGTAAACTCGGCCCATTTTCGCCGAAAACCCCATTGCACCAAGGCTGCCAGAACTTAAACTTACGAGTAGTTGGGGTGACATCCGGCGTGCTGGATGTCCCTGGTTCCGTTTTTTTCCGAGAGAGGGGAGAACCGATCATGTTACGTCGTCTTGTTTTGGCGGTCGCCGTTTTGGCCGCCGGCTCGCTCTTGGGCGAGCGTGCCCAGGCTGGCGATCCTTGCTGCTGCCCGCCGCCACCATTTGAAACCACCTTGTGCGTGGCCCCGCCTTGCCGTTGCTGCAACACGACCGTGTGTGTCTGCGTGCCGGGTTGCTGCACCGAGGCTCCCACCGTCTGCTGGCGAACCGGCTTGCTGGGACGTTCGGTTGGCACCTACACTTGGCCCTGCTGTGGTCATGAAGTGACGGTGGTTGTCACTCGCCGTGGTGAAGTGAAAGTCCACGGCTAAGAAATTAGTCGCGCTGCAAAAATGAAGAGTCCCGGGGAGTGCCATCCCCGGGCTTTTTATTGCGCTATTCCTCCGTCTGGGGTTTATCGGGGCCGGGGAAGTTTTCGGGGACGGGGATTGTCACCGCTCCAGTCGCGGCCCATTCGGTGCCGCGGAGGAGCGTTGTTTGGAAGCCGGCGCATTCCATCGAATAGTCGGCGTGGCCCATGACGGTGTGAAACACGCGCCCCGCACCGTAGGGAAGTGCCATCAGCAGCGGTTCGTGTTTGCCGGTGCCCTCGAATTTCGGATCGCTGTAAGCGGTGGCGAGAATCTGCATATCCACCGCTGGGCCGCGTAGGGTGTCGTAAAGTTCGTCCTTGGCGTGCATCCAGGTAACGGGCAGGCCACGCATAATCGGATGCTCGGCATCACGGATGTGAACTTGGTATTCATGCTGCGGGCCGTGATGACCACCGGAGCCGGGTGCCATGTTGCGGATTTCCTTGCCGGCATCGTCCACGTAAACGTGCGGCCCCGAGCTTTCATTCCGACCATACCAACCGCCGACGCCGCACATGCGGTTGTACTCGGGCCAGTCGGGGAAGGCGTTATTCGCGGAATGGACCGAGACGAAGCCGCGTCCACTTTCGACGAACTTCAAGAAGTCTTGCTCGGTTTCCATCGGCCAACGCGGGCCGATGTAATTGCCGATCACGGCGTCGTAGTCCGTAAAGCGTGGGCGAAAGTTCATGTTTTCAAGTTGCGGCATTGGTCCCGACAGATCGGGCTTGTAACCATCGGGGATAGGAACGGTCACCACATCGACCTGAAACCTGCCACTGCCCTCCAGGATTTGCTTCATCAGCGGCGTGGTTACCTGCCACTCGTGGTACGGATTGTGGCCATCGATGATGAGCACGCGCAGCTTGTCGGCGGCGTGTGAGATCACGGTTGTTCCAGCAACGAGCGACAATAACATCAGCAACAGGAACAAGCGCATGAGGAATCTCCAAAAGACGGGAGGAAAGTAAGGGATTGATTATGACCGAGAGGATTTGCGCGAACAACGGGTTGGATCATCAGGTTGCGCTGGCGGTTATTGCAGAAGGAATCACATGTTGGGATCACGCGCTCAGAATATCATTGACCACCTTGCCGTGCACGTCCGTGAGGCGGAAGTGTCGGCCTTGGAACATGTAAGTGAGCCGTTCGTGGTCGATGCCGAGTTGCGCGAGGACCGTGGCTTGCAGGTCGTGAACATGCACTTGGTTCTCGACGATGTTGAAAGCGAAATCGTCGGTCTGGCCGTAGGTGAAGCCGGGCTTGGTGCCGCCGCCGGCCAGCCAGATCGTGAAGCAATTGGGGTGATGGTCGCGGCCATGTTTTTTCTTGTTGTTGATGTCGCCTTGACCGTAGGGCGTGCGGCCGAACTCGCCGCCCCAGATCACGAGCGTGTCGTCGAGCATCCCGCGTTGCTTCAAATCTTTGACAAGCGCTGCCGAGGCTTGGTCGGTGTCGCGGCATTGCTCGACAAGTTGCGTGGGCAAATTGGTGTGCTGGTCCCAACCCGAGTGCATGAGTTGGATAAACCGTACATTGCGTTCGGCCAGTCGCCGCGCCATCAGGCAGTTGTAGGCATAGCTGCCGGCACGCTGCACGTCGGGGCCGTACATGTCGAGGATGCTTTGGGGCTCGCTGGAGAGATCGGTGAGTTCTGGCACCGACGTTTGCATGCGATAGGCCATCTCGTATTGGGCGATGCGGGTGAGCGTTTCAGGATCACCGACTTGGTCGTGTTGCAGTTCGTTGAGTTCGGCCACCGTGTCAAGAATCTTGCGGCGCACGGAAGTGTTCATGCCCGAGGGGTTCGAAAGATAGAGCACCGGATCGCCGCCGCTGCGGAACTGCACGCCCTGATGTTTGGTGGGTAGAAAACCGCTGCCCCAGTAGTAATCGTAGAACAATTGGCCGCAGGTGCCTTCGCGATCGCGGGAGGTCATGACGCAGAAGGTGGGGAGGTCTTCGTTCTCGCTCCCCAAGCCGTAAGAGAGCCAAGAACCCATGCTTGGGCGACCTGGCTGCATGCCGCCGGTGAGCAGGAACGTCATCGCGGGGGCGTGGTTCACCCCTTCGGTCCGCATCGATTTCACGATGCACAAATCATCGACGATGCCGGCCGTGTGCGGGAGCATATCGGAGATCCATGCCCCGCTCTGGCCATGCTGCCGAATCGGCGCGATCGCGCCGAGGCAGGGCTGCCCCTTGCCGGCGGTCATCGTGGAGCTTTGCTGTCCCATGCTGACGGAGGCGGGAATTTCCTGGCCGCGCAGTTTGGCGAGCAGCGGTTTGTAATCGAACAGGTCAACATTGGACGGGGCACCCGATTGCATCAAATAAATGACGCGCTTAATCTTCGGCGAAAAGTGTGGCAGGCCGGGAAGGCCCTGGGCGGCGCTCGCCGCGTGAAGGTTCCCGGTGAGCGACGCGAGCGCGGCGGCCCCCAGGCCGAGTGTGGTGTTGCCGAGGAATTGGCGGCGGGTGTGGAGGCGTAAGTGTTCGAGATGTGGGATCATGGCTTTTTGATGATTGTCTTGGGACGCTAAGCCGCAAGCGGCTATTTGTTTTCCACTTCGTCGAGGTTGAGGATCGCATTTATGAGGCTGCCGTAGGCGGCGGTTTCTACCATGTCGAGTTTTTCATCGTGAGGTGCTTCACCGACTTCGACGAGCTCCTGTGCGGCGGACGGATTGGCGGAGTATTCGTCGAGCAGGAAGCGCAAGGTTTTAAGCAAACTGGTGAGTTCGGCTTCGCTCGGTTCCCGCGCGGTGGCGAGACGGAAAGCCAGTCTTACACGCTCGGCGGGAGTGGCACCGGCTTCGCGCAACACGCGCTCGGCAAACACGCGGGCCGCTTCGATGTAGGTGGTATCGTTGAGCAGCGTGAGCGCGTGGAGGGGTGTGTTGGTGAGCGACGGTCGCACCGTGCAAACTTGTCGTCCCGCGTTGTCGAAGAACATCGTGGGGCCGACCGAACGCCGCCAGAAGGTGTAGACGCTGCGGCGATAGAGGTCGTCGCCTTGCCCTTGTTGGTACGAAATCTTGCCAAGGCTGAAATCTTCCCAGACGCCACCGGGCTGGTAGGGCATCACGCCGGGGCCCCCCATTTTTTCAACGAGCAAACCGCTGAGCGCGAGGGCTTGGTCGCGGAGGGCCTGCGCGCTCAGCCGTATGCGGGGGCCACGGGCGAGCAGCCGATTGTAGATATCGCGTTCGGCGAGTTGGGGGGGCACGTCAGAATTTTGTTGATAGGTGGCCGACATGACGATCAACTTGTGCAGGGCTTTCACGTCCCAGCCGCTGCGGACGAATTCCACGGCAAGCCAATCCAAGAGTTCCGGGTGCATTGGCCGTTCGCCTTGCACACCAAAATCTTCGCTCGTTTTCACAAGTCCCAAGCCGAAGAAATGTTGCCAATAGCGATTTACCGTCACGCGGGCCGTCAGCGGATGCGCGGGATCGATGAGCCACTCGGCAAGCGCAAGCCGATTCCGGGGGGCATCCTCCGGTAGTCGCGGCAAACACTCGGGGATGTTGGGCGTGAGATTCTCGCTCTTGTCGGGGGCATCCCACACGCCACGCTCCAGGCGGAAGGTTTCGCGCGGCTCGGTGCGGTCGCGCATAATCATCGTATTGAGGAACGTGGCTTCTTGAGCAGCGATTTCGCCTGCGATGTTGCGAATCTTATCACGCAACGGCCATTGCAGATTCGTACGCGTGAGTTCGGCGATTTGCTCGCGTTGCTGGGGCGTGCGGTCAACGGTGGGAGTCTTGAGGGCAGCCACTGCTTCACTGGGAAAGCCGAAGTTCTCTACCAATGAAGGGCGTGGGTATTGCGTGAGAGACAAGCGAAACCGGCCGATCGGTGCGTAGCTATCGGTGGATTCATTGCGGAGATGCACGACCAGTCTGGCATCGGCCTTGGTTTTGATCGGCTGTTCAAAGCGGGCGATCCAGGTGGGGGTGACCGTGACTTCGCGAGGCTTGCCGGCCGTCCAGCCGGTACCGGCGTTGCCGTCGACCGGCGCATTGGCGCCGTCGCCGCCGGTGACGTTGGTTTGGGGCTCAACGAGTTTCACCTTATTGCCGTCGAGTTCCGCCTCGATGGTCGTCACGCGGTAATCGCCAGAGATCGACGTGCTGAACAGGCCGTCGTGCAGGCTTTCATGTTTCATCGCTTCGAGCCGCAAGGCGAAGTGCGTGCCGGCGGGAAGCGGAATGGTGACGGTGTATTCTTCGTTGCTATCGGCGTTTTCGACGAGTAACACCGATTGGTCGTCGAGAAGTTTGAGTTTCGAGCCCTGCTTGGTGGCGAGTTCGGGATTCGCGAGAGGTTGCCAGAGTGTGTCATTCCGCTCCGCAGCCAGCCATTTCTTCGCGAAGGCTTCCCACTCGGCTTCCTCGGCCACGGTTGGCTGCTGGAACGCGGCGATTTCGTTTTCGATGTCCGCGATTTGCTCACGCAGCTCGGCAATTTTTTTCGTTTGTTCCTCGGTCGGCAAGGGCAACACCGGCTTGGCAAGGGGGGAAAGATCGATCCCACCATTCTCGTCGACGCTATTGAAATACGCATAGAGCCGGTAAAAATCTTTTTGAGAAATCGGGTCGTATTTGTGATCATGGCATCGCGCGCAGGCCACGGTCAGGCCAAGCCAGACCGTGCTGGTCACGTCGACGCGGTCCATCACATATTCGACACGCGACTCCTCGGGATTGCGGCCCCCTTCGCCATTGAGGGCGTGATTGCGGTGGAAACCCGTGGCAATGAGTTGATCCTGCGAGGGATCGGGCAGCAAATCACCCGCGAGTTGATCGAGCGTGAATTTATCGAACGGCAGATTGTCGTTCAGCGCGCGGATCACCCAGTCGCGCCACGGCCAATGCGTGCGAGTCGAATCATCCTGATAGCCGTTGGTATCGGCGTAACGCGCGGCGGCGAGCCATTCGAGTGCCATGTGTTCGCCGTAGCGACGTGACGTGAGCAAGCGGTCGATCACTTTTTCATAGGCCTCGGGCGAATCATCAGCAAGAAAAGCGTCGAGTTCCGCGAGCGTGGGAGGCAAACCGATGAGATCAAGCGTCACGCGCCGCAGCAGAGCGGCCTTGTCGGCTGGCGGAGAGGGTGGCAGCTTCTCACGATCCAGCCGACTCAGAACAAAATGATCGATCGCGTTGCGCGGCCAATCGGGTTTGCTGACGTCGGGAAGCGGCGCGGCTTGTGGCGGCACGAATGACCAATGCTGCGTCCAGGGTGCGCCAGCGGCGACCCATTGTTTCAGAAGTTCGATTTGCTCGGCCGTGAGTTGTTGTTTGGCGTCAACGGGCGGCATCCGCTCGGATTCGTCGGCGCTTGTGATGCGGCGAATGAGCTCGCTCTCGTCAAGATTGCCGGGGACAATCACCGCGGCTTTGGCATCATCCTCTCGGTCGAGTCGCAGGTCGGCTTCGCGCTTGGCCTCATCGGGACCGTGGCAGGTGTAGCAAGTGTTGGCGAGTAGCGGGCGAATCTGGCGGTCGAAATCGATGGGTTGTTCGGCGCGTGTTGTGGTTGTTCCAGCGAGGAGCGCTAAGCCGCCAGCGACGTGATTGATCCAGCGGTGGATACGAAGTTGGTACATGCGAACAGCTTCGGAGTGTCGAAAAGCGCCTAATTCATTTATTATCTCTGGCGGCGAGAAGTTTGTGAGGAGGCTTTTCCCGCATTTTTCAGCATTTGATTTTGCAACGCGTGCAGCCGTCAAGACGTTGCTGCCGAGGCACGTTTACCGGAGATGAGAAAAAAGGCAAAATCGGCTCACCCGAGGACACTGCCCCATTCTTACCTCCGCAGCCTGCCATGCCCCACGACAATCGTTTCCGTCACCAACCGTACCATGCCGCCGAGCCAACGGTGCCGATGGAGGTGCTCGGCACGCCGCTGGTGGTGGAACCGCAAGCCGCCGAGTACGACCAAGCGTTGGTCGCGGCTTGCGAATCGCTGGGGAGTGCCAATCTTGTTGCCGTTTACTTGGTGCATGGCACGTTCACCGGCAATGATGCCTTTGGCACGTTCACCGAGTTGCAGCGATTCAGTCCGCGACTAGCGGAACGCTTGCGGAGCTGGTTGAAAGGGATTGTTAATTTGGTGATTGACGAAACGGGCAACTACACGCCGCGCTTTGCCTCCACGTTTCAAGCGGGCTTGTCCCAAGGCGTCGGACGCAAGATTCCCGTGCGGATTTTTAATTGGTCGAGTCAAAACAACCACATTGCCCGTGCGGATGGGGCGGTGCGGTTGATCGCGCAACTCGCGGAAGTTGCCGAGCAACTGGCCGAGGAAAAAAACGCTTCGTCCACGCCGCCACGGGTGATGTTGTGGGGGCATAGCCATGGGGGAAATGTGCTTGCGCTGGTGACAAATCTGCTGGCGGCCGATCGCGAGACGCGGCGACGATTTTTTGACGCAGCGCGAGTGTTTTATACTCCCTGGTTAAGCAAGGACTCGGACATGCCCGCCTGGGAGCAGGTTGAAGAACTACTAGAAACCGATCACGGCGTGCGGCGCTTGCCGCTGGATATCGTGACCTTTGGCACGCCGATCCGCTATGGTTGGGAGAGTCGCGGCTACGGCAACCTGCTGCACTTCGTGAATCATCGGCCCTCGGGGCAAGTCCCCACGCATCGCACGCACCATCCGCTCAGGCCGCTCCATTTTTTCTCGGCGCTGCACGGCGATTATGTCCATCAGCTTGGCATCGCAGGGACGAACATCATTCCCGTGCCGCTAGCCGTGCGGACGTTTATCGCGGATCGCCGGCTGCACGACGTTTTGCAAAGCGAGCATAGCTGGCGTGGCCTGCTAGGAAAGTTGGCTCACGGGCAGCGTGTGCATCATGAAGGGCCAACGCTGCTCGTGGATTACAAGGACCAAGGCTGGCGATTCTGGCATCATTTGTGGGGCCACGGGGTTTACACGCGGCGGAATCGGTTGCCCTTTCACCTCGCGGAAATCGCCAAACGATTCTATCAGGCGAGCGGGGTGCGTTAGCACCCTGCATGTTGACACTGCACTTTGAAACAGGTGACTTACGTCACCTTCTCGCCTGTTCGTATAATTCAAGCATGACCACCTTCATTCAAATCGCAACCACGACAGCCACCCGCGACGAAGCCGAGCAGATCGCGCGGATGCTGATCGAGCACCGCTTGGTAGCCTGTGCGCAGGTGACGGGCCCCGTCACGAGCGTGTATCACTGGCAAGAGAAGGTCGAAGAAGGCGAAGAATGGCTCTGCACGCTCAAGACCCGCGCGGCGTTGTTTGAGCAAGTCGCCACGGCGATTCGTGAGGTCCACTCTTACCAATGCCCCGAGATCGTGGCAACGCCGATTGTGGAGGTCAGCGCGGACTATCTGGCGTGGTTGGAGAAGGAACTGCAACTCTAGAGTTGGTCTATGGGGTCGACGGGAATGTTTTTGACCTTACTTAGTGTGCGGTCAAATTTTTGACGGCTGCCGCGCGTTGCGCGCTCTTCCAAATATTTCATGGTCTGTAGCGCCGAGATTTTCTCAGCCAGCGCGGTCGCGACAAGCTGGTTAATCGACACACCCTCTTGCTCGGCAAGTTCCTTGGCCTGTCGATGCAATGATTCTGGAAGTCGTAAGCTCATCGTGCTCATGGCAGTGTTCCGATAAGTTTGAGGAGTTGTTGAGGGGTGACAGCTTTTAATCCAAATTGCTCGATTCCTAGAAAATCTTTAGTGTTGAATGTCACGATGTAACTGCATTGAGCTTCGACCGCTAGTTCCAACAACATGTCGTCTTTTGGGTCAGGAAGAAACGGTCTCCACAAGTAAAATATTTGATGCCGGCTTGCAGTTGAGCAGAGATAATCAAGGATGTCATCAATATCTTGAAAGGTCAGCCCTAACAATCTTGCCTGTCGTTTAGTCACATCCTCATATTCCAAAATTAGAGGAACAGAGACGTGTATCTGTAAGCGAGGATTTTGGCCAAGCTCCCGCAGCAGTTTGTGGGATGCTCCTTGGGAAGATCTAAGCCCACTTAGAAAAACATTGGTATCGATCACAGTTTGCACGGCCGACATTTGTGGTATTGTATATGATACCACAAAAATGTCAATCTTTCTTGAACACTGCTTTTTCCGGATGGCTTGTATTTGCTCCGGACCCGTCCCCAGACTACTCTAGCACCATGAGCACTAAATGGGCGGAAAAGTCGGATCCGGAGATGTCGGCGCGGGAATTTGCGCGGTTGGTATTGGCCGAGCGGTTGGAGGTTGTGGAGTCGCTGCTGCCCCGCGCGGCCCATCATCACGAAGAAGATGTCGAGAACGTGCATCAATTGCGGGTCGGTTGCCGACGGGCGTTGGCCGCTTTGCGGGCATTCGCGCCGCTCATGAACGCGAAGCCACGGAAACTGAAAGAGTGGCTCAGCCGGATTCGCGACGCCGCTGGTCCCGCGCGGGATATCGACGTACTGCTCGAACGCTTTGCCGGTGAAGAAGCCGATGCCGTGACGGAATATGCGGTGGCACGTCTTGGCGAGGAACGTCGCGCAGCGCAGCGTCCCCTAGTGAAAGTGGCCAAGCAAGCCGTCAGAGGAAAGCTCGATCAAGTCGTGGTCCAGACTCTAAAATCGCTTGGCAAGAAAAAGTCGGGAAGGCCGAAGCTGGGTCAATTCGGTCACGATGCGGTCTTGTTGGCCTACACGCCGTTCGCGCGGCTCGTTCAATTGGAGAACCCGACGGCGGACGAGTTGCATCAATTCCGCATCGCGGGGAAACGGCTGCGATACTCGCTAGAAATTTTTCACGGCTTGTTCACCGACCAATTGCGCGATGAGATCTATCCGCACATCGAAATCTTGCAGGAGCAACTGGGAGAAATCAACGACCACGCCACGGCCCAGCAGCTTTATCAAACGTGGCTTGCCGAAATGTCTGCCAACGAATTAGCGGCGGAAGTTGCGGGGCGGGTCATTGCGGAGCACAAAGCCATGCTGCGGTTACGCAACCAGTTCCTGCGTTGGTGGAGCGCCAAACGAATCGCCAAGATCGAAGCGTTTTTCAGCATCCTGCAAGGCTGAGTGCCTACTTGCCACGGCCGCCTGACTTTATCTCGCGGGCGGGACGCTGCCCAGGAACGTACCCGCCACGCAGGAAAATTGGTCAAAAATCGCGAGGATGTCCCTTATTCGCTTACTGGCAAGACCAGCTATAATGAAGATTTCATGAATATCCGCTACGCACAAACTTCGCCAGTTGCTCGTTCTTGTCGCCTGAGTCATCCATGGTTTCTCATAAGTCACTAGCTATTCTCATCATTTCTCTCTGCTTTGTCAGTTGCCTGGCGACCGAACCTACGTCTCTCATCGCCGAGGACGCGGCGGATTCGGCCAGCCTTGTGGTGCAATCGCCGGCGGCGAGTTCACCCCTTGTTGCGACCGCTCAAGAAAAATCTGGCGCGAAAAAAATTCGCAACGTGATCCTCATGATCGGTGACGGCATGGGTCCGCAGCAAATGGGACTGTTGTTTGCCTATGCACGCCATGCCCCCGGTTCAAAAGTGCCTAAGCGGATCGCCGCGATGGAGCAAATGGCGATTGACGGCGAGCTCGGCATGGTGCGGACCGAACCCTATGGATCGCTGGTGGTTGACTCCGCGGCGGCAGCGACGCAACTCGCGACCGGCAAATGGTCGGACTCGGAGATGATCGGTGTCGACTTCGAGGGAAACTCAGCAGCCACGGTCGTGGAAATTGCCCGCGATCTGGGGAAGGCCACCGGCCTTGTCTCCGACACGCGGCTCACCCATGCCACGCCGGCAGCCTTTGCCGCCCATCAGCGCGACCGTTCGATGGAAAATGAAATCGCCGTTGACATGCTCGAAAACAAAGTCGACGTGCTCTTGAGCGGTGGCTTGCGTTATTTTGTGCCGCAGGCCGTGAACGACAAGGACTCGGCCACCTATGATGCGCTCGTGCAAATGATGGGGGGCGCGTACGAGCCGTATTCCCGTCGCGAGGACAATCGCAATCTGCTCTTGGAAGCCCGTGATGATTACAAGATCGTGTTCGATCACAAAGCGCTCGCCGAAGTGAAAGCGGGGAAAGTGCTCGGCCTGTTTGGCAATTCAGAAATGCTCGACGCGATTGGCGAGAACAAGGCCCTGAAACAGGCAGATCGCACCGAGCCAACTCTGGTGGAAATGACCGAAAAGGCTCTGGAACTCTTAAGCCAAGACCCGGACGGTTTTTTCTTGATGGTTGAAGGGGGCCAAATCGACTGGGGAGGCCATAATAACGACGCCGGCGTGATGTTGCAGGAATTGCTGCAATTCGACGATGCGATTCGGGTGGTGTTGAATTGGGCCCGTGAGCGTGATGATACGCTCGTGTTGGTGACCGCCGACCATGAGACCGGCTCATTTGGTTTCAGCTACTCCGGCAAAGACCTGCCCGAGCCTCGGCAACTCAGCGGCAAGGTGTTTGGCGACGAGCCGTTCATTCCGAATTTCAACTACGCCCCGCACGAGTTGCTCGACAATCTGGCGGCCCAGCAGAAGAGCTTTTTCGAGCTGTTCACCGAGTTCGACGCACTGCCCGAGAAACTCAAGACGGCGGAGACGCTCGTGACGATGGTCAATGAGTCGGTTGCTCCGTATAGCATCACGCTCGAAGACGCGACAAAGATTCTCACCCGCACCACCAATCGCAATTACAAGAAGGGGCATGCCTATCTGGGGACGAAGACCGTGCCGCAGATGCCTGACCAGCAAGACTTCTTCGTTTATGGCGAGAACCTGCGTTTCAATCGGCTGGGCCACATTCTCGGTGCCCAGCAACATGTGGTGTGGGGCACCGGCACGCATACCAACACTCCCGTGGCGATCATCAGCCACGGCCCCGGCTCGGAAAAATTCTCCGGCCTGATGCACGCGACGGACGTGGGTCAGCGAATGATTGAGCTCGTGAAGGGTGAGTGACTCAGCGGCTCTTCCACCAGAACGCCAGCGTTCCGAGAAAGAGCACCCATTCGCTCGCGGCGAAGTACCAAGTGGGGTTCACCACGCCGCTAAAGAGCGTGAAGCTGATCGTGCGGCAGAGAACCAAGCATCCGTGGAAGACGAGCGAGATCAGCAGGGCCATCGGCAATGTTTCGGGTCGTACTAACGGCCACAGAAAAAACAGCCCGAGCGCCAGTTGCATGCCGCCGTACACAGTAAAATATTCGCTCTGTCCCGAACCGGGTTTTAAGTTCAGGCCAATCGACCCGGCGGTCTTTTCCGGTTGGGCCATGCACCAAATGGCAAGCAAGATATAGAGGGCACCGACGATGGCGAGAAAGATTCGTGACATGCGTGAACCTGGGGACGGAGTAACAGTGCAATTCTCAATTCTATGGCAAAAATTGTACCGCATTTAGGCCGAGCTGATTAACTCGGCTGGAGTGACGACGGTGATTCCCTCGGGTTCGTAACGCCGAAAGTCGCGGTCATTGAGCGTGAGGATATTTTCGATCTGCCAAGCAAGCATCATGGCTACAAGGCGAGCATCGTGGACTTGCTTGCTACGGACGCTGTAAGTTGCGATGAGACGCTTCAATTCATGGTAAGAGGTTTCTCGCTCGACAAGAGCTTTACAGATTGGTTCGATGTCTCGCCCAAGGAGATTGAGTGCTTCTTTCGGAAACAAACCTAGACCATTGTTGGCGATGGGACGCGTAGCAACATTGCAGAACTCCGCTACATTCTGTGTTGCGATTAGCAACTCTTCTCGATCCGCGATAAGAATTCTCACAGCATCTCTTACGGTCGAATGCTGATTGTCCCCTTTATTCGCGAGCCTGAGGAGTATGCCGGTGTCGAAAAGGTATGCCATCAATCGTGTTCGCTATAAATGTCGGCTCGAGAGAAATCAATGGGAAGTGAACCAACTGACACACTGTATTTGTCAATGAGGGCATCGAACTCTTCGGGTGTGATCCGCAGCGAAGTTGGTCGCATGGCGATGATTTCCTCGCGGGAAAGCTCTTTGGCGCGCTGTGGCACGACCGTCACCTGCACCGGGGTGTTCTCCGGCAGGTTAATCGGCTGGTCGGGGTAGAAGGCCCCGTCACGATAGGTGGCTTGGATGGTCATATCTTAAGTTTACCTCGTGGCGGCAGGGAGGCAATTGCGGCATGGGGGCGAGGAAACCACGAATCTGGCGAATCGATATGAATGGGAGTAGATTTGGATATGTAATTGCCTACTGCCATTTCCATTCAAGAGGCTCAGATGATCCACGAAGCGGAGTGTATCTTGGTAGGTCTCCAAGTTTGACAAGCGGCGAAAACGGATCGTGTGGCGAATACTTCTCTCCTACGAATGTTGTTAGCTCCCCATTTAAAGGC
>JAWXAV010000179.1:0-8145 GCA_034439695.1 Bythopirellula sp. | reverse complement strand
TTTGACCTCGTGGCATCGAATGCCCTCCTTCGTGTGTTGCCCAACTCTTGGATTCTCGCTCCAAACGTGGACTCGGGTGAAGGGGGCAGGTCAGAATGTCACAATGGAATCCGTGTCGAGCGTGCGATTGCCGGAAAGCTGGACCGTGCCGGCCGTATAGGTCACTCGATTCAGCCCCGTAACAGTGGCGAACCGTAGCGTGCCACCGTTGAGATTGACGGTGCTCGTGCCGTTGATCGAGAGCGCCGTCCCTACATGGACGACTCCCTGATTCTGGATAGTCAGCGTGCCCGTACCGACGCTGCCGACGGTGAAGATGCCGGTGCTCGACCAACGGGATCCTGCTCCATCCACAGTGGCATTGCCGAAGCCATTGCTGGCGATTGTGCTCGTGCCGCTCGCGAGCACCGCCCCGTCATTGACCGTGAGCGTTGCTAGGCCCGCTCCCGATTGGCCGACGATGAAACTCGTCGTCGCGTTGTAAATCGTGTCCGCGCCCGAGATCAGAAATGAAGTGCTGAAAGCGCTGGAAAACCCAACGACCGTATCGATCGCAGTAACCGTGCTGCCGCCCTGCACCGTCATCGACGCGGGGCCTGCGCTCCCCTCGTTCAGGTGCAAGTCGTCGGTGACGTTGAGCGTGCCCCCGTTCACGAGCAGGCTGCCCGGCCCGCCGACCAGTCCCACGCGCATCCGCCGTACGCTGCCGCCAGGTGCCTGGAGCTGCGCCGTGCCGCCGTTGGCAATGATCGCATCGAACGCCGTCCCGCTAGCGGAATTTGGCACGCCGAGCGTCCAGTTGCCACCGTCGAACCAATCGCCAGTGCCGGCCGTCCAAACAGTCTGTCCGCGGGTGATGTCAGACGCCAGAAAAAAAATTGTGAACCACGCGCAGGTAAATCTTATTAAGTTCATCGCGGCATTCCTTGATCGAAAGTAACTCCGGTCAGCACGGCTAGTTTCAACACATTCCAGAGAAATTCGTCCATCTCGCGCAGCTTGCGCGGAGGCTGACGGCCTCAGTACCATGGGTGCCTCAGCACATAAGAAACTCTGCGGCGGCAAGCCACGGCAGCTTAGATCAGCAGGCGAGAGATGTCCTCAACTCACCCAGTCCACCGCAAAGCGACCATCAAGTCGCTCCTAGCGCAATCCAGAAAACTTGCGCACGAAAGAGGCTATGAGCAAGTAACAAGATAACCGGGGGAGCGCCAGTTAGCTACACAATTCACTGATTTGCTTAAAATATTCGGCTTTATTCACCCCGCCGAAAGGCGAATTGGCTCAGCGCTGCAATTAAGAGAAGCAGACACCCCCCTGGCTCCGGCACGGCCACACTCGCCGCAAGCGAACCTGGCCCCGTGTACTGCTGTTGCCAAGCCAGAAAATCACGGCCATCGACGTCGCCATCTTCGTCGGTATCACCTTCACTCTGACCCAGTCCAAACAATCCATAATTGCCTTGCATGATCACCAGATCATCACCATCCACGTCGCCATCGTCGTCAAAGTCGGCGGGGGAAAGGGGCGGGAGGTTCGGCGTGGCGCGGACCCACTCGGCGATTGACGGCACACCATTATTGTCAACGAGAAATAACATGTAGTAGCCCACCGGAGCTTCGTTGCCGTTGCCTGGCAGCGTAATGTTGACCCCACCAACACCGAGCGACAACTCATCACCTAATTCAAACACGTTGGCCCGTTGAGTCCAGTTTTGCCCGTGAGTTACCGAGCCGGGCACAACCCAAAGCGCTTTGGCAATGTCAGCCGCATTGGGCGTCTCAATGAAAATCGTATCGCCGAGCTCGACCACGTCGGGGGCCGAGGTGACGGTTGGCCGCACGGCGGGCGAGCCATCGTCAGCGAATAAATAGGCGGGAGTATATATCTCAGCGTTCAGATTCTGTTGAAACCCGCCCGAGTCGTGGTCGCCACCCGTCACGAGCACACGACCATCAGGCAGCAGTAGCCCCGTGGAATGATAACCGCGGTAAATGAGTGGATTGGCTTCGGCCACTTGCTCCACTTGCTGGGTGATGGGATCCCAGAGTTCCGCCACTGTCACCAAGCCATTGGGATCGTTAAAACCACCGACGCTCGACCCACCCGTGATTAACACGGTGCCGTCGGCCAGAATCGTCGCGTTGTTCTGCCGGCGTGGTTGCGCCATCGTGTCCGTCGCGTGGATCCACGACGGCGTGGGAACATTCAAATCCAAGAGCGACACATTCGCCGTCGGTGTGTATCCCCCGCCGAAGTAGGCGATCTGACCCGTGTCGTACATCACTGCCGCGCCGAAATCGAAGATGTTGGGATCGAGCGTATCTTCCAAATACTCCCAAGACCCCGTCCCGGCGGTATCGAGAAATTCGGTTTCGTCGCCATAGCCCGAGAGCGACACCACGCGGCCATCCGGCGCAAGAAACGTGCGGGGATACAGCGGCAAAACTTTGTAGGCCGTGGTCAGATTGCGCCAACTGTTAGTGCTGGGGCTGTAGACTTGCGGCAGGGGATTGGTATCGGGCTGACCTCCGGGGGGATTACCATTCATATCACCCGAGAGAGTGAGAATATCACCGTTGCCCAGTGTGGTAACACTCGGATACCAACGTCCGTTGCGACCAACCCCGTAGGGGGCCCCGGTAGGGATGCTGGGCATGTTGGGAACATTGTTGGCCCAAGTGTTGGTGAAAGGGTTGTAGATATTCGCGCGATTCAAGCCGTTGTTGTTTTCAATATGTCCTCCCACAACCATAAGCCGACCGTCGGGCAACCAAGCGTGTCCCGAGCAAAAAGGATTGTAAGTTGGATTAGAAGAAGGAAGGGGAAACGCTGCCGCGGAAAACTGATTGGTCACGGGATCCCACAAGCCAGTGCTTTCGCGCCATGTTTGCCAAAACATGACCTTTCCCGTCGGCAACATGTGAACGTGGATCGCTTCGTAACCGCCACCTTGTCCCCAAGTAAAGACGCTCGACCAATCTCCTTCGACAGCCGGTTGAGCGCACAATAAGGCTTGTCCGCATGGACTTAAAAATAGTGCCCATGTCAGTGCCAGCCGTTTCATGCTAAATCTTGTCATGGCCTTGTCTTTCTTAAAACGGACTTGTCACATCGCACCCAGCGCCGTCGCATCGCCAGGATAACGAGAGCCCCACTCCCTAATGTCAGCACGCTTGGTTCAGGAATCGCGCTAATGTGGCCATGAATTGCCATGGTCGAGAAGCCCGACTGATTGGTGTGGACAGCCAGCATCAACCGTCCTTCGTCCAATGCATCCAACCAGTCGTCAATCACTTTCGTCGTGAGCGGCAAATTTTGCAGATAGAGCTCGCCCGTCAGGGGATCGCGCGACGCATCGCTGATGTCGTAGATGCCGCTGAGCGTCCTATGATCGTAATCAATCACCAAATCGGCATCTTCGTGTCCCGGCCAGCCGAAGATATTCAGCACATGGGGGCCCAACGTATCGGGCACATGCAAGTGCAAATGAATGCCGGTGATATCGTCGGGTTCGGTGCGGTCGGCAGGATTGGCCTTAAGGCCGAGCAACTCGTCAAAGACGATTCGATAGCTCAATTCGGTGCGCGCGGGATTGAGCGTGAGAAAAATTTCGCCGGTCGCATCGGTCGTCGAAGGATTGGCATGGAAATCATCAACGAAGCCGTAATACCTCGAGCCTCCGCCATGGCCGCCATGCTCATCATCGCCAAACGTTTGTGTAGGAACACATAACGCTACCAACAAAAGCTGGCCGATCAAAGCTCTAGGCATGAGACAACCCTCTTCCCGTTCCAAGGAATTCGTGGGACAAGCTCTATGAGATGTCAGAAAAGACCCGCGGTCAATTCAAAATACGTTCACCGCGTCATTTCAGATTATCAATCCCAAGGGATCAAGTCAAATACTTTACTTCGAGTAGTTACTGTTAATTCCGTCAAACTGACTTCTAGGCAATCTTAACATGAGCGTCTGTCGAACCTTGCGACCTGACCAACAGCAAATCGTCATCGCCAACAGCATCCCCGTGGCCGGCTCGGGTATGGCGGCAACCGCAAAGAAGACATTCTCCTGCAAGCCGGTCATTCCCGTGTTGAGTTCGATGAGCTGACCAAGTGTGATCGAATCAAGGTCAATGATCGATGACACTAATGAGCTTTGTAAATCGGGGTCGCCAACATAAAAAAAACGATCTCCATCGCGCAAGCGTAGAAATTGGCTCTCGATGATTCTTTGTGCCAGCGAGCCCAGGCTACTGCCAGCCAGATGATCCTCGGAGATCATCGCGACCCAGGCATCCACATTGTCGAGCGTGCCGTACATGCTTGCGAGGTTGGCTTGAACAATCGGATCGGAAGTGAGTTGGCTGAATTGGTTGATCGGGAAGAGATTATACGCGATCCGTAGTCGATTGTAGCTATTGAGCAGTCCCAAATCGCGGCCACGCTGGATGTCTGCAGCCGCCAAATCGGTGCCCCCTGCCCCTGGTGGTCCAAATAAAATGTTCCGCAGTTCATCCACCACGTAAGGGTCATTCTCTTGAGCGGCTTGCGAAGCCAAGCCTTTCAGCACCAATCCGACCTTCGCCGGATCACTTTGCAAAATAGGGTTACGGGCCGTGGCGTCGGTCAAGGAAATCCCACCAACTTGGGCTCCCGCATTGTTGACCAACAAGATTTGCGACGACTGCATGCTGTGACCATAACGAAAGGCCGCGGTGGAAAACGCCGTGGTGATCGAGGCATCGATGCTCTCATCGTAAAAATAGTCGGCTGCCGTCGGAGCATTTGTCCCCAACAGCGCTGGGAGAAACTCGCGATAGGTGACGGCCTGAACCTCGGCACCGACAATCTTGCGTGCCCATTGGTAAACCTCTTCGTCGCTGAGCGCACCGTTTTGCGCTTTGAGCAAATCGGCTAGCCGATTATGCTCGCGAACAAACAAGGCGTGAGTCGCACTGAGGCTGGTATTTTCATTGGCGCGTGTATCACCCGCGCGAAACAGGCCGGTCATATCGACGGGAGGCAACAACCCGTCGGCACTGGTGGCCATTTTGCCGTCAACAAAAGTGCGCAGGCTCGACTGCGTCGCCGCGTCCGAGCCATAAATCTGCGAAGCGTCAAGATAAGAAGTATTCGCGTTGATTTGCCAACGAGGGACCGGCACCGGTCCGCGCGGAGTCTGCACAACAGTACCATTGCCAGTGGTGGGATCGAAAACGGACCGATTAAAACCGATTGGCCCCGGCCCGAGAATATCCCCAGGCGTGTTGAGCGGAATTCTAAAGTCGCCGACGGCACCGGTCGAAAGCACGTTAGCCGTCGCGTTGGTGGGAATCAACGACATGTCATGCGTGAGAAACTGTCCCCACTGCACAACCCAATCGGAAAGCCCGCGGTCGTTGACCAAGCTCATGGGCTGGGCGTTGACCGTGTTGCTCACATCGCGCGGATTTGGCTTGCCGGCTTCCGTGATGACATCGCCAATGCCGTCGGGATAGTCGGCATCGTAACCGAAGCGAATTACTCGAGTCTTGGCCGCGCCTTGGTTCACAAAGAAAGGATTGTTCTGCGAGCCGTCGATCGTGCGAAACTCAGCCGCGCTGGCGCAGGGACTCACACAACAGGCCATCCAGCAGAACGCAATTCGCCACTTCCTAGACCAACAAATCATGAGGTGTCTCGAACAAAGATAAGCAACCGCTCGAAAAAACGGCCTTCCTTTAGTGTACTTAATCAGGCCCGCGAGAAACAGGAATTTGTTCCGCGGAACTGAGAAATTGCACAGTCAGAGTGAACCGCCTCCCTCACTCGTGCGAATACTCCGCCAAAGCCGCGGCCGAACTGCTCACCAGCATCAGACCCGAACCACCGATAAACAACCACACGCCAAACTGCTGCGTCTTCGGCGACAAGAAGAGAATGCTACCGATAAAGAACATAAAATTGCCGAGCACACCTTCGGCCACAAAGAACCAGCGGTAACGATTAAAGAATCTGCGTAGCAAGCTCTTCATCGGTGTGATATCCCTTCATTTGCTCGGTAAGAAACAGACACTCGCCGTCTCCAGCCTAGCAAATTATGGGGGATCAAACACCTCCCTCCAAACCGCGCCTAAAACGAAGTGAACTCGCGACGCATTCTTGCCATACTCACCGAGCCAAATATCAGCAGCAACAAAATTGCCGAAGGCTCCGGCACGGCGACGCTCGCCAAGAGCGAGCCCGTGCCGTAATTCGCTTGCCAAGTGACAAGATCACTACCGCTCAACGGATTGGGCGAACCTCCGCGCTGCCACAGTAAAAAATCCCGGCCGTCCACGTCATCGTCGAAATTAAAATCCCCAGGCAGATCAATGAGCGGAACTCCCGCGTCGCCGAGCATCGCCAGATCGAGCGCGGAAATGTCGTACCGATAGCCGCGGTAGAATACGAGGCCATTCATCACATCGAACAGCAGATTCTCGCCCGGTCGCGGCGTGAAGTTGGCGACATGGAACACATTCGCATAGGTCAGCGGCGGGGCGGTGCCGTTGACCGCCGTGGCCTCGGGGCCGGTGAAAAAGAAATTCGTCCCGTCGAACTCGATTTGTTCGTCGAACGTCGATTGATAGTCGCCAGGAAATGTGCCCGTCGTGCCGTTGATCCAACCGCTGAATGCCAGCGCATGACCGAACTCGTGCAGAAACGTACTCATCGCGTCCGTGCGATTGATGTCGACCGTCGCCACGCGGGCCACCGGGTCGGGATCGTACCACAATTCGTTGAGGGCGTAGTCGGGATTGAGCAGAATCTCGACGTCGGCAGTGGCTCCGTTCGGATCAGCATCGGTACGCAACTCGGCGGTCATCCCCTGCTCGAACACATTGTACGTCCCGTTGTTGTAGACAAAGCTATTGGTGACACTCCGGCCTTCGGCAAAGTCCACATTCGTCGAAGTCCGCACGACAACTTGGATCGCGCCATCGCCGTCGAGATAGCCCGCCCAGCGCTGGCCCGCGGCCACGACATGCTGCTCAACCTGCGTCCGGACGCTTGCGAGATTATTCAGCGGGTCATCGAACGCAACAGAAAACGTGATCGCCGCGGGGGCGAGAGATCCGCTCAGCAGGATGATTTGTCCCAGAGCGCAACAGAAAAACCGAACCATGAGAATGCTCCTCTCCGTGGCCCGGCTGTGTTCCACGACGCCGATCGCAAGCGACCAGCGTTGCCCCGCGGAACGATTACATCTTAGAGGAGCGTCCTCCGACTGTCGATGTGCCTTAACGCATCCCGGGTATTACGCAGCACAAACGAGCAAGCGAGCACACCTGCCAGCAGTGCTAGAGTCCCCGGCTCTGGCACGGCCACGCTTTCCGCGATGAGCGGGCCAAAGTTCGCTTGCCAGTCACTCAGGTTCCCCACGGCAGGGTTGCGTTGCCACACGAGAAAATCGCGGCCATCCACGTCACCATCGCAATCAAAATCACCAGGTCCACACGCCGTGCCGAGGCGTGAGACAAGAAACGTCGTGCCGAACCGGCTCCCATCGTCGAGGCTGGTGACTTCCATGAGGAACGACAAATCCAGCGTGCCCACGACTCCCGTCGAGAGCGAACCGAAGTTCAGGACGCGATCGTTGAAGTATGTGACGGCCGCCGCGGAAGAGGCGAACATCTGATCTTCGACCACCACCCCTTCGCGGGTGATCTGAAAATGTAGCGTGGAAAATCCTGGCCCGAAAGTTGTGGGGTCTAACAACCCCACCATTAAATCGCCGCTACCCAAGAGGGCAGTATCCAGCGAGAAGTTAGCCGTCGAGCTCATCGTGACCGAAGTGGTGGGCGAGTTGCTGAACGAATTAAGACCTAAGCCTACCAAGGCGATAGCTGTTTGCGTCGAGCCCGGTGCATTGTAGGCGGCGCTCACGTTCGGGTTGAGAAATAAGCTGTTGGTGACATCGCTCGCGGAGGGCAAGCCCGAACTCTGCACCACGGCGTTGTTGCCTCCACTGGGTGAAATGAAGAGCGAGCCCCCAATGATACCCACCGAGTTGGTGGAGCCGCTCTTAACCCGGATTTCCCAGATGACTTCCCGCACAATGGCACGCGATTTGCGCCACACCTTGTAAAAACAGCGGTTTGTACGCTCAACATGCCATCGT
>JAWXAV010000178.1:0-7455 GCA_034439695.1 Bythopirellula sp. | reverse complement strand
CACCACGCGCTAGACGCGCGGTGGGGACGACCAATAAAATGGGGAGCATTCGGTGCCTGGATCGGTTCCAGGCTCAGTCCATATGGGGAATGTCGGGTAGTATGAAAATCAGTCGGATATAAGAGCGGATAAGCATCGCGATCTCAACAGCATGCCGAATGACAGAGAGGTCTTATCCCGCAGTATAATACCTCTATGTTAACCAAGCAATCATTCGCGCCCATTCACACTTTTCGCGGTCAGAAATTCTGGAACACTAATCAACGCTAATTCCCGCTAATCCAGATTAGTGCTGATTAGTGATAATTAGCGTTCCCTCAATTCCCATTCGTGTCATTCGTTTGATTCGTGGTGACTACTCCAACCGCTGACGCTCCCAGTTCGCCGGTGGCCAAAAAATCATGTGGCGAAGCGCTGCTCAATATGCGATAATAAGCCACGCAACACTGCGCCGAATCGCTGGCAATCACAAGCGAGAACAGCTCGCGGAACCGTTTCACAAAGACGTTAATTCGAGGAGTTTTGGCCACACAATTGAAAGCTTGGCACCATAAATATCGTGCAATCTCTTCTCAGCCGCGGACAATATCACCGAATAAAGTCCACCAACTCGAGTTCTGGCTAATCGGGACAAAACAAGCGGCCTCCTCGCCAAATAGCCATTCCGATAGACCACCTCCGCCGGTCGGTTTAGAATCGCGGGATTCCTTTTCCCGCTTCAAGCAGGTTCTGCGCATGTCCGACTACGAAAAACTCGGTTCCTTCTATCTTGGTCGGCAGTTCGACCTGGCTGCGGGGGAAGTCTCGACCGAGAAAGTGCTCTACGACGCCAACGACCTGACCACCCATGCCGTATGCGTCGGCATGACCGGCAGCGGCAAGACGGGGCTGTGTCTCTCGCTGATCGAAGAGGCCGCGCTTGATGGCATTCCTGTCATCGCGATTGATCCTAAGGGGGACTTGGGGAACCTACTGCTCGCGTTTCCCGACCTACGTCCCAGCGACTTCGAGCCGTGGATTGATCCCACGCTTGCCACGCAACAAGGCATCACGCCCGCGCAACTCGCCGAGCAGACCGCAGCGACTTGGAAGAAAGGGCTTGCCGATTGGGACGAAGGTGAAGAGCGGGTTCGTAAGTATGCTGCCGTCGACAAGGTGATCTACACGCCCGGCAGCACCGCCGGGCTTCCGCTCACGGTGCTCAAGAGTTTTCATGCGCCGCCCGCGGCGATCGTTGACGATGTCGACACCTATAACGACTTGCTGCAATCGACCACTCAAGGCGTGTTGGCGCTGGTGGGAATCGACGCCGATCCCGTGCAAAGCCGCGAGGCGATTCTCATTTCCAAGGTGCTCGATCATGCTTGGCGCGCCGGTCGCAGCCTCGACTTACCCACGCTGATCCACGATATCCAAAAGCCGCCGTTCACGAAGGTGGGGATCGTCGATATAGAGAACTTTTTGCCCTCCAAGAATCGCATGGACTTGGGGATGAAGATCAACAACCTGTTGGCCTCGCCGTCGTTCGCCAACTGGTTGCAGGGGGATTCGCTCGATGTGGAATCGCTCCTTTACACCGCCGACAAGAAGCCACGGTTGTCGATTCTCTCGATCGCCCACTTGAACGACGCCGAGCGGATGTTCTTCGTCACAATTCTCTTGAACGAAGTCCTCGGCTGGATGCGCACCCAACCCGGTACCGGCAGCCTGCGGGCGATTCTCTACATGGACGAAGTGTTCGGCTACTTTCCTCCCTCGGCGAACCCGCCGAGCAAACGGCCCATGCTCACGCTCTTGAAGCAAGCGCGGGCGTTCGGCTTGGGAGTGGTGCTGGCCACGCAAAACCCGGTCGACCTGGATTACAAGGGACTTTCCAACGCGGGGACATGGTTTCTCGGTCGCTTGCAAACCGAGCGTGACAAGCTGCGTGTACTCGAAGGTTTGGAAGGAGCGTCGGCTCAAGCCGGGGGAAACTTCAATCGCGCGCAGATGGATACCATGCTTTCCGGCTTGCGCAGCCGTGTGTTCTTGGTGAACAATGTTCACAAAAACAAACCGCAAGTCATGCATACTCGTTGGGCGATGTCGTATCTGCGGGGGCCACTTACGCGCGATCAGATTCGCGTGCTGATGAAAGACCGCAAGACGGCATCTGCCATTGAGCAACCTCTCGCGGTTTCAACACCAACGCCGTCGCGGGAGCGTCACGACAGCTTGCAGCCGATCCTTTCCGGCGAGATTGTCCAGAAGTTCTGGCCTCTCGACGGCAAGCTGGCTGAGGGTAGCCAACTGGAATATCGTCCGGCTTTGTTCGCTCAAGCAAAATTACATTACGTGCAGGCGTCGTCGAATCTTGACCTGTGGCAAGAATGCGCGGTGGTTCAACCGATCCATGGCAAAGTCAGCGAGGCGATTTGGGATGCCCCGCTGGTCTTTGAACAACTGCCACACTTGGACGACGCTTCGCAGACCGGAGGTCAGTTCGCCACGTTGCCCACGGAACTGGCCCAAGAAAAAAACTACCGCACTTGGGAGCGCGAGCTCAAGGATTGGCTTTACCAGACGCAGCGCTATGTCCGCTGGCACGAATCACTGACCGACTCGTCTTCCAACAACGGTGAATCGGAAGAAGAATTTCGCCTACGAATCGCTCCTGCCGCCCAAGTAGCGGAGAAAGCCCGCCTCGAACGCGAATTTAACACCGCGTTGGACAAGACCAAAGACGCTATTGCCAAAGCGGAATACCAAGTCAGCGAACACAAGTGGTGGTGGTTCAGCAGCTTCTGGCGGGTGATTGAGGTTGTGTTCAGCCGCTTGCTAGGGGGTAGCTCGCGAAAGCAACTCGTCACGAAAACGTCGACCAATCAAATGAGTCGTGGTCGCCGGCAATATGCCGACGCCAAGGAAGAACTGGCCCGGCAAACCGAAAAGCTCGCCCAATTGGAAAGCGAGTACCAGCATCAGTTGGCGACATTGGAGACGAATTTCCACGCCGAAACGCTGGTCCTGGAGAAAACCGAAACCTCCGCCCGCAAAGGGGATACCGACGTGGATCGCGTGTCGCTCGTGTGGCTGCCTTGGCAAATCGAGGCCGACGGGCGGGCCCAACCGCTATACTGAGAAACGCTGAATCATTCCTTTATTTTCACGGAGCGAATGCAATGTCGGAACGAGAACGTTGGATCGTCTACCCCTTGTTGTTGTTTGCCTTAGGCGCAGCCGTTAGAGACAAGCTTATTCAACGGGTGGAATCCAAGGAAATTCGCTGCGAGAGTTTGCAGATCGTTGATCAACAAGATCCCGATAAGACGCTCGCCGAACTGAGTTTCAAGCGCGCGATTAGCAGCGATCCCACTCAATTGGCGGATCGCGTGGGAGCTTTGCAGTTGCGCGATAGCGACGGCAACCAGGTTTGTGATATTGCGACCGATGTGATCGTCACCAACGGGCGGATCGTGACTCGGCAACTATTGGTGATCGATCCCCAATCCAAGCCGCTCGTAGTCGCGGCCACCGAGCCGCAGCCCGCTTTGTCGCTAGGGGAGGGCGGGGGAGCCGTTTCGTATCAGGGAGTGATCTACTTGAATAATCAGCGGCTGGGTATTCGCCTAGCTCCACCAGTGAGCCAAACACCAGCGAACCCTGCCAATCCAGCACCGGCACCACCTGCCGCGGAGGAGCAGCCATAGATTTCTGAACTTGCTAGGAGAGAGGCGTAGATGACACTTGCTGGACCCAAGTTCCTAGAAAAATCCTTACATTTTTCCGATCAGTTGCTTGATTGTGTTGCCCCCAAGTGCATCAAGCGGCTAACCTAGTGCTGCCTGCTTGAACTTGCATGATCGTGATCAATGACCTTTGCCTGTTATGGATAACACTCGGATACAATCTCACCCGAAGTTTACGAGTCTCGTCGACATGGTCGAATCGCAGGCGCGTCGCTTCCCCGAGCGCCCGGCGTTCGTTTTCGAGGACGACGCCGGCCAGTCGGAATCGTGGACTTACGCCGACCTCGTACAGCGCTCGCGCACCTTGGGGAGTTGGCTGTCTCAGCAGGTGCGGGTCGGCGATCGCGTGCTCTTGGTTTATCCGCCGGGACTCGAGTTCATCGCGGGGTTCTTGGGGTGTGCTTATGCCGGCGCCCTTCCCGTGCCCGCGACCTATCCCAAACCGCGGCGTCCTCTGCCGCGACTTGACTCGATCGTCACGGATTGTGATCCCAGTCTGGTGTTAACGCACAGCAGCGCGCTCAGTGGTTTGTGCCTCGATCAGCAAACACCCGCGCTCAGTGCCCTGGCTTGGCAAGCGACTGATGAGATCTCAACAGACGGAAAATCGAACTTTCACTCTCTTGCTCGCAATTCCGACGATCTTGCTTTTCTACAATACACTTCGGGTTCCACGTCCGACCCGCGTGGCGTGATGGTCAGCCACGGTAATGTGCTGCACAATCTGGAAGCAATACGCGTTGGTTTTGAAATTCAGAGCGATGAACATGCGAAAGCCGTCTTCTGGTTGCCGGCCTATCACGACATGGGACTCATCGGTGGAATTCTGACACCCTTGTATGTGGGTGGCACATGTACGCTCATCGCACCGTCGACGTTTCTCCGCCGTCCGCAGCGGTGGTTGGAGCTGATCTCATCCACGCAGGCTAACATCAGTGGTGCGCCGAACTTCGCCTACGAATTGCTGGTGCGCAAGACGAGTCCCGTAGAACGGGCCGCATTAGACCTGAGTCATTGGAAGACGGCTTTCTGCGGGGCGGAACCAATCAATCCCGACACGCTCACGGAGTTCGTAGCCGCGTTTAGCGAAGCAGGCTTTCAGTCAAGTTCGTTTTTCCCCTGTTACGGTTTGGCGGAGTCGACCTTGCTTGTTACTGGCGGAAAATCAAAATCGGGGCCGCGTACTTTGCTAGTTGATCGCCAGGCTATGCGCGAGCGCCGCATGGCTTGCCGTGCAGAGAGCAGTGGCACCACGCAGACACTCGTCGGCTGTGGGCCCGAGTGTAGCGGTATGTCAATCCAAATCGTCGATCCGCAGACTCGCGGTGTTTGCCAACCTAATGAGGTGGGTGAAATTTGGGTCCGTGGAGGTTCGATTGCTCTTGGCTATTGGAATCAAGAAAGCGTAAGTGAGGAAACTTTTCGTGCTCGGATGATACCCCAGGGACTGGCCGCCGATGATGAATACTTGCGTACCGGTGATTTGGGTTTTCTGCATGAAGGACAATTGTTTGTCACGGGCCGGCTAAAAGACATGATTATTGTTCGTGGCCGCAATCATTATCCGCAGGACTTGGAACGCACTGCCCAGGCGGCCCATGAAGCGGTTGATTTCGGCGCGGCGTTTTCGGTGAATGTCGGAGGAACTGAAGAATTAGTGCTGGTACATAAATGGCGTCGTGAATGTCGTCATGCCGACCATGACCAGATGCTTCGCGAGATACGAACGGCGATTGTCGGAGAGCATGAGATCGAGCCTCATGCGATTTTGTTAATCCGCCCTGCGAGTTTGCCGATGACTTCGAGCGGTAAGGTCCAACGTCAGCGTTGCCGCGACCAGTTTCTCAATGACGAGTTGGCGGTTACGGCCCAATGGATCAAGCAGGGTTGCTGTGGTGACGATTTGGATGACCAAGCAAGCAGAGTGGCGGGGCCACCGGAATTCCTGGAGCGTTTCACACAGATGCCACCCGCACAAATCCAAGACGAGTTGCAGGAGTGGCTGATGAGTTGGTTGACCACCAGGGCGAACATCATGCCAGGGACGATGCAGGCGAACACGCCGTTCGCGCAATTGGGCATCGATTCGCTGACCGCAGTGGAGATTAGCCAGGAACTCGATCAGCTTCTCGGCCTGAAATCGCCGCCGATGGTGATTTGGAGTTGTCCTACCCCCGCCGAATTGGCTGAATATCTTGCTCAGGAACTACATTCAGCGAAGGCTTAGAGGGTTACTCGGCTACTGCTGGCAATGGGTGAAGTTCTTCCCATTGATATGCGACCGGTTCGACAAGGTCATCGTTAATCGATTCAACCATCAATGCCGAAGGTGTGTCGTTGAGCGGAGTAATTGGCGCGGCCGTGACGTTTGGTTTCCAAACAGGTCGAATTGCCTCGGTGACTTGTGGAATCAGCACGTCGGCTTCATCCTTGCTAGGTACAATTTCCTCGGTTGGTGCTGGGATCGACGCCGGTTCGTAAATCACTTTGTCGAGCCGTTGTTCATAAGGACCGTAGGCAATCCGTGGCGCTTGCGAGGAAGCGTAATTGAGCTCGCGGGGTTGGCCGCGGCGTCCTTCGCGAATTGCGGCGTCTTGATAGGCTGCGACTGGCCAACCTCCTTCGCTCAAATAAACGCCGTCGTAATCGAGCAGCGTTCCCTTGGCGAAGTGTAGATTCTTCACGGCAATGGCGTATTCGGCGAGCGAGCGGAAATACCGGCTCTCGGCGTCTGCCAGACGGCGTTGGGCGTCGAGCAGCAGATCGAGCGGAGCTTTGTCCGCTTCAAACGCCGCCGTGATCGCTTCGAGTTGATTGCGTGCGGCGTCCAGCCGGTTGTAAGTGGTCTGCGAAACGACGTAAGACCGTTCCATTTCGGCGACAGCCGCTGCCACGCCATGCAGAACTTGGTGTTCCTGCTCACGTAACAATGCTCGCGAGCGGCTCAACTGCAATTCGGCATTGCGCACGGCCGCGGCACCACGGCGGTAACCTAGCGGTACGGTGAGTTCCATGCCCACTTGCCATTCTTGGAAGTCGCCACTGGTGAGATTCTTGTAAGCGTTGTCAAATTCTCCACCAACAGTAGGGTCGGGATTGAGCAAGTCGTGGCCAAATCCGCGCCAGCGATAACGTCCAATCGCGTCAAATTGAGGCAATAAATGATTCTTGCTAGCGACCCATTCGAGTTCATAACGCCGCGTTTGGAAACGTTGACGGCGTAATTCGGCGCGTCGAATGACCGCTTCGCGGGTCGTTTGGGCCCAGTCGAAATCGACCGGCGCGGTGAGTGGTTCGTCCGCGGGCCGCAACAGCCGTCCGTCGCTCGGTGGCAACCCCATGAGCATGCGCAGGCGACGTTCTGCCACTTGCACACCGCCATTGCCGCGGAAGGTGCCCCCGGGACTGCCATTTTCGGTGCGTGTGCCATCGATCAAGTAACCGCTAAGCGCGTTCTGGACTTCTTCTTGGAAGCGGAAGAATTGCTCGCGGGCTTGGGCTTCTTTCTCCGCTTCACCGCCGCGACGGCCAGATTCGTAGAGCGCGTGAATCCGCCGCCAGGTTTCGAGCGACGCATCCCGCGCGGCGATCTTGGCGTCGAGGTCACGGTAGGCAAAGTACAAATCCCAGTAGGCGTTTTCGATATTACTTACTAAATCGCGGACCGCGATTTCAAAATCGGTCAGCTCCACGTCAGTGTTCGCCCGGGCGATCAACACGCCGTTAT
>JAWXAV010000177.1:0-5793 GCA_034439695.1 Bythopirellula sp. | reverse complement strand
TTTGACCTCGTGGCATCGAATGCCCTCCTTCGTGTGTTGCCCAACTCTTGGATTCTCGCTCCAAACGTGGACTCGGGTGAAGGGGGCAGGTCAGAATGTGGGTGCGTGCGCCAGCACTACCCGCGGCTGCTTTGCACAAAACGACCTCAACCGACAGCTTGCGGTCGCACGACGGATAAATCCCATGAATGAAGCCGAAACAGCGATGGCACAGCAAATTGCCCAAGTGGCAATCGCTCACCAAAAAAAACAAACAGGGCACGCGCCCGCTTCGGTCAGTGTGGTCTTGAACGAAGAGACGCTGGTGATCACGCTCCACGATGCGTTGACGCTGGCAGAAAAGGCTCTGGCCATGAGTGCGGAGGGAGCCGCTCAAGTGCAGGAGTTTCACCGACAATTGTTTCTTAGTTCGGCCGCCTCACTGCGATTGGAAATCAAAAGGATTACGGGCCGAGAAGTCCGCGAAGCCGCCGCCGGGGTCGAGCCCGCCAGTGGAACCGTGGTACATGCCTTCACCACGGGAAACGTCGTGCAGGTCCATAGGCTTTCCGAAATCGATCAGGCGAAAACCGCAGGCTTGAGTGATCCGCTAGGTTCCGTGTAACGCCAGTAACATGAGGAAGCTTTCTACTATGTCCACTGAATTGACGAAAGATTCGTTGCCGGGCGAGATCGGTAGTTCCGACGCCTACAACCGGTTTCAATTGCGTCGAGTCATGGATTCGCGCTACGAACCGATTACTGAAACATCTGTCGGCATCTCCGCGGACCTGCTCCGCGTGCTAGTTGTGGATGACCATCATGACGGGGCCAAAATCATGGCGATGCTTGTCAACGCTTGGGGGCATGATTGCCGTCGGGCCCATGACGGAGTTGCCGGCTTGGCACTCGCCGCCGAGTTCCAGCCCGACATCATCCTGCTCGACCTTCTCATGCCCAACATGAGTGGCATCGACTTGGCCGTTCAACTCCGGCAACAGGCTTGTTTCCAAAACACGTTAATCATCGCCGTGACGGGCTGCACCGACGGTAGCCACCGGCAGCAATGCGAGGACGCGGGGGTCGACCTGTACCTCGTCAAACCGGTCAGTCCCGTGATCCTGAAATCGCTGCTCTGCATGGAATCCGCATACGTGGCACGATCACGGTCAAGCAACGCCTTGCCAGCCATTGCTGACATGGGGGTGCCCCCCGTTGAAACCAATGTTCCATATTCTTTCGCAACTAACCCGCCACGTTTCACACATGGCACTCACCACATAAACGAGTTTGCAGGAGAACTATCATGATTTCCCTACCCACAATTCTGCTTGTGATCTTGATCCTGCTGCTCTTGGGAGCACTGCCCAACTGGGGCCACAGCAAAAACTGGGGCTACGGCCCGAGCGGTGGATTGGGTTTGGTGGTCGTTATTTTAATCATCCTCTTCCTTATGGGCCGCCTGTAGGGGAACAGCTCACAAATAAGTATTCACAGGCAAAATACGAACTGCGTTAATAACTTTGTTATTTACGTCATCCCCGCGCAGGCGGGAATGACAACACCTTTTTTAAGAAAGTGTAAGACCATGAAAAAATCCTTGATCTCGATGTTTGTCCTGAGCTTGTTGGCGATCGCCACCGTCGGCTGTAGCGAAAAGTCGTCCTCTATGAAAGAAACGACCGTCTCCACCCCCGGCGGCACAACCACGACCACCGTCGAAAAAGAAGTCGAAAAAACGGGTGATAATCCTCCGGCCGCGCAACCTTGATTCGTGATACCCGAGAACAGCCGGAGGGTTTCTTAACTTGCTACCTGCCCTAAGCTGGTTTCAAAAATCATGGGAGAGAGAACCGGACGCTAACCCGTGGCGGATGCTTGAATCTCCGTAGGGAGTAAGCCCAGGTTTTGAAATTTTCTCTCTTCCCACGTGGCCAAAGTGGCTAAGGAAGGCGAGAACACGCCCAGTTTGTTGTTAGCCGGCATCGTCCCGATGCCGGCTAACGCGCCGAATTGACCCAAACAGCGATAGCTGCTAGCCTTTCTGGTTGGTTTTGGGCGAGACAGGCTTATCAGAAGCCAGGCATCTCTCGCTCGGTTCAGTTCTCTTTAACGAAATCCAATCCGCTTTGGCTACCGACCGCGCCCCCACGATCGAGTCCGTCGACTCGCCTCCCGCTCCGACTTTCGATCAACTCGGCTTGTCAGAGGTGATGTTGGCCTCGCTGGTCGACGCAGAATATCATAACCCCTCTCCCGTGCAGTTTGGCATTATCCCCCGCGCGCTGCTCGGCAAAGACGTTCTCGGCCAAGCCCGCACCGGCACTGGCAAGACCGCCGCTTTTGCGATTCCCATCCTCGAAAAGCTCGAAGCCGGCGCCGGCAACCTGCCCCGGGCATTGGTGCTGGTTCCCACGCGGGAACTCGCCGTCCAGGTGAAAGACGAAATTGCAAAACTCGCCAAGGGCCGCAAGACACGCTGCATCGCCGTCTACGGCGGCAAACCGATCCGCCAACAAATTGACAAACTCACGCGCGGGGCGGACATCGTCGTCGGCACACCCGGCCGCGTGATCGACTTGCTCTCGCGCAATTCGCTGCAACTCACGAACCTCGAAATCGTGGTGCTCGACGAGGCCGACCGCATGCTCGACATCGGCTTTCGCCCCGACATCGAAAAAATCTTGCGCCGCTGCCCCAAGGAGCGGCAAACGCTGCTTCTGAGCGCAACGGTCGCACCCGGCGTCGAACGCTTGGCGAGCCGTTATATGATCGACCCCGAGGTAATGGACTTCTCGCCCAAAAACAAGTCGGTCGACACCATCGAACAGCGCTACTTTTCGGTCGACGAAGAACGCAAGTACGAATTGCTCGTGCGGCTGTTGGCCCGGGAAGAGCCCGAGCAGGCCATCGTCTTCTGTCGCACCAAGCGCGGCACCGACCGCCTCTACACCAAGCTCTCCAAAAAGCGGCCCTCGATTGACATCATCCACGGCGATCTCCAGCAATCGGCCCGCGACCGCGTGATGCGCAAATTTCGAGACAATGAAGTCCAGATCCTGATCGCGACCGACGTCGTGGGTCGCGGCATCGACGTGTCCAACATTTCGCACATCATCAACTATGACATGCCCCAGTCGTCGGACGATTACGTCCACCGCGTCGGTCGCACGGGCCGCATGGGCCGCGAAGGGGTGGCTTATTCTTTTGTGACCCCCGAGCAAGGGATCGAGCTTACGCGAATCGAAATGCTCATCAACACGCTGCTCAAGCGGGACGAAATCGAGGGTTTTCAAACCGTCGCCGCGGCCGCCCCGCCGCGTGAAGCGCCCGCCGACGAAAAACCGGCCGAGCCCAAGCCAGCAGCCCCGGGCCAACGCCCCCGCCGCCGCCATCGCCGGGGGTTGTAAGGTAAGCTTTCCATGGCGGCGCTCAGCCGGAGGCAAACTTGCCTCCGCGCAATAGCTGCAATGGCTTGACTTCCCACTCCTCGCTACAATAAGCCACACCTTTATTGGGCCAGAATGAGACCCCTATGAAACTGGTTTTGCTGGGCACCAGCGGCTATCACCCCAACGATCGCAGGCATACGGCCTGTTTGATGCTGCCCGAATTGGGAGTCGTCTTCGACGCTGGCTCGGCCATGTTCCGCGTCGCCGATCATGTCCAAACCGACACGCTCGACGTATTCCTCTCGCATGTCCACCTAGACCACTGCTTTGGGCTGACGTTTATGTTCGACATCATCCCCGCTGGCCCCTTGACGCGGGTGTCCGTCCATGGGGAAGCCGACAAGCTGCAAGCCGTCCGCGAGCACTTGTTCAACGAACATCTCTTTCCCGTCGGCCCACCATTCGACATGAAGCCGCTTACGGCCAAGATGAAACTCGCCGATGGCTCGACCCTCACGCACTTCCCCTTAAAGCACCCCGGCGGCTCGGTCGGCTACCGCATCGACTGGCCCGACCGCTCGCTGGCCTACGTGACGGACACTGTCGCCGCCAAAGATGTTGCCTACCTCAAGCACATCGAGGGGGTCGATCTGTTGGTCCACGAATGTTTCTTCTGCGACGACCAACCAGAGCAAGCCGAACTCACGGGCCATAGTTGCCTGATGCAAGTGGTAGAACTCGCCGCCGCGGCGAAGGTGAAGAAGTTGGTGCTCGTGCATATCAACCCGGTGTACGACGAGGATGAATGCTACGATTTGGACGCAGCAAGAAAAATCTTCCGCGAGACCACTATTGGCGTGGATGGCCTGGAAGTGGAGTTCTGAACTCTCTTTCTCAGCCCAGAGCAGATGGCAATTTCCTCAGCCCGGAACGGGCGACAGTCAATAGCCCCTGGTAACATGGTGCCTACATTCCTAGCCCCAACGGGGCGAAAGTACGGACCAAACTTGCCGCAAGAGAATTGGAAAATCCGCCATGCCCCAATCCTTCGGATCACTCCACTGCCACATCGTGTTCAGCACCAAACACCGCCAACCACTCATCACACCCGAAATACAACAACGGTTATACGAATACATCGGTGGCATCCTGCGAAATCATTCCAGCAGTCTCATCGCAGCCGGTGGCATGCCCGATCACATCCACCTACTGGCCTCCATGGGACGGACCGTCGCCGTGGCTGATCTGGTGCGAGTTGTCAAAAGCAACTCCTCAGGGTGGGTCCACGGTGAATTAGCGCTGCCTGACTTTCATTGGCAAGATGGCTACGGCGCATTTTCCGTGAGCTACTCGAACATAGAGACGATAAAAACCTATCTCGCCAATCAAGCGGAGCATCATCGTCGCAGGACGTTCCAGGAGGAGTTTTTAGAACTCTTGAAACGTCATGAACTCCAGTGGGATGAACGATACATCTGGGATTGACGGGCGTTCTGCACGTCCCCAGCCCGGAACGGCACACCTCTTCAGCCCGGAACGGGCGAAAGTCAATAGCCAGGGGCGTAAGCCCCTGGTCAACGACACGAGCAATCAGAAAGCCCCAACGGGGCGATAGCACTGCCGCCCCGTTGGGGCTTGGATTACATGGGGTTACATTTTCCAGGGGCTCACGCCCCTGGCTATTCACGACCGCCGCTTCGCGGCTGAATTTTCACCGCTGCCTTGCCACTCTTTTTAGCTCCCGCAAATAGGAAACATGCTCCACTTTCAACCGGCCAACCCTTGCACGTATTATCTACGATTCATCAGCATCGATTTCCCGATCTTTCATTTCCTTCATTTTAGGGCGAACACTTTCCAGAATGTTCCCGATGAAGGATACACAGCTCTTACCCGTCTTAGACTTGGATGCCCTAACCATTAACTCTTCGAGCTTGGTTTCGTGATAATGCGCTTGCGAATATCCGCCAGAGCCTGCGTGTTTATGATAATGATCAATTTTGTCGGAGTGGTGCTGTGCATCACGAAGGTATCTACTCATGACTCGTTTGGCTCCATCTGGACAGTCAGTTGTTTTCTAGCCAATCGCGTGCAACTGCACTTGTATCAGGGTAGTCTAACATTGCCTTAACTGTCAGGATCGCCTCTTCATCGCTGTATCCTCTATCTTTCAAGTTTTCATATAATCGTAGAAGCTCGGATTCCGAAAAACCCTTGTAACCCCCTGGCTCTTGGGGTCTTTCATATTCTGCTTGGGGTTCGAGTCGCCGCCTCTCTGCAAGCTCTGCCTGAGCTTCACGACGCTTATTTTCAGCAAGCTCTTGTGTCTTGCCTCAGACGGAACTGGAATTTTCCTTTGTGGTTGTTAGCATAACTCCAACCGCAGGAGAATTCCATGAACAGTTCCCCAAACGAGTCGCTC
>JAWXAV010000176.1:0-50239 GCA_034439695.1 Bythopirellula sp. | reverse complement strand
CCTGTCACGATGGCATGTTGAGCGTACAAACCGCTGTTTTTACAAGGTGTGGCGCAAATCGCGTGCCATTGTGCGGGAAGTCATCTGGGAAATCCGGGGGTAGGCATATTGACCGCTGATAGTCGCTAATCTTCGCTAATAAAACCATCAGGGATTATTAGCGTCGATTAGCGGTGAATCCTTTTTCTTGTTTCTTGGCGATCTTCGTGTGCTTGGCGGTTTATACTGGTTTGCAATCACATCTCAGCAGATTAAGCGATCATGGAATGAAACAATTGTTGCTTGTGTTTTGCGTCTTGACGGTCGGCGCTGGCTGGGAACTCGCTGTTCACGCACAAGACCAAGTTGAAATCTTCTGGCGTTACACGGCACCCAGCGGGGCGTGTGAGATCGCGGCCTTCTCGGCGGCGACGGGGCGGCTGTTTGTTACCGTGGGGGGCGGCATTGATGTGGTGTCCACGCGCGATGGAACACGGGTGGCCGAGATGGCGATTCCCGACGGGTTTCACGCGACCAGCGCGGCTTGCACGGGCGACGTGGTGGCCGTCGCGTGGGCGGCGGATGATAAGCGCGAGCGGGGGCGGATCACGTTTTACAATGCCGAAAAGCTGACGGAAATCGCCAACTATTCCGCCGGATTTTTGCCCGACATGATTGTGTTCACACCCGACGGCAAGAGGCTGCTGGCCGCCAATGAAGGGGAACCGACCGACGATTATGCGTTTGATCCTGAAGCGTCGATTTCTGTTATGACAGCCAAGCATGGTTGGAAAGAGGCGACGGTGCGGGAAGCGGCGTTCACCAAGTTCAATCCCCAGCGCGAGGAATTGATGGCCGCTGGTGTGCATCTTTTTGGTCCCCACGACGCGACCGTCGCCCAGGATGTTGAACCCGAATATATCGCCGTGGGTGGGGATTCCCGCGTCGCTTGGATCACGCTGCAAGAGAACAATGCGATTGCGGAACTTGATCTTGAAGCGGCGGAAATCACCGCGATTCATCCGCTGGGTCTCAAGAGTTTTCGCTCGCTCGGCAATCCTGGCGAGGCGAAGTTGGTTTCGCTCGCCACCAGTACGGGCCTCGACGTGAGCGACCAAGATGGCGGCGCGCGGATTCGACATTGGCCGATCTGGGGAATGTACCAGCCGGATGGCATCGCGACTTTTCAGCAGGAGGGCGAGAATTACTTGGTCACGGCCAACGAGGGTGATCCCCGCGATTACATCGATTTTCACGAAGCACTACCCGTCGGCCAACTGGCCGCGGCGAAGATCGCACTCGATCACTGCAACCCCGGGCGGCGACTCACTGGTGATGAGCAACTCGGTCGACTGGAAGTTTCACGCGCCGCCGGGGACAGCGATGGCGACGGCGATCTCGATAAGCTGGTTTGCTTCGGCACACGGTCGTTTTCCATTTGGCGATGCACGAGCTTATCCCACAACTCTGAAGACCCCTCCCCTAGCCCCTCCCCAGAGTACCGGGGAGGGGGATCGTTGGAACAAGTTTTTGATAGCGGCAACGACTTCGAGCAAACCATCGCAGCCGTGGCACCTGAGTTGTTTAATGTCGATAGCAAAGGTAATAGTGCAACCGATGTGCGCAGCACGGAACGTGGCCCCGAGCCGGAGAATGTTGCTGTGTTTGAAGTGGGCCGACGGCGATTGGCGGCGATTGGCTTGGAGCGCACCGGCGGGGCGATGCTCTACGACATTTCCACGCCCGCCGAACCACTGTTCTTAAAGTATCTGCCGCCTCAGAACAGTGGTGGGAAGCGCGATCTCGCGCCGGAGGGGTTGGTACTGATTCCCGCGGAGCAAAATGCAAGTGGCAAGCCCTTGCTCGTGCTCTGCAACGAGGGGAGCGGCACGATGACGGCGTATGAGATTGGGCTGGAGTAGATTGACAACAAATGCTGTCAAACCAAGGAGATTGGCCCGCGAATAGCGCGAATGGTCGCGAATAAGCAATTCTTGTATTCGCGACCATTCGCGTCATTCGCGGGCTTTAATTTGGAATCCAACCAAGATGGTCGGGCTATTTCGCTGCATTCATGAGTACGCCGTCCGCGATTTTAAGGCGGCGCTGCATTTGCGCGGCGAGGTGTTCGCTGTGCGTGACGATCACCAGCATTGAATTTTGCTCGGCTTGGAGTTCCAAGAGCAGTCGGGCAATTTCTTCCGCCGTGCTGCCGTCGAGATTGCCGGTGGGTTCGTCGGCCAGGACCAGGGCAGGGCGTCTCACCAGGGCCCGCGCGAGGGCTACTCGTTGGCGTTCTCCGCCGGAAAGCTGCGCGGGGCGATGCAGCAGTCGCTCGGCCAAGCCCACGCGGCCAATGAGCGTGGTGCCTTGAGCGATTTCTTCTCGCCCCGCCGATCCGTCGGCAAGAAATGGCACCAACACGTTTTCGAGCACCGTGCATTGCGGCAGCAGGTGGTGGTCTTGAAACACGAAGCCGATTTGCCGACTGCGGAATTTGGCGAGTTCAGGTTCGGGGAGTTGGAAGGGATCGACATCGCCGATGTGCATTGTGCCAGACGTGGGCCGATCCAAAGTACCGAGAATGGCCAGGAGGGTGCTTTTGCCAGAACCACTAGGGCCGAGAATCGCGACGTTCTCGCCGGGTGATAAACGCAAGGACGCTTCCACAAGCACTTGGAGCGATTGGTCCGCGCTGGTGGGATAGGACTTGGCAAGGGATTCGGCGACGAGTGAATGCATGAGGCTATTGTGACAAGCCTGTCGAGCGCAGCCAAGTCGACGCCAAGTGGTTACGTGCCATTCTGAGTGGAGTTGAACGACCCGAAGAATCTGGTTTGCAACACCACTTCGCATGGAAAGTGTGCGATGCAGGAAGCCAGATTCTTCCAGTCGTAGAACTCCTGTCAGAATGACACGTTAGGTCACATACTGCTGGAGCTTGGCGGCGACATCCGCAGGAATTGCCACCGATGCGAGTGGCTGGCCGGGCACCACGCGGCAACAGACGCAGGTGATTTGGCCCGTGGCGACTTCGCGCGCGTCGCTGCGGAAATCAAAGTCGTAGGTGATGCTCTTCGCGCCGAGCCGCGAAATGCGGATCGCGATGTCGAGAATTTCTTCGCAGCGGACGGGAGACTGGAACTGGCAAGAAGAAGCCACTCGGGGAAAACTGAGCATTTCACCGTCGACTGTGGTGTGGACACTCAAGCCAAGCGAACGAAGTAGCTCGTGCTCGGCCGACTCCATGTAATGGAAGAACGATGCGAAGTGCATGATTCCCGCCATATCCGTATCGTGAAACTCAACGAGTCGCGTGGTACGGAATGGCTCGGCCATGGAGTGATCGGGGCCAGGAGGGGGAATCGGGACCAAGATGGTCCCGCTCTATAGTTTAGCTGCCTTCGTAAGGCATGAGGGCCATGAAGCGAGCCCGCTTGACCGCCTTCGAGACGGCGTGTTGGCTCGTGGCTTGGCAACCGGTCTTGCGGCGGCTGACGATCCGGCCGTGGCGGTTGGTGAGCTTGCTCAGCAAGTCCAGATCCTTGTAATCAACGAACATGGGGCGGGGGCGGACGCCATCGATGCAGATGGGGTCTTTCTTGGCAATTTTCTTGTTGCTGCTACTGGTGCGTTCGCTGGGCTTACGTTTGGTATACATAGATTCTTATCGGGCCGAGGGGGTATTGCCATGGCACTGCCGGTTATGGCGTAGCCCTGCATTTTAGCAGTTTGGCGGGGGCTCGCAAGCGGCAAAGATCGGCGGATTATCGTCCCAAACCCGCCGCAAGCGGCGGGGCTAAATAGAATTAGCAAACGACCCGCTCGAACGGCAATCGCAGCCAGCTATCCTGGGCTTCGGGCTTGGGAATCAAGCCGTGCTCGTATTCGGTGATCATCCTGGCAAGCTGGGCGACTGATTCGGCCTGCATCACCTCGAACACCCGGCGGCGGCGATTCTCGACCGTACGTAGGCTGACTTCCAGCCGCTTGGCGATGGAGCGGTTTTTAACCCCTTCCATCATCAGCTTGAGGACTTCGCGGTCCTGTTGGGCGAGTTTCTTGAGCCGTTTTTCCAAAGAATGGAGATGTCGGCGGCGGAAGTGTTCCACTTCGCTCCGCTGGACACCTTCTTGCACGAAGCTCCAAAGCTCTTCGTCCTTGAATGGTTTTTCCAGGACCGCAATCGCGCCACTACGAAGCGTGCTGACGGTGATTCTGGTCTCGGCATAGGCCGTAAGCAGGATCACAGACAGGGCAATCCCGCGTTCCAACAGCCGGCGATGCACTTCCAGACCATCAATGCCGGGCATCCGCAAATCCAGGATGACACAACCGGCCTGCGCTTCATCGACGGTGGCCAAAAACTCCTCGGGGGATTCAAACGACTTCACCTGGAAGCCAAAAGAATAGACCAATTCGGAGATCGTTTGACACGCTTGGGGGTCGTCATCGACCACGTAAACCACGGAACTGCTGGAAGAATTCGCCTCTGTCATCTCAATACCGCCCTCTACTCGCTTGCAAGACTATGTAATTGGTAATTTCCTGTTCCCGCAGTGCCCAACAATTGCTGTCCGCTCAGCATTTTGCTTGCACTCGATAGTACTACTTATTGATAAGTATTCGGCAATAAACCGAAAAAGAGGTATCCGCACTAGCCGATGAGCGCTGCGGACATCCGCAGTGGCGTTCGCATTCGCAAGAGAGAGGGACGCAAAATGAGTTAAAGATTTGCGCGAGTCGTCAGGCGAGATTGGGGACGATGCCCATCGCCACCGCCATGCGTACCAGTTCGGCGAGCGAGTCGGCGGACATTTTTTGGAAGACTTTCTGGCGGTGGTTCTCGACCGTGCGAATGCTGCAATCGAGTTTGCGGGCGATCACTTTGTTGGCATCGCCGGCAATCATCAAATCGAGCACCTCACGCTCTTTGGGGGTGAGCTCTGCCAGGCGTTGCTTGAGATTCGCGCGTTGTTGTTCGAGCTCGTAGTTCTCGCGGTCGTTCGTCAAGCCACGCCGCACGGCATCCCAGAGTTCATCATCGTTGCACGGTTTTTCCATGAGCGTGAGCGCACCGTTGCGCATCGCACGAACGGTGGTGGGAGTCGTGGCGAAGGCCGTCAAGACGATGACCGACATCGAGAGCCCCATGTCCAACAAGCGTTCCTGCAACTCGAGTCCGCTCATCCCCAGCATCCGCACGTCGGTCACTAAGCACGCTGGACGACGACCATCGTAGGCACGGAGGAATTCTTCGGCCGAGGGATAGCTTTCCGAAGAAACCCCCATGGCCTCGACGAGTGCCATAACGGCTTTGCGAACCTGCTCATCGTCGTCGACGATGTAGACGACGGCATCTTCACCGGCTGAGGGCATGCTCATGACTCGTACCTTGGTCCCAAGGGCAACCGCAAGCGGAAGGTCATCCCCCGTTCGGGATTCTTGCGAGCCTCGACTTGCGCATTCAACGACTCAGCTATAGTTTTACAAATTGACAGGCCCATACCAAGCCCTTCGGGCTTTGTCGTGTAAAAAGCGTCAAACAAACGCTCCTCGTCGGCAATTTCGGTGCCTAGGCCGTTGTCGATAATCTCGACAAGCACGCCATGGTTTTTGTGCTTGGTGGTGATGACGACCTGCCAATCGGATCGTTCGCCCTGGGGCATGGCCTCGTAAGCGTTCCTGAGCAAATGGACGAGAATCTGTTGAATTTGGACGCGGTCGCCGTTCCAGGGGGGGAGCGGCTCCGTCAGATTGAACGTCAGCTTGACGCCGGCCCGGCGGGTTTCGTAGCTCATCACGTCGGCCACTTCGCGGACGACTTCGTTCATGTCGAGCGGCTCGATCTTGGTCGGCTTGTTGGTCGTAAACGAGCGGAGATGACGAATAATGGTCGCGGTACGGGTGATGGCGTTCGAGATTTCCCTGGTACAGTCGATAGCCGTCGAGACGCCGCGCTCGGCTCCCATTTCGAGATTTCGCCTGGCGGCTTCGGCAAAAAGCTGCGCGGCGTGCAGCGGTTGATGGATTTCGTGGGCAATGCCCGCGATCAATTCCCCCATGATGGCCAGACGCGAAACACGCTTGAGGTGCTCTTCGCGTTCGAGCACCAAATCTTCCACGATCTTGAGGTCGGTGATGTCGCGACCGACGGATTGATAGCCTTTGGACTTGCCGTGCTCGTCGAAGATCGCCCGATTGGTCCACTGGTTCCAGCCCATCGAGCCGTCGGCGCGAACGACGCGATGCTCGCTGGTGATGGTGGGTTGCTCGGGCGAGAGGCTCTCAATTTCGGCGGCGACGCGCAGCCGATCTTCCACGTAAATGATCGGCAAAAAGGAATGGCCCACAAGTTCGCCGTAAGGCTTCTTCATGTAGCGACAATACGCATCGTTAACGAACGTGTATTTCCCACCGGGCAGCCAACGGCAAATGAACTCGGTTTGGTCTTCCACAACGTTGCGATAGCGGGATTCGCTCTCCACGAGGCGTTCGTTAATGGTCAGCAATTCCGCCGTGCGTTGGGCGACCCGTTCTTCGAGTTCGTCCTTGAGGCGTTGCAACTCCTGGGCGTTGCGCGTGAACTCGGTGATATCCTTGGCGATGCCTTCCATCGAGATATAGCGGCCATCCGCGGAAAAGGCGGGGCGCTGCTGAATTTCCACGAGACGCCGGCCGCCAAACGCGTCGGCGATTTCCACCGTAAACTTGTGAAACCGTACCCCCGCTTTGACTTCGGAGCGGACTTGATCGGCAAGATCGCGACCGACGAAGTTTTCGCCGATCAACTCCCGCCAATTGCGACCGATGAGGTCTTCAGCCGAGAATCCCAGCACTTCACGCACCGAAGGGCTCACATACGTCAATTCGCCACTGGGTTTGTGGGTGTAAATCACATAGTCTTCACCGAGGTCTTCCACGAGCCGACGGTATTTGCGTTCGCTCTGACGCAAGGCTAGATCACTGGAGATGTAGTGCGTCAGATCGTAGGCCATCCCCTCGCGCCCGAGCAGATTGCTCGTCGCGTCGCGGACTTCTCCTTCGCTAATCTCCATGAAGGCGACGTCGCCGTCGGCTCGGCGGACAACCGAAAGGCGACGACGGATCGGACCGTCGTTGGTGATCTGGCCGGCGAGTTCGTCGAGGGTTGCGCGTGCCGGATGGTCGAGATCGAAGAAGTCAGCAAACTTCTGCCCCACCATTTGCTCGGGTGAGTAGCCCAAGAGGATGCGCGTGGATTCGCTCACGTAGAAGATGACCCCAGCGGTATCGAAGCAATAATTGAGAGAAGTTCCGCTGATGAGATCGGGCCAGATGTCGCACCAAGCATTACCACTGTCACCCCAAAGCGCGGACTTGTGGGGTCGATCACTGTTGGGTTCATCGGACAAGTGCGCTCTCCCCGTAGCCGCGTGGCTTTCCCTCGAAAAGTCTTTAGCGAGTTTACCACCCGGAGAACGGGCTCTGCTACTCGGAGGGTCGGGAATTCCCTAGAAGCCGCTGATAAAGCTGCTGGGTCTGTTCGGCCATGGCGGCGGCATGATAGCGCTCGTGGACCACGCGCTGGCCTTGCTGACCCAACTCGCTGGCGGAGGTTGCGTTCTGGAGAAGTTCGGCAAGTTTGTCGGCCAGATCGCTCGCGTCATGAGGCTCAAAAAGCAAGCCTCCACCCGTTTCCGCGACTATTTCGGGGAACGAACCATGGCGCGGCAACACGACGGGCACGGCATTGGCCAGCGCTTCGAGCGCGGGCAGTCCCTTACTTTCCCGATAGATGGTGGGAGTGCTGAACACGTCGAGCGATTGCAGAAACGCGATTTTCTCCTCGCGGTTGAGTTCGCCATGATAACGAAACTTCCCCGCCAACTTGCCGCTAGCAGTGCGCCGCTCGATCTCGGCTAAATAAACGCGATCGCTGGCTCCCAAGTAGCCCGCGGCATGAACTTCAAAAGGTGGCACGTCCGAACGCTCGGCGAGGAGTACGCAGGCCTCGACCAACAAGTGCAATCCTTTGTCGTGACAGATACGGGCGAGATAGCCGATGCGCTGGGGCGCATCGGAAGTCTTTGCCGAGTCTTGCGGCCGGCCATGGCCAGTTAATTTCAGTCCATGCGAAATGACGTGAACACGCTCACGGGGGACGGCCAAGTAATCGCTCATGAAAGCGGCAAAATAATTGTTGAGTGCCACGAACGCCTGAACGTCACCGGCACGCTCGCGCAAGAGCTGCCGCGCTTGTTCATAATGAGGCGGTTTGAGCTTTTCGAGAAAAATGTCTTCGCCGGAGAGCGAGCAAACCACGGGCGGGCCACAGCGATCGGCAATCATTCGCGCGAGGCCCAGCATCATCGAATTGGAAAGATGCACCACGTCGGGCCGCACTTCGTCGATCAGCCAATCAACGAGCTTTTCGAGTTCCTTACGCTGATTGCCATCTTCACCGCGCAGCATCGAGACGGTGAGGTCGCCCAAGTCGGCGGGATCGACGCTGCTCGCGCGGCCCGTGACCAGGCGAAGCAGGGCGGGGTGGTCCCAGAGTTTGTCAAGCCAACGTGGCGTGCGGCGAAACACGGCCCACTTCTGCTGCAAGTAAACATTGATGCCGCCGAAGAACACGCGCGGCTGGCTGACATCTTGTTCATCGGTGCGAATAGGCGTGTAGATGGGCACGAGCACCAAGTCTTCGCCCTGGCGCAACAACTCGGCGGCTAGAGTGTTGTCGTGCAGGCAACTGCCACAATACATCCCCGCGGCACCAGCAGCTAAGTAGGCGATTCTCACAGAGGCGGTTCCGCGGAGGAAGCAAAAATTACGCAGTCACAATCTCCAACAATTCTACCGCCGGAACCTTATCGACGAGAATCCGTGCCGTGCGACCAAAGCAGACCGCGCCGCGCTCCAGCTTGAGATGCTTCCGCAATTCGGCTCCGGCAGCGATCCGCCAGAGATGCAAGAGCTCGACTTCGCGGAGCAAATGGTGGCGAATCATGATGCGGCCGAGTGGCAAGGCTTGCGATTCGATTTCCAGCCGCACGATCTGCGGCAGTCCGGCCAAGTTGATTCGCATGATGCCAAATTGCACGGGCTTGCCATCGCGTTGGAGGGCCAAAACTATGCGGCGGGCATAATGATTATTGTCGCGACGTTCTTCGAGCACATGCACCTTGACCAAACTATTGTGCCACGCTTCGACCGTGACGGTCATGTGATCGTCGTGGGCTAGCAGCGCCTTGAAATGATCGGGAAGGTCACAGACGGCAACTTCCTCGAACAGTCCGACTTCGGCGGACGTGGGATAGAAGAGGTTACAAAGCTCTTTAATTACGTTATCGCTCACGTCGCACCGGGGGGAGGATTAGAGGAAATAGGGCGTTAGCATGATCGAACGACTCTGGTCATTGAGCCGACATGCTGGGCGCTGACATACTGGGCAGAGTGGAAGCACGGTCCAGGACGATTTCCACCAAATAGTGCAGCAAGCGCTGCAAACTTTCCGGGGAAATTTCCTGGGCAATCGCTTCCGCCCGCGCTTGGTGATCGCGCACCAGCCCTGCGGCTTTGTCAAATACGCCAGCCGCTTCATAGAGTTCGCGAGTGCGGGCAATTTTTTTGCTCGATTCTACCGGGGAATCGACCAAAGCCAGCAGTTCCTCGCGAAATTCTGGCGAAAGCCCTGCCAGGGCGAGGGCCCAGAGAACCGTCGGTCGACCGCCCAACGTGTCGAGTCCCACCCCCAATTTGTTGTCCTGATCCCCTTGCCAATCTTTCAAATCGTTGAGGATTTGGAAGGCAATGCCCAAGTGCTCGCAGAAACGCTTAAGCGGTTCTTCAAGATTTTCCAAGGAACCAGCGCAACGTAAGCCACTCAAGAGGGCTGCTTCAAACGCGGGAGATGTCTTGAGGGCGTAAATCTCGAGCGCGTCTTGGGGGGTGAGCTGTTTGCTGCGGGCGTCACGCCAGAGCAGTTCGGCTCCTTGACCTTCGCTCAACCGAAGATGAGCAGCCGAAAGGATATCGACGATATCGCCGGCCACTTCTGGTCCCAAGCTGGCCGACTCACGTGAGACCAAGCTGTAACCCAAGCCGATCATGTAATCGCCCACATTAATGGCGGTGGGCAGACCGTGAGCGCGGTGCAACGACGGCCGACCATAGCGAAAGTCGTCAGCGTCTTGGATATCGTCATGGACGAGCGAGGCTTTATGAAACGTTTCAATCGAAAGCGCCACGCGCCGCACGGCATCGGGCAGCGAGTCGCTGCCGTTGTTACTTTCGCGGGTCATGGCGTCGTAGGCGGCAAGCGTGATGAAAGGCCGGGCGTATTTCCCGCCTAAGGAGAGAAAATCGTGGGCGATGGTTTCAGTCGCGGCCAGCGGATCAAGTGCCGAAGCACCGGCGCCGTTGACTTCCGCGAGGCTTGGCCCAAAGCGCTGTCGGGGCAACAGACGGGCGAGTTCCGCAGGCTCAAATAGGCTGCGAGCCGTTTGCAACAACGCGCGGTAAGGATGGCTGGCTGGCGATTCTTGGGCAGGGCCAACGTAGAGCATGTCTTGCACCCAATCGGCATCGAAGTCGGCTGCCTGGCCGTCGCTGGTCAACAGCGGGACGGCGAGCGCGGGAATGCCGACGAGCAGTATCTTGTCGATCGCTTTTTCCAAAACGTCCAAGCTGGCGACACCGACAATTGCGTCGATCGAGCCGCTGAATAGTAATTGCATGATCGCGGAGGAAGATTCGGTGGTTGCAACGGTGAGACCAAGTTGAGCAGCTTGGGTGCGCAACTCCGCGAAGACGGCAAGCGAGGGTTCTTCGGGAGGCAGCAGCAAGAGCCGGCGCGAATGGGGGACGGCGGCGACTTGGTCGCGCCAGAATTCGCTCGACAACACGACCATCGTCCAACCGACATACCCCTCATGCAGAGCCAACTTGTCGAGAACCAGGCGGGCCAGTGTTTCTAAAGTTTCTTTGGAAAGACTCGCGGTGCGATCAAGCCGCACCACTGTGGACCAACATTCGCGGCGAATCAGGCCGCGCAGTTCTCGGTCGGCGGGGATTTGTTTGAGATGGGCCAAGCAGAGGCCACCACCCGGCGCGACAACGCCGTTTGCTGAATCTTCCCGATCTGTGGTTTCCATCCGCGTACTCGCCACTGTGTCTCCTCTCCCTAAACAGCTTGGCACTGGCGAGCCATCGGGAATTTCACTGCTAGCCCCAGTGAGCAACAGACTGACCAACTTGCTCCCGCCAGAGGGTTGGGCGAACCACCGTTAGGGGTGAGTCGCGGCAGCCACCGTGGCCGGCACGCCGAGCATTCGGCAAGCATTGCCGAGCGTGCGAACCGCCAAGGTTTGGGGGAGCAATTCGTCATAATACCATAATTTGGTGAGATAGAAACCGACAAGGGCCGGCTCCAAACGGGAAGTATCCGACGACGCCTCAATGAGCCAGGAAAGCCCCTGTTCGACGCAACTTTTGACGGCCTGATTCTCGGTAGCAAATGGGAGTAAGGCATCAACCGCCACCGAAGTTTCTTCAATACTGCAGTTGGTTTCAGTCTCGGTATCACGCTTGCGGCCGTACCACGATTCATTGGTCACGCGCTGCGCCACTGGTCCCCAACCCCCGGAGGGATATTGCACTCCGACGAGCCAATTCACGGCCCGCTGGGCCATGTCGGTTTTGCCGGCTTGCATTTCGTTGAGGGTCTTCAAGACCTGGGCCGTGCCAATCACGGGATTGGCCTCTTGGGGATGCAGCTCATTGCCAAACCACCGCGGCCACCAACTCCCTTCCTCGCGTTGCTGCTTTTCCAGGAACTCCAACCCTTTTTTCAAACCGGCATCGATCTTGTCGATTAACGGATGGCTCGGCGAAGCCGCACGCAGATACTTGGCCCAATTATTCAGCGATCGCATAGTAAGGGCCGTCACGTCGGAGCAACTGGAATCACTGGGGGAACCGGTCCAACCGGGACAGAAAATCGCCCAGCCGCCGTCGCGATTTTGCATATCCAAAAGCCAGCGCGTCGCCTTGGTCGCGGCGGCGGTCACCTCACTAGCATGGTGGCGCGGCCAGTGGTTGTGCCAATCAGCGAGATTCAGGAGCACGTTGGCCGTGTCGCTCGCGTTGGGAATCGCACCGGGAAGCTGCGACCAGGCCCACGCCCCCGGTGCCGCGCCCGTGTAAGGATGAACGTCATGTATCTGTGCAGCTAAGAGCCAACTGAGCGCCGCGTCGGCCTGCTCGGAGGGCTCCGGAGCGGCGGTCCAACTGGCGGCTTGAAACTCATCGCAGAGATTCCAATTGAGCGAGCGCAAAGCGCGCGAAGTGTCGGACACTTCAAAATTGGTGCAAGGGGCCCAACTGCCGTCGGAGCGAACTGTTTCCAACAAGAACTCGATGCCGCGACGGACGATGCGGTGCTCGCTGTGACCAATGCTGGCCAAGCACATGAGCACGAAGCTGGTGAGCGGCGTGGTCTCGGCGAAGCCGCCGTTCGGGGTTTGCGCGGTTTCGAGCGCGGCGAAACTCGGTTTGACGGCCCAGCGCCTGAGCCAGCGGACAAAAATGTTGCGATGTTGCTGGTAATGGAATTTTGTTTGACCGACGGCGACCAAAATCGGCAACGTGTACGACGCGGCGGAAAGCCCCATCCAGCGCTGCCATTTGCGCGGCAGGCAGGCCCATTCAAACGGCAGCGACGACACTTTCCCCCAGGGGACCATGCCGGCGAGCGCGCAGTTGGTAAGAATCGCCGCGGTGAATTGGCGGTCGTGGGAAAATCGCTTTTTCAATCCCGCAACGCCACCCTGTTTGTCCACATATTCTTGCGCTCGTTGCAACACGTCGGAATATTTCACGGGTACGCCGGTCAAGTTGAACGCCGCTTGAACCAGCATGGTCGCCGCGATGTTCGAGCGACTGCGATCGGTATCACCCCAACCGCCATCGGCGTTCTGGTGTTCGGCCAACCAGCGTAAGCTCTTGGAAACAAGTTCATTAAGCTCGGTGCGGATCATCACGCCAGAGAGCCAACTGTTTTGGAGCATCGAATCGTCGGTCGGCGAGTCATCAACATGGCGTTCGGCGAGCACGAGGGCACTAATGGCCGTAGCGGTACACAACGGCGAACTGGCGAGTTGGCACGTCCAGTGCGAGGGGGATTGGCGTTGGGCTAACAGTTGCCGACGCGCGATGGAATGAGCAGCAGCAAGCTGCTCAAGGTCGACCTGAATTAACATACGAGCCGATTGGCTCCGGGGTTGGCAGGGCTGCCGGCACTCGGGCCGAGCAGACATTCATTTTAGCAGGGCTTGCGAGGCTGTCGAGCAGTGAGAAACCCGCGAAGAAAACGGGGAATCTTCGTATTAGCCGTAGGCGGGAGCCGGCGGTTGAAGCGTTCGATAACCGCCGGCTGCCGTGAGCGGCTGTAACTGTATCTCAAAGTCGCCGTTGCTCCTCTCGCGTCCAGACAAGGCTCTTGCTATTCTAGGTGAACTTTTCAGCTCTTTTCGTTTCTCTCTGGGCCTGTTCGCATGAATCAACTCGATTACATCGTCTTTATTGGCTACTTAATCGGTGTGTCGTCTTACGGCATTTGGGTTTACAAGCAGAAGCAAAAGACCGAACAATCGACCACCGATTTTTTTCTCGCCGAGGGAGCCCTCACCTGGTGGGCCATCGGGGCCTCGCTGATTGCGTCGAACATCTCCGCCGAGCAATTCATCGGCATGTCGGGCAGCGGCTTCCGAGTGGGTTTAGCTATTGCGGCCTATGAATGGATTGCCGCCATCTCGCTGATCATTGTCGCGGTGTTTTTCATGCCGATCTATTTAAAGAACCGCATCTTTACGATGCCGCAGTTTTTGAAGATACGCTACAACGAAACGGTCGCCTTGATTATGGCCATTTTCTGGTTGTTCCTTTATATCATCGTCAACCTCACGGCTATTTTATATTTAGGTGCGCTTGCCATTAATGACCTCTTAGACGGCGAGAACTTGCAAATGGTGATCATTGCGCTCGCCTTGTTCGCCACGATCATTACGATTGGCGGCATGAAAGTCATCGGCTACACGGACGTGATTCAGGTGGTCGTGCTCATCATCGGCGGTTTAGCGACGACTTACATGGCACTCACGCTCGTCAGCGAACAATTCGGCCTGGGACGAGACGCGTTCGCTGGCTTGAGAATGCTGATGGAGAACGCCAGCAGTCATTTTAAGATGATGTTTCCCAAACCAACTCCTGAGGCGACACAGGTCGACATCGATCGGTATCGCGAGTTGCCGGGGATTGCGATGTACACCATCGGTGGAATGTGGGTCGCCAATCTCAACTATTGGGGCTGCAACCAATACATCACTCAGCGTGCCTTGGGGGCTGACTTGAACACAGCGCGAACTGGAATTCTCTTCGCTGGCTTCTTGAAGCTCCTCATGCCGGTGATCGTTGTGCTTCCTGGCATTGCCGCCTATGTGATCCACCAACAAGGGGGTTTACAGACTGAAATGCTGGTTGGCGACAAGGTGGTGGTCGACAAGGCCTATGCAGGGATCCTCACATTTCTGCCCAATGGATTGAAAGGCTTGTCGATGGCAGCGCTCACTGCCGCGATCGTGGCGTCACTGGCTGGCAAGGCAAACAGCATTTCGACAATCTTTACGCTCGATATCTATAAGCGTTACATAGAGCCTGAAGCTGGCGAAAGAAAGCTTGTTTGGGTGGGCCGAATCGCTATCTTTGCAGCCATGTTGATGGCCATCGGTCTTACCTGGAATGATACGTTAAACATTGGTGGCGAGGGCGGATTTACATTTATCCAGAAATACACCGGCTACATCAGCCCGGGCGTGTTTGCGATCTTCATCCTTGGCATGTTCTGGAAGCGGACCACCGGCGCGGCCGCCATCGTGGGAGTGCTCTCTGGATTCCTGCTCTCGGTGTTTTTTAACGAGTTTGCTCCAACAGTATGGGGAACCGAGACATTCCTCTACACGGCCTATCCCACCGGTACGGGCAGCTATGAGATTCCCTTCCTCAATTGCATGGGTTTGGCGTTTTGGCTTACTGTTGGACTAATGGTCGTCATCAGCTTGGCTGGTCCAAAAGATAATCCGAAAGCCTTTGAAGTGGACGCCAGCATGTTCCGCGTGAGTCCGACAATTATGGCCATGATCGTGGGCATCCTCGCGATCTTGAGCGCGATCTATGTGAAGTTCTGGTAATCAACTCCTCAAATATTTAGCCCCGCCGCTTGCGGCTTAGCGATTCCAGAACGAGCGGTCCAAGGACCGCTGCTAAATATGCAAAAATGCTACTTCCCAGCGAACTTTGTTATCGAGTAAAATCTGGACTTCCAATCCGGGGACTCTCCCCACACCCTGTCTCATCCACTTCCAGGGAGGAATTGAGTCATGCGCGTTCGCGTCATCTCTTGTGCAGTTGTTGTTCTGTCGTTGTTTGCCAGTGCCAGCTTGACGGTCGAAGCTTCCGATTGGTCACGTTTCCGCGGGCCGAATGGCTCGGGCGTTTCGCCGGACGAAGCTCCCACGCCGACCACTTGGACCGATACCGAAAACGTAAAATGGAGCATCGACCTCCCCGGTCCCGGTTCGTCGTGCCCGATTGTTGTGGGAGACAAGGTGTTCGTCACCTGCTGGAGTGGCTACGGCCTGAACCGTGACGAACCCGGCGACCAAACGCAACTTAAGCGGCATCTGGTCTGCGTGAATCGCGCGGATGGCAAGATTCTGTGGGATCAAGTCGTGGAACCCTATCTTCCCGAAGATAACTACGGCGGGATGTTTGCCGAGCATGGCTACACTTCGCACACACCGGTCTCCGACGGCGAAAAGGTGTTCGCGTTTTTTGGCAAGACAGGCGTCGTCGCCTTCGACATGGACGGCAAGAAACAGTGGCAAACGAGCGTCGGCACGGAATCGGACCCCCGCGATTGGGGTTCAGCATCGAGCCCGATTCTTTACAAGAACTTGGTGATCGTCCCCGCTAATGTGGAGAGCCACGCGCTCGTGGCGCTCGACAAGGAAACTGGCAGCGAAGTTTGGAAGCAAGAAGCGCAAGGGTTTGAAGGCACCTGGGGCTCCCCGATTTTGGTCGATGCTGCCGCAGGGAAACAAGAAATCGTGATGGCGGTTCCCGGCGAGATTTGGGCGTTTAACCCCGACACGGGCAAGTTGGCTTGGTTTGCGAATGTGTCCGACAGTGATGCTTGCAGCTCGAGCGCGATCCCGGGTGACGGCGTGGTGTACATGATGGGTGGTCGCGATGGCGGCACTTCGGCCGTGAAAACAGGTGGCTCCGGCGATGTCACCGAAAAGAACATCCTCTGGACCAGCAACGCCCGCGGCGGCATCGGCACACCCGTCATGCAGGACGGCAAGATTTACTCGATCAGCCGCGACGTAGTGACTTGCCTCGACGCCAAAACGGGCGAGGAAGTGTTCCAGGAACGGCTTGAAACGCCCGCCACGGCAGAGGCCGCCGAAGCACCAGCGCCACCCGCAGAGGGTGAAGGGCGTGGCCGAGGACGGGGCGGTCGCGGCGGCTTCATGAACCAGAGTTATTCCTCGCCGATCGCGGCCGATGGAAAGCTGTACTTCATGACCCGCGCGGGGTTGTGCTACGTTTTCTCGCTCGACGGCGAGTTTAAGCAAATCGCCGCCAACAAATTCGGCAGCGACGAGGGCGATTTTTCAGCCACGCCCGCGATTAGCGATGGTGAGCTCTTTGTCCGCTCGAGCAAAAAGCTGTATTGCGTCTCTGACAAGTAATATCGTTCGCGAAACCGCAAGCGAACCGCTGGCGGTTTCGCGGAAATCGCAGTGCTATACCCGCGCCAACTCCTGGCCACGGATCGCTTCGTTACGCGAGGCAAAGTGCGGTAGCGCTTGATCCAGCCGGCAAATGTGCAAGGCTTCGATGCACTCGCTCGACAGGCCGCATAGTCGCAAGGCACCCCCATGCTTGAGCACGCGCTTGTGGAGCATCACCAACTGTCCGATCAATTGGCTCGGCAAAAAGTCAACGTAATCCATTTCCAGCACTAAGCGATACACAAAGTGCTGATTCAGCAGCGACCACAAACGGTCGGCCATGTTGTCGTACGGCTCGTCGGTGGGATGGAGCTTGACGATCAACCAATCGGGGCCACGATCGATTTTCATGACAGTCCCTAACATCTGCGCCGCATCCATGACTGCCCGGAAGAGCCGCCTAAGGCAGCCAGGGGTCGGCAAGAAAAGTGGAAAGCCTACCATGCTCTTCCAAAATCTATCTTACGCCCAATGGCAAACGCCCTACAAGAGAACTTGCCAATTCTTAATGAAAACCAGACCCGAAAGAGACCCCGACTCAAAAAAATCTCCTTCGACAGTTCCACTTTAAGTGAACCACGACCGGGTAAGGTGCGTAAGCTAGCTGGGGGATTCTCTCATTGCGTGGCGGCTGGTGGGTTAATTTCCTGCCAAATAATACGGGTTTACGGGCAGTGTCTCCCGTTGATGAGCGGCCCCGGATAAAATCTGTAACGCTCGGCCTGTCACACCGTCAAAATGAAATCGTGGCTCTCACCGGCGAGTGACCACCTCACGGCCAATTTGGAGGCATAACATGAAAATCAAGATTTCCCGAGAAGTTCTGGGCGTCTTCGCCTGCCTTGCGGTCATTGGCGGAGTCGTTGCGTTGTTGAATTCACTCCCCGCCACCCATGCCGAGCCACCGGCTCCCACGGAGAACAAAAAGATGCCAGCCAACTCAGCGACTGATCGTGATACTCGTCCCGCCAAACTTGTTCAAGCCACCTTTGGCGGGGGCTGCTTCTGGTGTACCGAGGCGTTCTTCATTGAACTCAAGGGAGTTCATAGCGTGGTATCCGGCTACAGTGGCGGTGCCCGCAAGGATCCCACTTACAAGCAAGTGTCGACCGGCCGCACGGGCCATGCCGAGGTGATTCAAGTCGAGTACGATCCCCAGAAGATCAGTTACAAAGAGTTGCTCGAAGTTTTTTGGAAGACTCACGACCCGACGACCTTGAATCAACAAGGCAACGACGTTGGTACGCAATATCGCTCCGTGATTTTTTATCACGACGAAGAGCAACAGAAATTGGCCGAGCAGTATCTTGAGAAGCTGGATGAGTCGGGTGCGTTCGGCGCTCCGATTGTGACCGAGATCAGTCCGTTCGAGGCTTTTTACCCGGCGGAGGATTATCATCAGGAATACTATGAACTCAATGGCGAAGCACCGTATTGCCGCTTCGTGATTCAGCCCAAGCTGGATAAGTTTCGTCAAGTGTTCGCCGACAAGCTCAAGGGGGAAGACGACATGGAAGCAGAAACCGAAATGCCCGCGGATGCCGATTTCAGCAAGATCGATTGGAAAAAGAAGCTCACCCCTGAGCAATACCATGTGACGTGCGAGTTCGGCACCGAGCGGCCATTTGATAATGCGTATTGGAACAACAAAGCGGCCGGCACCTACAAATGCGTGCGCTGTGGCATGCCCTTGTTTACTTCACAAACCAAGTTCGATTCTGGCACCGGCTGGCCCAGCTTTGACAAGCCGACCGACGAGGAGAGCGTGAGCGAGCACACGGATCGCAGTGCCCTCATGGGAGTGCGAACCGAAGTCCGCTGCGCGCGGTGCGAAGCTCATTTGGGCCATGTGTTTAACGATGGCCCCACCGAGACGGGGATGCGTTACTGCATCAACTCGGCCGCGCTCAACTTTAAGCAAGGCGATCCCACCAAGGCCGAGAAAAAAACCGACGAAGCGGCGGTTGAGGCTCCGTGAGTCGTAGGCCGGAACGAGTTGCACGAGTTCCGGCAAGATTCTCGAAAAGTCGCAGGGGATGCCCGAACTCGCGTGACTCGTTCCGGCCTACACCTAACTCGGTTCATAACCCAAATTGGGAGCCAACCACCGCTCCACTTCCGCGACGCTCATGCCCTTGCGTCGGGCGTAATCAAGCACTTGTTCCTTGGACACGCGATCCACCGCGAAGTACCGCGCCTGGGGATGCGCGAAATAAAGCCCGCTCACGCTCGCCGCTGGGTGCATTGCGTAATGCTCGGTGAGCGTGATCCCGGTATTCTGCTCGGCGTCGAGGACGTTGAAGATGGTGCGTTTCTCGGTGTGGTCCGGCTGGGCGGGGTAACCGGGCGCGGGGCGAATGCCGCGGTATTTTTCTTCGATGAGATCGGCGCTCGAAAGCTTTTCCGCTTGGCCAAAGCCCCAGTCGCGGCGGGCCTGTTGATGCAAATACTCCGCGAACGCCTCGGCGAGCCGATCGGCCAGCGCCTTGACCATGATGGAATTGAAATCGTCGTGGTCCGCCTGAAACTTGGCGGCGAGCTCGTCGCAACCGATGCCAGTGGTTACCGCGAACGCGCCGAGATAATCCTGCCGACCACTGTCAAGCGGCGCGATAAAATCGGCGAGCGAATAGTACGTGTCCTGTCCTTTACGTTCCCATTGCTGCCGCAAGCCATGGAAGCGGCAAAGTTCTCCGTGCCTTTTCTCGTCGGCGAAAAGCACGATGTCATCGCCGTCGCTGGCCGCAGGCCAGAAGCCGTACACGCCGCGTGCCGTGAGCGATTTTTCTTTGATGATCTGGTCGAGCAGCGTTTGCGCATCGTCAAACAAACGCCGCGCTTCCTCACCGACGGTTTCATCCTCGAAGATGCGCGGATACTTGCCCTTGAGTTCCCACGTTTGGAAGAACGGCGACCAGTCGATGTACTCACGCAACTTGGTGAGCGAGAAGTTTTCCAAGACCTTAATGCCGGTGAACGCTGGCTGGGGAACGTCCACCGTGGCCCAATCGCAGGTAAATCGCCTGGCTTGTGCGTCGGCGTAAGGCAACAGCGCGACCTGTTGCCGCTGATTGTAGGACGCGACCAATTGCACTTGCAGTTTGCGATTCTCTGCCTCGAAAAGCGGTTTGTTGTCGGCGCTTATGAGTTTTTCCACCACGCCCACCGAACGCGAGGCATCGAGCACGTGGGCCACGCAATGTTCGTAGTTCGGCGCGATCTTCACGGCCGTGTGCTTCGCACTGGTCGTGGCCCCGCCAATTAAGAGCGGTTTTTCAAACCCCGTGCGACGCATTTCCCGCGCGACGTGAACCATCTCATCGAGGCTGGGCGTGATCAGGCCCGAGAGGCCGATCACATCCACGTTTTCGGCGATGGCGGCTTCCAAAATCTTCTCACACGAGACCATCACTCCTAGGTCGACCACCTCGAAATTGTTGCAGCCCAGCACCACGCCGACGATATTCTTGCCGATGTCATGCACGTCTCCCTTCACGGTGGCCAACAAAATCTTGGCCCGCGCTTGGCCCACGGTGCCCGCCTTTTCCTTTTCCGCCTCCATGTACGGCATGAGATAAGCCACCGACTTTTTCATCACGCGGGCACTTTTGACCACTTGGGGCAAAAACATCTTGCCCGCGCCGAACAGATCGCCGACCACGCTCATGCCAGCCATCAGCGGGCCTTCGATGATTTGCAAACACGTGTCGTATTTCTGGCGGGCTTCTTCGGTGTCTTCGTCGATATGTTTGACGACACCTTTGAGCAGAGCATGCTTGAGACGTTCTTCGACCGTGCGGCTGCGCCATTCTTCGTCCGCCACCACGGCCTCGCCGGACTTGCCCTTCACGCTCTCGGCGAAATCCACCAGCCGTTCGGTCGCGTCGGGCCGTCGATTGAGAATCACGTCCTCGACCAGTTCTTTGAGTTGGGGTTCGATATCTTCGTAAACCGCCAACTGCCCGGCGTTAACGATCCCCATGTCGAGCCCCGCCTGCACGGCGTGATACAGGAACACCGAGTGAATCGCCTCGCGGACCACATCGTTCCCACGGAACGAGAACGACACGTTCGACACACCCCCAGAAATATGCACGCCCGGGCAAAGCTGCTTGATCCGCCGCGTGGCGTTGATGAAGTCCACTGCGTAGTTGTTGTGCTCCTCAATGCCGGTCGCCACCGTAAGGATATTCGGATCGAACACAATATCTTCTGGCGGGAATTCAGCTTGTTCGGTGAGCAGCTTGTAGGCGCGCTGACAGATACGGACCTTGTTCTCTTCGTCGGCGGCTTGGCCCTGTTCATCAAAGGCCATCACGACCACCGCCGCGCCATAACGGCGACACAACCGCGCGCGGCGGAGGAATTCCGCTTCGCCATCTTTCATGCTGATCGAGTTCACAATCGGCTTGCCCTGAATCGCCTGCAAACCGGTTTCGAGGACCGACCACTTGCTGCTATCGACCATCACCGGCACGGCGGCGATGTCGTTCTCGCCCGCGATCAGCCGCAGGTACTTGGTCATCACCGCTTCGCTGTCCAGAAGGCCTTCATCCATGTTGATGTCGATGACATTGGCACCCCCCTCGACCTGTCCCCGCGCGATTTCGATGGCTTCTTCGTATTGTTCTTCTTTCACCAGCCGAGCAAACTTGCGCGAACCGGTGACGTTCGTCCGTTCGCCGATGGTGAGAAAGTTGGTTTCAGGGCGGAGCGTCATCGGCCGCGTGCCGCTCAAGCGGAGCAGTGGTTCGACGGAAACCGGTTTATGGGGCCGCGTTTTCCTTAAGCGTTCACTCATGGCCGCGATGTGCTCGGGCGTCGTGCCGCAGCAGCCACCGACGATATTGAGCCAACCTTCGTCGGCAAACTCGCCGATCAATTTGGCCATCGCTGCGGGACCGAGATCGTAATAACCCATCTCGTTGGGCAAGCCCGCGTTGGGATGGCAACTAATCCGCGCGGGGGCCACTTGCTGGAGCGTTTCCAAATGGGGCCGCATCAACTCCGGCCCGAGCGCACAGTTCATTCCCACCGACAACACGGGGAAGTGCGACACGGCGGTCCAGAAGGCTTCCACCTCTTGGCCCGAAACGAACGTCGCACCACCCTTGTCGAATGTTCCCGAAATCATCACCGGCACACGATGGCCGGTCTCGGTGGAATAGCGGTCGATGGCAAACAGGCAGGCCTTGAGGTTGAGCGTGTCGATCACCGTCTCGGGCAGCAGGATGTCGACCCCCGCTTCCACGAGCGACGCGACTTGCGCGTAATACGACTCGGCCATCTCATGGAAGGTCACGCCGCGATGGCCGGGGTCATCGACCTGGGTGCTGATCGCCGTTTGTTTGGTCGTCGGCCCAATCGAGCCCGCCACGAATCGCGGCTTGGCCGGATTGCGCTCGGTGTATTCATCACACGCCTGGCGGGCACAGACCACAGCGGCCGCGTTGATTTCCTCAACCAACGCGAGCGGCAGGTTAAATTCGTCCATGCCGACCGGGCTCGCGCCGAAGGTGTTGGTTTCGACGATATCCGCCCCCGCGGCGAGGTAACGCCGGTGAATGTCGGTAATTTCCGCCGGGTGGGTGAGGCATAAAATGTCGGCAAAGTTCTTGAGATCGCGGTCGTGGCCGAGGAAGCGTTCGCCCCGGATGGCCTGCTCGTCGAAGCCGAGGGCCTGGATTTGGGTGCCCATCGCTCCATCGAGAATGAGAATGCGTTCTTCGAGGAGATTTTCAAGAATGGCGGAACTGTCGCGGTAAGGCATGGGCTGTGGATTATCGCAATTTGGCGGGGATTAATCGTGTTAAGGTAACCTCTTAGTATCGCAAATGCGCGGGGGGGTTACAATGCGGTGTCAGGTCTTAACTTCGCCCATCTCTTGTCCATCCGATGAACAGATTGCATCCCAGCACGTTTGGTTCACGACGACTTGGTTCGCTAACAAAAATCGCTTGCGGTTTCGTCGTTTGCGCGTTGAGCCTTTGCGCGTTGGCTTGTCAGGCTCAGACCGGCACGTTCATCGACCGCCAGCTTGCCACCGACTTGCGGATGATGAGCTACAACATCCTCTGGGATTCGATCTTCCCCGATAAAGACGCCACCAAGGCGGCCAAGTTTTCGCGCGTGATCAATGCCCTGAAACCGGACATTTTGAATCTGCAAGAAATCGGCGATCCGTTCACACCTGGGTGGATTCCCAAGACAGCCATCGACGTGCGGAATCTCTTGAATACGATTGCCCCCCTTGATGGTGGCGCTTCGTGGAACGTCCACAAGGGCAGCGATGCCGTGATTGCCAGCAAGTATCCGCTCACCATGACCCGCACGACGACGGTCCCCGCCGGCGATAAATCGCAAGCCATCGCGCTGGTGAACCTCCCGGATGCGACGTATCCCGCCGATTTTTATTTGCTGAACGAGCATTATAAATGCTGTGGGAATCCAGGTGGTTCGGAAGACGCCCAGCGCCAAAAGCAATCGGATTCGATTGTCAATTGGCTACGCGACGCGCGGACACCAGGTGGTACGGTGACACTCACGCCGGGGACACCCTTTGCGGTCGTTGGCGATCTGAACATCGTCGGCGGCTTGCAGCCGCTCAACACGCTCCTCGATGGCAACATCATCGACAACGGCACCTACGGCAGCGATTCGCCCCCTGATTGGGACAACACCAATCTCACCGACGCGCAGCCGGTTCATAACGGCACGGGAAGCGCAATATATACCTGGCGCGACGACACTTCGATCTACGATCCCGAACAACTCGATTTCATCATCTATTCCGACAGCGCGTTGGATGTTGCCAATAAGTTTGTCCTCAACACCGTGAGCATGACCTCCCCGCAACGTACCGCGACCGGTTTGTTGCAGTTCGACACGGCCCAAGGCAATTCTTCAATCGACTTCGATCACCTGCCCGTGGTCGTTGATTTCCGCCTGTTCGATTTCGCCGAGAGCGATTTCAACTACAGCCGTTCGGTCGATGCCGCTGACCTCGCCATCTGGCAAACCGGCTACGGCACGGCGAGCGGAGCAGCCCGCACGGTGGGAGACGCCGATGGCGATGGCGACGTTGATGGCCGCGATTTTCTGGTCTGGCAGCGGCAAGTTGACGGCGGGGCAGCGGCGCTGGCGGCCGTGCCTGAACCTGGGACAGTGGTGCTATTCATGACGGCATTTGCCCTGCTCCCTTTTCGTGCATTCCGTTCGTGAATCATCGCGAAACCGCCAGCGGATCGCTTGCGGTTTCGCGGTGGACAAGTTTTTTTCTTGACAACTACTGGTCAACCAGTAGAATCGGTGGTACATCTACTGGATGAACAGTAGATTGGCCATTTTTGAAAGAGAACCAATGCCCGACATTCCACCCACCGACCGCGAACTTGAGGCCCTAAAAGTGCTGTGGGACCGCGGCGAGGCGACGGTCCGTGACGTGTTTGACGCGCTCAATGCCGCCGGCGAGGAACTGGCGTACACCACCGTGCTGTCGCTCTTGCAGGTGATGGAGCAAAAAGGCTTGGTCACGCACCGCAGTGTAGGCAAGGCGTACATCTATCTCCCCGCGATTGAGCGGGAAAAAACCCTGCGGCAACTCGCCACCGGCTTTTTGGATCGCGTCTTTGACGGCGCGCTCGACGAATACTTGGTCCATGCCCTCGGCAAGCGCAAGATCACGGCCAGCGAGCTCGATCAACTTGAAGCCATGCTCGCCACGGCCCGAGAGAAAGCCGCTAACCGTTCAAGCAACAAACCCAAGAGAAACACTTAACTTTGTCACTAAGCAAGTTAGCCACAAAAAACACGAAAAGGCACAAAAAATTCCTGCTCAGTTCTTCCTTTTTTGTGCCCTTTTGTGCTTTTTGTGGCCATCAAATCTTGATCGTCAAACACTCGGATAAGAACCATGAACACGCTCGACGTATCGCGGTGGTTGTGGAATTTTTACTTTTCGGGAACGCTGCTCCTCGGCGGCGGACTGCTGGCTTGCCTCTTCGCGAGGCAACCGGCACGGCGAGTGGCCCTCGCTTGGGCGACGGCCGTGGGCTTGTTGGCCCTCGCGTGTTTGACGACGCTGCCGAATTGGTCGCGGTGGCATTTGTCGGCTCCGGCCCCACTCGCTCCCACGTGGACCACAGATTTGCAACCTGTCCTGGGTCAAGCCATTCAACAGACTCCGGTGATTCCCGCGGCACCAGACAAAGAACTGCCGCCGGGTGTGTTTCCCGCCGCAACACAATTCCGAGTGATCGACTTAGGCGCGATCGCGCTGTATGTGGTCGCCAGCGGTTCTGCGATCGTGCTTACTTGGCTCGCCCTCGGCGCTTGGCAAGTCCGCCGACTCCGCGCGAATGCGGAGCCCGCGCCGCCGGAAATTCTCCAGTTGTTCAAGCAACTTGCTGAAACGTCAGCAAAAAAGATTGAACTGGGGGTGCTGGCGGATTTGCCGGTGGCGGTGGCCGTCGGGCTTCGTAAGCCAGCAATCCTGCTGCCCCAAACTTTGATCGCACAGGCCAATCGCGAACAACTCCGTAGCGTGTTGGCCCATGAATTGGCGCACGTCGATCACCGCGATCTCTGGCTGCTGGCTTTACAGCGTTCATTAATGGTGCTCTTGTGGCCACACCCGCTGTTTTGGCTCCTGCGCCGCCGCGTGCGGCTCGATCAAGAAATCCTGGCCGATGCCGCCGCCGCGACACTCACCAGTCGCGGCGAATACGCCGAGCAACTGGTCACACTCGCCCGCAGGGCCACACAAGTCCGCGTGCCGCGACTCGCATCGTCGGTCGGCCTATGGGAAAAACCCTCGCAACTCAAAGAGCGGATCACGCTGTTGTTGGACGAAAAACTCACGATCCTGCGAAGTTGTTCGCGCCGGTGGCGCGTGGGGACATTCGTGGCGCTGGTGGGTGTTGCGGTGGGGCTATCGTTGGTGACGCTGACCCCGGCGGAGGTGGAAGTTGAAGCGAAGGCAAATGAGTCTGAAAGAAAGGATTTGGCGCGAGCAACGGATTTGAGAGACTTCGGTCGGTTAAATCCGGATTTACTCACGCCACAGGGCCTAATCAACACCAAGAGCCATTCTGCAATCGACTTTGATACATCGGAAACTATCTTCCCACGAAGAAATGATTTGTTGCGGGTAACTGACTCACGCGACTATCGCTTGAAACCTGATTTGCTCAGAGCACAGGGGACATTCGACACTAACCATTCCTCTGCAATTACGTTTGGCACAAGTCCTAAACCATCGGCCGGATTCGATCTTTCAACTCCGTTCGTCGTGCAACGCGGTCCGAGTATACGATTTGTGGAATCTCCGGTGAAATCAGAGATAATAGCTCTTGAGACGAAAACGGCAACACTGACAGGTCGTGTTGTCACGCAAGAAGCAAACGAAGAGCCCAAGCCCTCAGCAAATGTGGAAATACTCTTGCAACGGCAGGTCTCGCCGGATACGACGGAAGAGGTAATTTTACCACTCTTGAACAATATAACAGACGCCAAGGGAATTTACCGCTTCGAGTCATTGCCCGACGGAAAATACGCTGTCATTGCCAACAGACGCGGTTGGCTAACAAAAGAAGTCAAATACGTTGAAGTTAATGCAGGACAAGTTACATCCGCGCCGGATGTGGTGATGACTCGTGGCGGACGTGTGCGAATTCAATTAGTCGACGATATCTCTGGTAAGCCGTTGCATTTCAACGAGCCAACGAAGGGCTCATTGAATATTCCCTCGCGTGGACCTCGTCCAATCTCTAGAACGATTCGTTTTCTTTCCACCCTTTCAGATACCGTTGAGTTTTCCGAAGAAGGGATTGCGGAAATTCAAGTCCCGGCTGGAAAGTTTGCCTTTTCTGTTTCGATTCCCGGCAACGACTCTTCCCCTGGCTGGATGGCTGTGGACTTCATGCGTATCAGAGACATTTTTGAAACCAATAAATTGCCAACATACGAAGTCGCCGAGGGGGAAGTATTGCAGATTTCCGTGCGGATGACTCGTGAGAGTCCACAAGAGCAGAGCGTTGTCGTTCCAACGCCGAGCAAGTTAGTGCCTACGGAATTACGCGACAAAGACGCCTACGAAAACGGCATCTTCGTGCCCGATCCACGTGCTGCGCAAATCAGATAACCACGGCGTAGCCGGACCGCAACGTCGGTCCGGGAAAGCACTTTGGCGAGCCAGTAGCGTGAGCGCCTGGAGTCCAGCGCTGCGGCTCAGCGTTTCTAGCTCCAGGCGCTGACGCTGCTGGCTCGCCTGAAAAAAACAAAGCGTCACTCCGCGAAACCGCAAGCGGTCGGCCGACGGTTTTCGCAATTGCCTAACTACAGCAATGACTTCCGCAGATCACGCATCAGGTCGAGCGTCGGTTTGGGTTGCCCTTTGCCGTCGAACAATCCCGCGTGGGGGAATTCGTGCGGCTCGCTGTCGGTGAGTTGGTTCCACAGCACGACTTGCACCGCCGAGCGGGCGAGGAGCATCGGCAAGATCGCGCCGGCCCAGTAGCGCTGCGGGTCTTGATCGGATTGGTTCATGCCCGAGGGAAAACTCACGTCAATATTCTTGCGCGCGGACGGATCGCGCGATTCCGCGCTGGCGGTGGAGATGCACGCCATCAAGGGCAAGCCCCACATGCTCCATTGATCCAAGAGGCGGCCCCATTCAAACGTGGGGCGGTGAACGCTCCCCCCGGGGCGAAAACCGGCGTTGATTTCCAGGGCGAATCCCGAGATCCCCAAATCCGCCCGCACGAGCGCGTCGGCATAGTGTGAGGGGGCCAAATCTTCGGTCTGCGCGCCGAGATATTCGGCCCAAGGTTGGTCGAACGACACGACCGTCGGCGTGCGCGGATCAAGTTTTCGCACGAGATCGAGAGCATGGGCGACAAGATGGAGCCGTTGTTCTTCTTCGAGAGACAACATTTTTCCGGTATTCACGCGTGAGGCGACTTGCCACAAATGAACGCGGCCCGCGTAGCGTGAGACCACCGACTTCACATGATCGAGGAAAAGCTTCATGAGGTTATCGAAATCGCCGTCCCACAAAACCAACCAGTCGGGAATGCCGCGATCATCCATTTGCAAGAGCGGTCCCGCGGAAACCTTGAGGCCCGCTTGTTGGCACCAGGCGAGTTGTTCGTCGGTGTGTTTCCAATTGCGTTTGCCCTCGCGCTGCTCGATGGCCCGCCAACCGATGGGGATTTGAATGATGTTGCAAGCGTCCACCAACTTGCGACGCGTTTCGACGCTGGGCAATTTCGGGCCGAGAGCGACTCCCATTAGTGTCGACACCGGAGTTTGCTGCTGACGAGAGGCCATGGCCTGTTGGGCGTAAACACCGACCATCGCTTCCGACATTTCCAGCGCTTGGGCGATTGCTGTGTTGGCGTGCTCGGCGGCATCGACATGGTTGCTCTGCATCGTGGCCGCGCGCGAAAAGTTACGGGTAGCCAATTGCAATTGCTGATTGAGTTCAACGGGGGTGATCATCCCCAAAAACTCCCAGATGAACAGTCGGTTGCGAATCCGTTGGATCAGACCGCGGGCCAGTTCCACCTCGAGGAGGTAGGGGTGCTGGCGCTCCATGAGCGTACCCGTGGCGAGAAAGCATTGTCCCTGGCCATCGACCCGCCAGGGGACATACACACTGCCCGACTCGTTGTTCGAGCGTTCGACGACCAGTTCCTCGCCTTGCCAGCGGGCGCGGGTCGACCAGGGAATTTCCTCGGCGCCGGCCACATAGATCCGCTCCAAACCACCGGCGGGGATGCGACTTTGGTCGTGCAAGCGAAAGCGCATTTGTCCCATGGGGTGTTCCTGGTCGAACGAACAATCTATGAAATCTCGCCGTGGCCCGCGAGGTAGTTTTTCAGTTTATCAGCAATTTCCTTGGAAGGGGATGGCAGCGCCAAGAAACTCAAGGGGCTGCCTGGAACAGCGGCAACCCGTTATATTTTGATTGTCCGTTGCCGTGTTTCATCGAACCTACTTTCTTTCGCAAGGCTCCCCCATGTCGCAGTCGCCCTTGTTGGAAACGAATCTCCCCGGTCTGCCAGTCACACGCGGCAAGGTCCGCGACGTTTATGACCTGGGCGAGCAACTCCTGTTGGTGAGCACCGACCGCATCAGCGCGTTTGATTGGGTGCTGCCTACCGGCATCCCCGACAAAGGCCGCGTGTTGACGCTGTTGAGCAACTTTTGGTTCGAGCACCTCAAGGTCGCCAACCACTTGATCGAAACCGATGTCCGTAAAATGAATTTGCCGAAGGGAGCCAATCTCGACGAGCTGGCCGGCCGCACGATCCTGGTACGCAAAACTGAAGTGGTGCCGATTGAATGCGTGGTGCGCGGATTTTTGTCAGGCTCGGCCTGGCAAGAGTATGTGACCTACGGCAAAATCTGCGGCATCGAAATGCCAACGGGTTTGCAGGAATCGGCACGGTTGCCGTCGATGATTTTCTCGCCGGCAACGAAAGCCGCGCAGGGGGAACACGACGAGAATATCACTTATCCCCAGATGTGTGAGATTGTCGGCGTGGAATTAGGTGAGAAGCTGCGCTCCCTTAGCATTGAAGTCTACCAAGAGGGGGCCGAGCACGCTCACAAGCAGGGCATTATCGTGGCCGACACGAAATTTGAGTTCGGCGTGGTGGACGGCGAAGTGATTCTGATCGACGAAGTGCTCACGCCCGACAGCTCGCGCTTTTGGCCCGCCGACAAATACGAGCCGGGCCATGCCCAGCCATCGTTCGACAAACAGTTCGTCCGCGACTGGCTGACCGATTGCGGCTGGGACAAACGCAGCCCGCCGCCCAATCTTCCCGGCGACGTGGTGGATCGCACCCGCGAGAAATATATCGAGGCGTTTGAACGGATCACGGGGCAGGGGTTTGCGTGGAAGTGAGGGAATCGACAGACTCACAAATATTCGATGCGGCCTATCATTTCTTCGCCTGTGACTGTGCGATGGAGATGAGATAGAGCGAGCACCGTGGGACCAATTGCACCACGTTCGGATCGAGCAATCACAATTCCAGCATGAGAAAGTCCGTGCCCGGCTGTAGCTAGAATTCTTCGATCGCGAGTGACGAAGACACGCTGCTGAGCAATCGCGAACTTCATTTGCTCCGGGTCGCTGGCACACATCAGTCCAGCATCAACGGTGGTCATCACGTTAACACCACGCCGCCTGAGTCCAATTGCCACGGCGACATCCATGTGCTCGTCAAGGTAATAGCGGATCTCCGCCATCGATATCGTTACCCCCCGGACGAGGAGCAATCCTCAAGACGGTTGATTCTTTAACTGTTGGAAAAACTCGTCGTCCTCGCGAATATCCTGGTCGATTTGCTCGCGGTGGTCGTGATAGTAGGCCAAGGCGGCATAGACCTTGGCCAAACTCAATTGCGGAAAATCAGCGACGATTTCATCGACCGATTGGCCTTGCTCAATCCAAATCACAATGTCCTGCACTCGTATGCGATGCCCAGCAATCCGAGGCTTGCCGCCACAAGTACCGGGGGTGACCTCAATATGCGAGGGAGAAGCAATGACCGGTGTTAAGGAGGAATCTGGAACCATGCCTAAAGTTTACCTCGCGGAGCCTACCCAAGGCAAACAAAAGTCATACAGGTTCAGGAGAATTGCAAAGTCCGCCTGAATGTAGCAGGCACACTCCGTGTGCCGTGGCGGCCGCGCGAAAACGCGGTGATTTCACCAAGGCGGTTATGGCACACGGAGTATGCCTACTACTTTGCAGTTCTCCTGCATACAGGTTTCTCATAGGCTCATACATAAAACACGCGACTTTACAGACACTTGCCCCGAGTCATTGATAGCAGCCCCAGGCTTTGCCTATCCCACCCGCTTTGGCCAATGTAGAATGCTAGTCTTGTTCCCCTTGCATCGAAGCTAGCGGGGTCATATTCTCCCGCCGAGACTGTTCGCAGTCCCAAGCTTCCAGCCCCTAACCCCATTTTCTGAACCATGCTGCGTTACTGGACTGCTGGAGAATCGCACGGCAAAACACTTATTGCCCTGATCGATGGTTTCCCCGCTGGGGTGACCGTCGATACCGACATCATCGACGTGGAGCTCAAACGTCGGCAGGGGGGGTACGGCCGGGGCGGACGGCAGCGGATTGAAACGGACAAGGTCGACGTGCGGACCGGCATCTGGCACGGCATGACGCTCGGCAGCCCGATCGCGCTTGAAGTGGTGAACCGCGACTACAAGCTAGAACGGCTCGATGATTTGCCACGGCCACGACCCGGCCATGGCGACCTCACGGGGGCGATCAAATACCTCGGCAGCATCCGCGGCATCTTGGAACGGGCCTCGGCGCGCGAAACAGCGGTGCGAGTGGCGGCGGGCGCGTTGGCGAAGCAATTGCTCGCAGCCTTCAACATCACGGTGTTTGGATATGTGACCGAAGTGGGTGGTGAACGAATCGAGCCCGTCGAGGGGACGCTTGATGAATTGAAGGCCATCCGCGACAAGAGTGAATTGTATGGTTTGAATTTGGAGCGCGACGCCGCGATCAAGGAACTGATCGACAAGGCGGGTAAAGACGGCGACACGCTGGGTGGAATCATCGAAGTGCGTGTCGATGGCGTGCCCTTTGGATTGGGAACGCATGCCCAATGGGATCGCAAGCTCGATGGCCGACTGGCGCAAGCCGTGATGGCGGTACAGGCGATCAAGGGTGTGGAAATCGGCATGGGCTTTGAAGCGGCCCGGTTGCCGGGCTCGCAGGTGCATGATCCGATTCATTACGACGAAAGCCAAAAAGACTCGCCGAGCTTGGGTTACACGCGACCTACGAACAACGCGGGTGGATTGGAAGCCGGCATGACCAACGGCCAACCGATTATCATCCGCGCGGCGAAAAAGCCGATCAGCACGCTCGCCAAGCCGCTCGATTCGATCAACCTCGACACGAAACAACCGGAATCGGCCAGTTACGAACGAAGCGACGTGTGCGCGATTTCCGCCGCGAGCGTGATCGTGGAAAACGTGGTGGCGTTCGAGATTGCCGCCGCGGTGGTCGATAAATTTGGTGGCGATAGTTTGCCGGAGATGTTGGCCCGTTATGAACTTTTCTTGAAGATGGCTGCTGAACGGTAAAGCCTAAACCGTAATAATTGACGCTAAGCCGCAAGCGGCGGAGTGGGGAACAAGGATGTTCTCGATGCACGAACGAACTCAACGCCGCGTCTGCCGCATGGCTTTCGTGTTCGCGTGCGCGGTGCCGACGGTGCTGACCATCGGTTGGGTGCTCTATTTTCACCGCCCCTGGCAAGAACGTGATTGGCAACGCTCGGTTGAAAGCGCCTTGCACGTCCGCGCGGAATTGGTGCAAGTTTCGGCCCCGCGACCACTGGAGCGCGAGCTTTTCAATTTGCGGCTGGTTGATCTCAATAGTTCACTACCACTTCTGAGTGTTGATAGACTTCATATCCACTCTCAGCAAACTCTCGCGGCGGAGCAAATTGATGTCAACAGACGCCAACTCCCAGCCTTGGCCACGACCATCAGTATCTGGCTCGCGGGGAGTGAGTTTCAGCCGCTCTCAATCAGCGCTCGGCAACTGGTGTTCACCGACGAAACCCACCACAGTTGGACGTTCAACAACGTCCGCGCGAAATGTGAAGTGACGGCCACAAACGTCAAGCAAATCGCCATCCAAGCCGAACTCGGCGAAACAACCAAGCCGTTGCAGATTTTGATCGAACGTCACCCCGATGGCATGGTACGAACCACTCTCGACACGCAGCAAGCGAAACTGCCGACGTGGTTACTCGCCGATCTTGTACCCGGAGCAGGGCGGTGGGATGGTGCGACCTTTGGCGGAACCGCCCAAGGGGAATCGAACACCAAGGAAATCGTCGGCACCTTGCGGGGGAGCATCGCACCGATCGACGCGCAAGCCTGGATCGGCAAAGACTCTCCGCAGCGTGTGCAGGCACAAGCCAAATTGCACTTGGAACATTTGAATTGGCGCGACGGTCGCATCGAGTCGGTTCAAGGATTGCTGGAAACCTCCGCGGGTACGGCTAGTCCGCCGCTGCTCAAGGCCTTTCAGGAATCACTACTCTGCGTCCTGCCTGATGAGACAATTCTTTCTGCACAAGAACCGATCAAATTTGATCAATTTGCCTGCCGCTTTCGTTTGAACTCCGGTGGCCTGACCGTGTCGGGGACGTTCCCTGTGGCGGGTTCCGCAGGGTGCTTGATTGCCGCAGCCGGAAAACCCTTGGTCATGCAACCAAGCCGTTCCGAACTGCCGCTGGGGAATTTTGTGCGTGTGTTTTGCCCGTTGGAGCAGAATTGGCTCTGGCTACCAGCGACCGTGGAAGCGATTGAGTTCGCGGAGAAGTTGCCGCTATCGGAAGCGAACAAGTCGAGGAAATAACTCGCAGCCGATCACTTCTCGTAAATCTCAACAATCGGCCCGTGCTCGGCGACGTGCCGATCCGAGACGCGGCGTCCCGATTCGGCGCTGCGTTGGTTGGCGGCTTGTTGCGCGAGGAATCTTGCGGGCGTCACTGGTCCCGCCGCCACAAGCTCACTGAGTAGCACCTCGGCCATGATGAGATCACCATCCTCAAAATGCCGCAGGGCGTGGGCATATTGATCGAGCCGCGTTTTCACCGCGCTAGCTTCACTGGCCGGAAAGACCGTGAACAATTCGATCGGCTGCTCCAGCCCTGGGAGTCGTGCCGTGCAGGCCCGCGAGGTGAAAAACTTGCTTGACAAGCGGCGTTGCGTCGCTGAGGTAATGAGGAGCGATGTTTCCAGTTGTCGCGTGGCGGCTTGTACGCGGCTGGCGACGTTGACATTGTTGCCACGCGGTCCGAACTTCAAGCGACTCTGCGTGCCGGCATTGCCCACCAGCACGGGCCCCGTGTGAACGCCAATGCCTAACTGCAACGTGCCGCCCAGCAACTCTTGCCAATCAAATGACAAGGCGGGCAAACGATCGAGCATGTCGAGCGCGGCGGCACAAGCAAGATCAGCATGATCGTGTTGGTCGAGCGGCGCGTTCCATAAGGCCAACATGCCGTCGCCGTAGTAATCGACCACTATGCCGTGATGCGCGATGACCACCTCGGTGAGGGCTTCCATCACTTCACTCAGCAAGCGGTAACAGTCGGCAGGTGATAGAGTTTCGGCCAGCGATGTGAAACCACGCAAGTCGGCAAACAGGAGGGTGACTTCGCGGAGTTGGCCCGCGAGGCATTCGGGGTTGCGCTCGATATGTTCAACCACGGTGGGCGAGAACGCCTGTTCCAGCAAGACTCGAGTTCGGGCGGCTTCTGTTTCTTGTGCAAGCCGCGCGATGCCGACGGCAACCGATTCGGCGAGCACTTGCACCATCCGCGCCTCCAGGGGACGCACCCCGCGGCGGCGATTCTCGCCTTGCGTATTGCGAATTCCGTAAACAGCACCGATCACTTCCCCCGTGACCGAGAGTACCGGCGCGATCACAATCGCGTGAAGTTGCGTTTGATCGTCGCAGTTGACCGAGGGTTCGTAGCGTGTGATGGGTTTGTCAAGGAGCGCTGCGAGCACTGCGATGTCGGGTTGCTCGTCATTCAAGTCGGGCGAGGTACAGCTTCCCACGGTCTGCCAACCTTGGGCTTGGCCGTAACTCAAGACCCAGGCAGCATCAAGCCCCACGGTTTCGACCGCGAAGCGCGCGGCATCGGCGAAGAATTCCCGCGAGTTGGCCGACGCGCGGTGCAACTTCGCGACAGCCGAAAGCCATTTCGTGATGGTTTCCGAGGAAGGGCCCGGCGCGCTCACGGAATCTTCGGCTTGAGCGACTTCAGCGAAGTCCGCAGCCGCGACCAGCGCTACCATTTGCCGTTCAATGCGTGGCGCGGAGGTGTCGAGCATGGTCGGGAGAAAGCGAAGTCGAGGAATGGAGAATTTGCCACTATTGGAAGATAGGTCACACCTCGGCAGAGTATGGTGATATGGTCCGTAGAATCGGCACAAACCGACCGATAGCAGTGGTGGCAATCTGTTCTCGACACACATGGACGGTTCTGAAAAAATGCTGATTCTCAGCTCAGCCGTTGGCGGGCACCCTTCACAACCATTGGCAAGGACGCGCGGTGGATTGGCAGTCGCTAGGAATGGTCTCCGGAGCCGCCCTGTTGGGTGCGAGCGGCCTGCAAACACTGGCTACGCTCCTCGGCGACCGGCACCGGCAGTTCAAGCGCCGTCGGCGCTATGCCGAGAGACGCAGTCAGTTCGATGACCAATTCGCGGGAGCCTTGAAATGGGCCCGCGCGGCGAAACCGATTTTCAAAGCGTGGGCCGGCGAGCGGCCCTTCCGTGTGGCAGCCATCGTCGACGAAGCGCTGGGATACAAGAGTTTTTATCTTGTGCCAGCCGACGGATTAGCGCTACCTCGTTTCGAGCCGGGGCAGTATCTCACGTTCAGCTTGCCGGTCGATCCGCAACGAAAACCGATTGTCCGTTGCTATTCGCTCTCCGAACGACCACGCGAAGATTACTACCGGGTGACGATCAAGCTGGCCGAACCGCCGAGTCGCTCCTTGCCGGCGGGGCAGGGGAGCGGTCACTTTCACACGCTCGTGAAAGTCGGCAGCACGCTCGGCGTTCAAGCACCCCAAGGAGCGTTTTTTCTCGATCCGAGCGATCAACTCCCCGTCGTGTTGATTTCCGGTGGTGTGGGAATTACCCCCATGCTCAGCATGGCGAACTCCATTGTGCATGAGCGCGCGTGCAACAGGGGAACTGGCCGCACCGTGTATCTCTTCGCCGGTTTTCGCAACAGCAGCGAGCATCCCTGCCGCGAACAGTTGGCTGATCTGGCCCAACATGAAAACATTCATTGCGACATCAGTTATTCGCGGCCACTCGCCACCGACCGCCTGGGACACAACTACACGCACTTAGGACATGCTTCGATTATTCGCTTGAAGCAGATTTTGCCGTCGAACAATTTTCAGTTTTACGTGTGTGGCCCGCCGCAGATGATGGAAGAGCTTGTCCCCGCGCTGTGGAAATGGGGCGTCCCCGAGTCTCATGTCCACTTCGAGGCGTTTGGCCCGGCGAGTATCAAAGGTCTGCAAAAACCTAATCCCCACACGGCACCGTGCCAGGTCGGGTTCGCCAAATCGCATAGTGAACTCACCTGGAAGGGTGAGTTTTCGTCGCTGTTGGATTTTGCCGAGAATGAAGGGATCGTGCTCGACTCCGGCTGCCGCGCCGGCAGTTGCGGGCAGTGTCTCTTGAAAGTGCTTGAGGGCAAAGTCACTTACACGAAAACGCCGGGCGTCCCCCTGGCCGCGAATGAGTGCCTCACTTGCATCGGCGTTCCTGAACAAGACGTCGTGTTGGAGGCATGAAGAAAATGACGAATGACAGAATTAACAATATCCCCCTCCCTTGCAGGGAGGGGCTAGGGGAGGGTTTTTTAAAGCTAGGCAAAGTCTCTGTTCAATCACTGACCCCTCGCCTAGCCCCTCCCCGGAGTACCGGGGAGGGGGATCTCGCACGTAGGCCGGAACAAGTTTACGCAGTTCCGGCAGCAGGCACGTATTCATGCCGGAACTGCGCACGGCTTGTTCCGGCCTACGTGCTTCTCTGTGTGTTAGCATTTCCATTATCCGCTGCCGAAATCGACAACATCGCGGGCGAGATTCTTAACGACCCCGCCAAAATTGTTGGCTCTGATACCTGCACCAAGTGCCACGAAAAGGAAACCTTACAGTGGCAACAGACGCCGCACTTCGCGACGTTCGAGAAGCTGCACCGCACTCCCGAAGCAAAGGCGATTGCCGAACGTATGGGCCTGGGAAGCATCAAGCGCAACGGCACCTGCGTGGCTTGCCATTACACGCAGCAACTTGTCGGATCGCGGATTCGAGTGGTCTCTGGGGTTTCCTGTGAATCTTGCCACGGGGCCGCGAAAGATTGGATTGCGTTGCATGCCGACTACGGCGGGCCAAATATCACTAAGGAAACCGAAACGCCCGAGCATCGCCAGGAGCGCATCGCCGCGAGCGTCAAAGCGGGAATGAACAACCCGGCGAATCTCTACTTAATCGCGCGGCAATGCTTGAGTTGCCATACCACGCCCAATGAGGAATTGGTGAACGTCGGCGGACATGCGGCGGGCAGTCCTGAATTCGAACTCGTGTCGTGGTCGCAGGGGTTGGTGCGGCACAACTTCCTGCGCACGAGCGGCACGTTGAACGCCGCGGCCACGCCCGCCCAATTGCGCGTGATGTACGTGGTCGGAGTGCTCGCCGATTTGGAAGCCAGCTTGCGGGCCACGGCGGCCGCCACGAGCAAGGCCCCGTTTGGCATCGCCTCGGCCCAACGCGCGGCCCGACTCAAGAAAAAGCTTTACGACATCAGCGAACTCGTGACCGATCCGCACATAGACGATGCCTTGCAAGCCGCGCTCAGCGTGCCCTTGCAACTCAATCATCAAGAACAACTCACCACCGCCGCCGATGCGGTGGGCAAATCCGCTTTTGAATTTGCGCGGGATGCCAATGGCGAGAAACTCGCAGCGCTTGATCCGCTGCTCCCCCAACCCGAGCAATACAAAAATTAGTAGTCAGGAATCGCATGGTCCCCTTGGAAATTGCCGTCGAACGCCCGCGTCGCTGGGATGTCCCGTTTGGGGAGGCGATGCGCGAGGAGGATGTCGAGCAATTGTTGGACCTGCCGCCGTTCTGCGACATGGATGCCGCCGCGTTTCCCTCGGCGCTCCCGCTACGTGAAATTCTGAAAAACGACACGCGGATTAATCACTATCCCGACGGGGCCATCGTGGTTCGCGAAGGGGACTATGGCAACAGCGCGTTTTTGGTGCTGCGCGGCAACGTGCAGGTCGTGCTGTCGGGACTCGACCCCGCAGTGCTCGGTCGACAAAAGAGCGATAAACGCGGCTTTCTACGCTCCCTCGTGCGGATGTGGCGCAGTCCCGCTCTGCCCGAAGTGCGGAAACAGATTCGCTCGCAGCGCGAGCTTGTAGCCGACGATAGCGCGGAAGTTGATGACCTCACGCAAACGCGAGTGTTCCTCCAGGATGTGCCACGGGTGTTGGGCGATGCCAGAACGGTAACGCTCAAACCGGGCGAAATCTTTGGCGAACTCGCCGCGCTCACGCGCACCCCACGCTCGGCCACCGTGCTCGCGCAAGGGGACGCCTGGCTCTTGGAGATTCGCTGGCAAGGCTTACGCGACATGATGAGTCGCACCCCCGCGCTCCGCCAGCATATCGAAGCGCTGTATCGTGAAAACAGCTTGCGGGTTCATCTGCGCGAAACGCCGCTGCTGGCGCAACTTCCGCCGGAAGCGTTGGAAGCCGTCGCCGCGGCCACGCAATTTGAAACGCACGGCAACTTCGATTGGCAAGCAACCTTCGATTCCTCGCGACGCATGATGCCAGAGGCGATTATTGCCGAGCCGCTGATTGCTGAAGAAGGTTCGGTTTGCGATGGGATCTTGCTCGTGCGGTCGGGCTTCGCGCGGTTGAGCCATCATTTTGGGCATGGCCATCGCACGATTGCTTACCTCGGCAAGGGGCAAGTTTATGGTCTCGCCGAGGCGATTCATTCCGCGCAGGATGCGCAGCCCGCCGCGATGAACAACTCGCTCCGGGCGCTCGGTTACGTCGATTTACTGCGGATTCCGCAGGCGATTCTCGAGCAACATGTGTTCCCCCATTTTTCCCGGGAAGCCCTGGCTCAAGTAGCCGCGAAACATACCAACTACGGCAGGCAAAATGCGAACAATGAACCTGAACCGGAAATCGAAACGCCGCTGTTGGAATTCCTGGTCGAGCGGCGCTTGATGAACGGCATTCAGGCGATGCTGATTGACTTGGATCGCTGCACCCGCTGCGATGATTGCGTCCGTGCCTGTGCCGCCACGCACGACAACAATCCCCGCTTCATTCGCGAGGGCCAACGGCACGGGCCGTTCATGATCGCCCAGGCTTGCATGCACTGCACCGACCCCGTCTGCATGATCGGCTGCCCTACCGGCGCGATCGGCCGCGAAACGGCGAGCGGCGTTGTACGCATCAACGATCTCACCTGCATCGGTTGCAGCACCTGCGCCAACAGTTGCCCCTACAACAACATCCAAATGGTCGAGGTCCGCGACTCCTCGGGCGCGATCATCGTCGACCAGTTGACGCAGCAACCGATCCACAAGGCGACCAAGTGCGACCTCTGCGCGGACCAAGTGGGCGGCCCCGCGTGTCAGCGCGCCTGTCCCCACGATGCCCTTGTGCGAATGGACTTGGGTAACCTGGCGGAGCTTTCCGCGTGGGTGAATCGGTGATGTGAATCGGAGCTAGCTCGGGAGTCGGTGCCGTGGTAAGCTGCGTTCATGGTGACGTGACTGGGGTTTATTCAAGAACTATTTTGATAAGCACCGCGTTATCCAAATTATTCCCAACCAAAACATGTTAGGACCATATAAGGCAACGTCATGGGTCGTCAAATTGCCGTTGCGGCCACGCATGTTGATGAGTTGTCGTTACTCGCTTTTCTTCGCTCAACAGCAGAAGTCTGTCTAGCTGAATCGTTGGCCCCAACAGCAGACGGACTATGGGTGGAAACATTCGGCGAGTATGCTTCTGCTCACCAGCAGTACTGGCTTTGGAATACAGCATTCCGATGGCAACCAACGTTTGGGCGCGTGAACGCGGATGTACCCGGCATCGGCGGCTGGTATTACATCCAAGCACATTCGGCACCGCTCGTCGAGTTCGTACGGACAGACTGGGCCACGAAGTGTTATGGCCGCCTGTATTGGTCCAAAGACTTTGCGGCACCGAACGGCCTCGAATACGACGTTCGAGCATTCTCAGTTTGGTTCGACCGATTGATTCGCTGGGTGCGCAAGAACAGTAAACCACTGAAGTCCGGAAAATGCTCAACGTATTTTCTGCCTCACGCGTGGAGTAAGGTTAATCCGATCTAACAAGGCACTGCAATTGAGTTGCCCCTGTCAGCGTGCTTGTCCACACGACGCACTTGTGCGCATGGACTTGGGCAACCTGGGGGAACTTTCCGCTTGGATACACCGCCGACTCGGCTCGAATTCGGTTCTCGCCCTTCGCAGTCTTTGGCGAACCGGGTAGTCTAGTACTACTGTGTAAAGTCCAGAGTATTTAGCCACGGACGAAACACGGATTAAACACGGATATTAGGATAATAAAAAGACTTTTTTGTCCGCGACAATGGCTTCCTTCAGAGGCTTTACTCCCAATTATCCGTGTTTCATCCGTGTCCGGTCTGCCGGACTGGTAGACCAGTCATCCGTGGCTGCTACTCGAATTCTAATTCATTATCGCGAGTGCCATGAAGTCGTTCGCCAGTCGGAGACTGCGGAATAGTACGTTGACGATTGCCGCGGCGGCGGCCGTGGTCGCTTATGCCTGGTGGGCCAACTTGCGGCTGGGCCGGCCGGATTTTGTGACCGGCTATCTGCTGCTCGGCATGATCTTGTTCCTTGCGCTGTACAACCTGCGCAAGAAGCTGCCGATTGTTTCGTGGACCACCTCGGCCGGCTGGTTGCAGGCGCATATTTACATCGGCCTCGCCACGGCGGTGGTGTTCGGCACCCATGTCAGTTGGCGGCTCCCCGACGGCTGGCTCGAAGGAACACTCGCCACGCTGTATGCGACGACCTTTGTGAGTGGGTTGGTGGGACTCTATTGGACTCGTACCGTGCCGATGCAGCTTGCGCGGGTGAGCGAGGAATTCCTGTACGAACGCATCCCCGCGCTGCGTAATCAAGTTCAGCAACTTGCCCAGCAAGTTGTCTTGGAAACGGTCCGCGCCACGGGGAGCGACACGCTTGGCAATTTTTTTACGACGCGATTGCAAGGTTATTTGGAAAAATCGCGGGGCTGGTACTATTGGCTTAAACCTTCGAGCAAACTCCGCAAGCGGTTACTTGCGGAACTGACCGAAGTGACGCGGTATCTTTCGGAGCCAGAACGGCAAGCAAGCGAGCAATTGTTTTCGCTGATCCGCCGCCGGGATGATTTGGATTTTCATGCCGCGATGCAGTGGCGGCTCAAGATGTGGCTGTTCGTGCATCTTGGGCTGACCTATCCGCTGCTGCTGGTGGCGTGTATGCACAGTGGGCTCGCGCATCTCTTCGCCGGAGGTACGCCGTGAGAGAACCGCTCAAACTGGACCATGGCGACACCTACGAGCGGCCCAATCAGGCCTGGGTCTGTGGGCTTGCCGAAGAGGGGCCGACCTGCCCGTTGGGCCCCACCGCACGCGGCGGCTGTTCTCATGCCGTGGCGTGTCATCCCGTGCGCGAGGGAGATCGCTGGGTTTGCAATCGCTCGGCCTTGCGCGGCGGGCCTTGCGAAACAGGCCCAACGCCCGATGGTGAGTGTTGTCTGCAATATTCCTGCTCGCCCGTGCGATCGCTGCGCTCCCAGCGCGGGCGATTCGTGTGGGCTGTGGCGCTCGCCACGCTCGGCGGTTTGTGCATGATTTTGAGCAGCAATTGGCGGAACGAGTTTTTGGCACCGGGAGCACTCTCGGTACATCATGCGCAATTGGTGGCCCGTGGCGACGACCAATCGCAGCGCTGCGCGAGTTGCCACGCCGCCGGCAATCAGTCGGCCTTGGAGTGGTTGTCGCATGCCCGAGAACCACAACTCGCATTGCCCACCCAAAGCACGCTCTGCCTGGAGTGTCACAAGCAGGAAGTTCCCGTCGCCACCGCGCTGTTGGCTCATGGGGTTGATTCGCAGGTTCTATTGGCTGGACACGAACAGAATCTGGAATCGCGGCGGGTTAATCCGATGGGCGAGTTCGCGTGCAGCACCTGTCACCGCGAACATCACGGGGCGACGCACGATCTCATCCACATGAGCGACGCGGCTTGCCAAGCCTGCCATCGCGAGCAATTCCACAGCTTCGCCAGCGACCACCCCGAGTTTGGCCGCTGGCCGACCGAGCGCCGCACGCGGATTGCGTTCGACCACGCCTCGCACCAGACGAAGCATTTTCCCGAAGAGAAGCAAGAGTTTGCTTGCGCCATGTGCCATCAACAGAATGAAACGGGATTTCAAACCACGCTGGGCTATGAAGCGAGTTGCGCCAAGTGCCACGACAGTGATCTGGCGACGAGTTGGAAAGCGGGCATCCCCTTCGTGAGCTTGCCGATCATCGACACGGAAACTTTGAGTGACGAGGGGCACGATATCGGCACTTGGCCCGAACAAGCGACCGGCGATTTTGATGGGGCGCTGCCGCTGGTGACGAAGTTTTTATTGCTCAGCGACGACAAGGCGGCCCAAGGAATCCAACTCCTGGGATCCGATTTTGATTTTTATGACGTTGATCCCGCGGAACAGACCCAGCTCGCCGCGGCAGCCGATATCATTGCGGCACTCAAAAAGTTTACCGCGGAACTCTCGGTCAACGGCCACGCGGCCATCGGCGAACGGCTGAAAAAATTGCTCGGCCGCAAAATTTCTGCCGAAGAACTGGCGGCAGTGGCAGCGCATCTCTCGGCAGAGAATTCGGCGGCTATCAGTGAAGTTTGGTTTACGGAAAAGCTGCCAGAATCCGCAGCGGCAGAGAACGATGAAAACACACGCATCGGTGGGGGCGGCTGGACCCGCGATGACGAAACCTTGGTGCTCCGCTACCGACCGACGGGCCATGCCGATCCCTGGCTCAAGACGTGGATCGACCTGTTGGCCGAAGCAACGCGACGACCAGAGCAAAAAGTGGTTGAAAGTTTGTTGCTCGATATGATGAAACCTACCGCCCCGAGCCAATGTGGCAGTTGCCACAGCGTCGATCGCACGGCCAGCGGCGCGCTCGAAGTGAGTTGGCGCGCCTTGCAATCTCCGAGCCCTGGTGCCAATTTTACCGTGTTCTCACACTCACCACATACTTTGCAGCCAGAGCTAGCCGATTGCACGGCGTGTCATCGCATCAACGCAGCCAGCACGGTCATGGAGACTTACAAGAACCAAGACTCGCAAGTTTTTGCCGCGGGTTTTCATGCGCTCACCAAGCAAGATTGCGCGACCTGCCACAAACCCGGCGCGGCGGGGGACAGTTGTACGCAGTGTCATCGCTATCACGCACTGGAAAGAATCTCTGAGCCTATCGCAAGAATTAAACAACCCCTCCCCTAGCCCCTCCCTGGAGCACCTGGGAGGGGGATTATTATTTCTTCGGCAGTGCCCGCGTGGCACCGGTGGTGATGCCGCCATCGACAAGCAGCGTTTGTCCCGTGACATAGCAGCTCGCATCCGAAGCGAGAAACAACAAGGCTCCATCCAGATCGTGGGCTTGTCCGGGCCGCTTGAGGGGAATGCGGTCGACAAGATAATCGACCCACTCCTGATTCTCGTACAGCACTTGATTCTGTGCCGTCTGGAACCAACCGGGGGCGAGGCAGTTGACCGTGATCCCATGCGGCCCCCAATCGTCGGCGAGGCTCATCGTGAGTTGCTTGATGCCGCCGCGACTCGCGCCATACGGACCGAGTCCCGCGTAACCGTTCACGGCTGTTACCGAGCCAATATTGATGATGCGGCCCGCGCCGCGAGGAATCATGTGGCGGGCCACCGCTTGGGCCACGAAAAACGGGCCACGCAAATTGGTGTCGAGGATCGTATTCCAATCCTCCCAAGTGACATCCAAGGCCGGCTTGCGAATGTTGCAGCCAGCGTTATTCACAAGAATGTCAAGCTGACCATACGCATCATGCGCGGCGGCGACCATCCGTTGGATGCTGTCGTAGTTGGTGACATCAAGCTCAAGCGGCAACACACGTTGCCCCGTAGCGGCGAGTTCTTGGTGGAAGGGTTCAAGCGCTGCGAGGGTTCGACTCGTAATCACCAAGTCAGCGCCCGCGCCGGCAAGCGCTCGCGAGAAGTATTGGCCCAAGCCACGGCTCGCGCCTGTGACAATCGCCACTTTGCCGCTGAGGTCAAACAGATTGTTGGTTGGGGTGTCGCTCATGGCTGCAAAATCACTTTCATTAATCCCGCTTCACCGGCATGGAGTCGCTCAAACCAATTGGGCCCTTCCGCGAGCGGTGCGATGGCGGAAATCAAGGGGGCGACCTTCACGACTCCCGAGGCGATCAATTCCAAGCACTCGGGGTATTCGCCACATGAAGCACACGTACCCCGCAAGGAAAGTTCGCGCGTCACCACGACTTGCAACGGCAACGCCACTTCGGGGGCCAAGTTGCCCACCAGCGTCACCGAACCTCCCCGGCGTACCGCGTGAATGGCCGTTTGCACCGTGGGGGTGATACCCACAACTTCGAAGGCATGGTCGAATCCCTTTCCCTCGTTCGCAGCGAGGAATTCATCAAGAATGTTTTCTCCACCAGCGAGAACCGTCGTGTCAGCGCCCAACTCGCGCGCGAGTTGCAAACGGCTTTCACTTTGATCAACCGCTACAATTCTCGACGCACCGTAATGCTTGAGGACTTGCAAGACCAAGAGGCCGATCATGCCGGTGCCGACGACCACTGCCGTCTCACCACGCTTGATTTCCGAACGCCTGACGGCATGGACAGCAATCGAGACTGCCTCCACCAGCGCGGCATGTTCAAAGGTGAGCGAATCCGGCAAGCGATACAAAATTCGCTCAGGCAATGCGACCAACTCGGCGAACGCGCCGTGTCGACGATATTCGCCGCAGGAAACACCGAGCACTTGGCGATTGTCGCAGAGGTTCACCGCCCCGCGCTGACAGAACGTACATGCTCCGCAGGAAACCGTGGAATCGAAAGTCACGCGTTCACCAATACGAAATTTGGAAACATCGCTGCCAACGGCTTCAATCACCCCCGCAGCTTCGTGCCCCATGATGAGCGGCGGGATGCGTCGGCCCGTCGAGCCGTCGTAGCCATGGATGTCGCTGCCGCAAATCCCGCACGCTGCCACGCGCACCAGCACGCCATCGGGCGCGCACTCGGGTTCCGGTACGTCGGTATAGGTAAGTTTGCTCGGCGCGGTGAGCAACATGGCTTTCATGGGGATTGCCAACTTGGAAATAAAGGGTAAGAAACAGCGTGTAGGCCGGAACAAGCTCCGCGCAGTTCCGGCAATGAATCGCGTAAAATGCAGTTTCCGGAACAGCGCACGGCTCGTTCCGGCCTACAAACATGAATACTCAGTATAAGGCAGCCAAAAGGCTTGAGAACCCAGATGTGAGCAACGAAATCAAAGATTCGCGCTAGTTGTGTAGAGAGGATTGGTCAGTAATAATCACGGCACCGCCTCTCTTCCCGCCCTTCTCCTGGAGTCCTGCCTTGAAATCCCTCGTCGTTGTTAGCGGTCTTTTTACAGCGTGTTTATTTGATGCCGTTTTATCTCAAGCTCACGAGCCCGTTGTCGAGGTCGATAGCGAAGCCATGCGCGAGGCGGTTTTGGCCTGGCGCGAGGCTCTGGGGCCGGAGCTAACGAAAAGGGCGACCTTTGAGTTTGAAGGCCCCGAGCGGACCGATTGGCATTTTATTCCGAAAGATCGGTTAGGCGTGAAATGGGATGACATGAATCTGGAACAACGCCGGGCGGCACACAACCTGTTGCGCACTGCGCTCAGCAGCCAAGGTTTCTTCAAAGCGCTGACCATCATGTCGCTCGAAGAAGAGCTCCGCCGCTTGGAAGCGGATCGCGCGGACGTGAATCAAATCCGCGATCCGGAAAAATATTGGTTCGCCCTGTTTGGTGATCCCGGCAGCGATGAGGGAAAAGGCGACGAACCTTGGGGTTGGCGGGTGGAAGGGCACCATCTGTCGCTCAACTTTTCCTCGGTCACGGGGCAGGTTGTCTCGGTGACCCCTGCCTTCTTTGGCACGAACCCCGCGGAACTGCGCGATGGTCCCCGCGCGGGCTTGCGCGTGCTCGGTGCCGAAGAAGATTTGGGCCGTGAACTTATTACCAGTTGCACTCACGAGCAACTCAAAACGGCGATCATCGCCGAGACGGCTCCCGGTGACGTGATCGCGTTGCCCGGAATCGAAATCAACTTCGGCGAACCCGAGGGTCTGGGCGCCGAGGAAATGACCGACGCACAGCAAGCGTTGCTGCGCAAGCTTTTGGAAGAGCTGGTCGGCAATTTCAACGAGGAATTAAAAGAACGAGCGCTCCATGAACTCGAGCACGCGGGTTTCGACAAGCTGCACTTCGCCTGGGCGGGGAGCGTCGAACTGGGAAAAGGACATTACTTTCGGATTCACGGCCCCACCTTGGTTATCGAATACGACAACACACAGAACGACGCGAATCACGCCCATCTCGTCTGGCATTCGCCTGGCAACAATTTTGGTGCCGACTATCTCCGACGGCACTATGCCGAAAGTCCCCACCACCAGCCGACGAAGTGATATCAACATCCCCCTCCCAGGTACTCCGGGGAGGGGCTTTCGGTTTTTGCGACAACGCTCATTCTCTTTGGCATGATTAGCGTTTATCAGCGTCCATCAGCGGTTTATTTCCTAGCTAGCACTCGTTAATCTTTTCGCGACCCGTTCCACCCTCAAGGTCGTCACGTTCGGCACCGATACTAGGACAAGAGGGCGGTGTGCGACCACCCGTCGTGCTAGCACGCGCTGGCAATCCTTATCTTTCGCACGAGGGTGTTCACGTGACTATTCCCCGACGAACCGACACAGCGAGTCGCGAAACTCTTGCCCTGCAGCACATGAAGCTGTTGGCCGAGTTGCCGCATGTGGGTGAGACGCCCGTCGCACAGCCCGTGGAGAGCGAGTTTGTCACCGAAACAGCAGCACGTTCCGCTCGAACTTTGAAATCATCACATCCCGCATTCGCCGAATTGGCTGAATTGCCTGAAGAAGCTCCCGTGCAACGTGGTCCACGCCCGACACGTTTTGTTGATCGGGCCCATGTGGATCACGAATGGGAATTGTCGGAAGATCAAGATGAAGATGACTTTGAACCACGGGAACGAGTTTCCCGCGCGCAGAAACGAGTGGTGGCGGGACGATCTCACTCACGCTCGGCCAGACAGCAAACGGGCTGGAGGCCTCTACTTTCGCAAGTTCACTCACAAATCGCTCCGTTTGCCGGTCTGATTGTCACTGCGGCATTGATGGCCTCGGCGGCGTTGTTGTTTTGGATGATGCTGGGGGGCCAACAACCCGGCGCGGAGTTCAACGACTTCGCGCTCCCCGGCGATGGCTTCCGCGTGGAAGCGAGCGAGCCGGACTACTCGACAACGCAGGCCATCGGCGAGCCACCCCTGGCCGAAGCCGACTTTGCCCCCACCACCGAGCAGCCCGAAAATTCGGAATATGTTCAACCGACAACTCCTGCCGAGCAATCCCCGCTCGAGATGCAACCTCACACGGTCCCCACGGACACCAGCGCCGCGACAATGCAACCCATCATCGAGCAAATCGACGACTCACCAGCACAATTGGGCCAGTTGATGTTCCCCAAGACCAGCTCACCACTCGAGCTCGACTACAGTAAGGCTCTCAACAACTCAGGCGCGAGTTTGCAAGAATTGCCAGCCGTCGCCGAACGTGCCGATGCGGCCACTGCCGAACCGATCAATCGCTAATCCCTGACCTTGAGATTCTCCGCATGAGCCACATTGACCAAGCCTTTATTAACGCCTATGCGGATGAGCCGACGGTTGCGCAAACCGCGTCACTACGGAACAGCGCCACGCCACGCACTACGGTGGAAGCACCCCAGCTACGCGTCTTTGCCCACGGCACGGATCGAACTGCTCAAGCACGATTCGAGCAACCGGAACCAACCGTGACGATGCGTCGGCCGCCGCACTTTGCCGCGCCTGCCACGGATCCGTATTCAGCAATTGCGACCGAGCAACAAGTTCAATTTTCCAATTATCAAGAGACACCCAGCGAAGAGCTGACGCTCCCTTCGCTGGTGGGCGAACGCCGCCCGTTGTCGTCCTTTGCCACACCTCGGCCAGCTCCGAGTGCCGCATTCAAGCCGGTGTTTGAGGTCGATGAATTTCGTTGGCCCAAAATCGTCGACGAACTGTTTCATTCATCGAAAAACCTGTTGCTGCCCGTTGTGGAACTGCTCCTGGCCTCCGCGCGAGAAGGCCGTTCTCTTGTGGGAATCGCCGGGTCAAACACCGGCGTAGGTGCATCAACAACGACCATGTGTCTGGCTCGTCTGATCGCCGCGGCGGGACACAGCATGGCCCTGGTGGATGCCAACTTTACACGCGGGAACCTCGCCAGCACACTTGGCCTGGAATTCGACACCGGCTGGGAAGACGTGCTGGCCGGGCAGATTCCGCTCGCCGAATGCGCGGTCATGTCGCTGGCCGACAAGCTGACGCTCGTGCCGCTCGGTGGCCCCGCCACGGCGGAAAGCGAACGACTCACCAGCATTCAATCCTCGGTGATCGCCGGCATGTTACGCTACCATCACGAACTGGTGCTGTTCGATTTGGGAGCCGCGAGCGAAAAGTCGCAGCTTGCCGCTATCCAGAACACCATCGAACATTGCCGGCTCGACGCGGGGATCATCATCGCCCCCAGTGGCGCGAGCGACCCCGTCACCGTGCATGGCATCGACCAACTCGGCAAACTATTCGGGCCGCTCTGTCTAGGCGTCATCGGCAATCGGGCTAGTTAGGGTAAGTGTCATTCCGAAAGGAGTTGTACGACTTGAGGAATCTAAGAGTAGTCGAGAGCGGAAAGTCTAGAGTCTAGTGCCAGACATATGGCTCTCGACTCTTGTCTCTGGACTCTCAGCTTCAATGCCAGATCCCTCGGTCGGCAAGCCTCCCTCGGGATGACGAGCTAATTCACGGTAGATAGCAACAATGTACGAAGAATACTGGCAACTGGAAACCAAGCCGTTCGAGCCGAGTGCCGACGCGGGCTTTCTATTTCCTTGTCCCGCGCATCAAGCCGCGCTGCACAAGTTGCGTTACGCCATTGAAAGCCGCCGCCCCGCAGCACTGTTGGTCGGTCCCACGGGGATCGGCAAGACTTTGTTGTGGCATGCACTCGCCAGTCAGTTGGGTGATACAATCGGCAAGCAAGCGCACTTGGTGTTCCCGCTGTTGTCACCCCGCGAGATGTTGGCTTATTTGGCTCAGCAACTCGGAGCGCCCAGCCACTCGGCACAGCAATCCGTCGACGAAAGTTTGCGCGGCTTGGAAAGCATACTCAGCGAAAACCGCCAGCGCGGCCGCCTCGCGGTGCTGGCCGTCGATGAAGCGCACCTGCTCGAAGACGCGGGACTTCTCGAACCACTACGTTTGCTGATGAATTTACGCGCCGCGAGCGAACCGCTCTTTACGCTGCTCTTAATCGGCCAGATACCCGCGCTCTCGACGATGGAGCGGTGCAACAATCTCGACGAGCGCCTGGAAATGAAGGTTTATCTCAAGCCATTCAGTAGCGAAGAAACCGCCGGCTACATCGAGCACCGCTTGGTGATGGCCGGGGCGACGCGGCCGTTGTTCACGCCACAAGCCTTGGAACTCGCCCACCAACTCTCAGGCGGCATCCCCCGACGGATCAATCGTCTCTGCGATCTCGCCCTGATGGTCGGCTACGCCGCGGGCGACGCAGCCATCGACGCCCCGCAATTGCGGGCCGTGAATGATGAGTTGGTAACGCTGTCAGCAGCGGCTTAGTGGTATTATAAAGCTGTATTCCGCGGCCGCACCCGCACCCAGCCATCGTGATTGATCAAAAGGTAGTGATGGTCCCAGCCACCGTCATCTCGTCGCGTACGAAAGTGAATCCATGGCATATTTTGTTCGTCCAGTTCGTGAACTCGAACTGGACGACGGCGCGCGATCAGCGTGGTGTAAGCTTCCAGCGTCTCGGCATGACAGTTGTTACTGCTAAACTCAGTCGGCATTGCGATGAAGCGAATTTGGTCGCCGACTCGTAAGTCCTGCCATACATCCGACGCCATCATGTTTACTTGATCCGCCTGAAAATTATAAAAACGAAAAAGTTACTGTGTAGCCCCCTGACCAGTATCGCCGCTCGAAGGCATGGCTTGCACAACGGCGCGCAAAAATACATTGACATCTTCCGAGTTGTGAAAGACTTCGGCGACTTCCGGGTCCAGTACGACAATCCGACCCCCTGGCTTAAGACCGGCGGCAAACCGATTCGGTTTGGCTTGGCTATAATCAAACCCATATTCAGGACGCAAGTCGTCGTTCATCGGTCTAAAAGTGACTCTGCAGAACTCGATTAAGATTACACCATCGACATTTTGGCCATTTCAGCCGTCGTCGTCAATTAACTTGTCCTCGACCCATTTTGTGTCTATTCGTGTTACAAACAGTCGAATTTTGCGCGGCGTGCGCAAATTTTATGGAACAGGAGTTAGTAGAGGAAGCAGAGTTAATCTCCGTAAATGG